>JAJRTL010000363.1 GCA_024278315.1 Planctomycetota bacterium | reverse complement strand
GCTAGCTTGACGGTTCCGTGCTGGGCCAGATGCCGTGCCACTTCCAGTCCCAAGCCCCCCAGGCCACCCGTAATCAGGACGGCCCCGCGAGTCTCGGTCCAACCCGAGCCTTCGCTCGCTTGGGGCATTGCCACCTTGCTCAAGCGACGAACGAACCGCGAATGGCGTCGTAGGGCAACGATGCGATCTTCGGTCTCGGCCATCAGCTCCCGAACAAGCTGGCCCCAAGGAGAGGTCGATGAAGGCCCCCGGCTGTCCGTCGCGGACAGATCGATCAGACGACAGGTGATCGTCGGCATCTCACGCGGAGTCACCAGGGCTGGACCGAGCAAGAGCGATTGCATCGGATCGGAGGACTCTCCGTTGACTAGAAAGGCCCCCTTGCTGACATAGGAAAGCTGAGCTCGCTCAAGGCAACTGATGACGGCGTGTGAGACGGAGACAGCCGCGTTGAAGCACAATGGAGATCGTGCAAGGTAGGTGTCCCTGTCGACCGCATCCGTCTCGCTAGCAGGGATCGTAGTCCCGTCAGCTGGGCCGAGGCTCCACATGTAGACGATGTGTTGAGGGACAAGACCGGACTTTTCTAGACGATCCAACAACTCCACGTATTGGCTCGTCTCTGCAGGATCCAAGGTCCATGCATCGGAAGACAGTTGCTCCAGGTCAACTCCTGGAACGACCGTGATGATCCGCTGTCCTCCACCCACACCGCGCATCGCATCCACGAACTCGCGTTGCTGGGTAAACAGCAACCACGTTTGACTCGAGCTTGCGTTGGCCGAAACCAATGGTGCAGGTGTCCATGCCGGCGTGCTGAACCACTGGTCGAGATCCTCGATACGATGCTGTTCGCCATCACGAGCAGAAATATGGCCGCTTGGCTTGCCAGGCTTTACCCAGTAGGACTGTTCGTCGAACGCATAGGTGGGAAGGGAAACCTTGCATCGCAGATCTTCTGCGTAAAGAGCGTCTCGCTCCAGTTCCGCTCCCACGGTCCACAGCTGCCCGAGGGCCAACAGGCCGTACTGAAGATCACCGCAGTCTTCCTTGAAGCTGCGCATGGAGTTGACCGCCCGCGGTCGGTAGTCGGTTTGGGCTTTGACGAGAGAGGTCAGAGCACGCCCGGGCCCGAGTTCCAGAAATGCGTAGTCGCGCTCGCCGAGCAAGGTCTGCACGCAGTCAGAGAACCGGATCGTGTTTCGTAGGTGCTGGGTCCAGTAGTCTGGATCCATGGCTTGCTCATCGGTCAGCCAGGTTCCCGTGAGGTTGGACACGATCGGAATGCTCGGAGCACTGAGCCGGATCGTCTCGAGCATGGCGCGGAACTCATCCAGGATGGGCTCCAACATGGATGAGTGAGCGGCCACGTTGATGTGGATGGGTGTCCACTCATGGTCGAGGCTCGTCAATCGCTCTGACAGTTGCCCGATCAAATCTGCCGGACCTGACCCTACACACAGGTCAGGCGCATTGGCGGCGGCAATGTCCAGGCCCGCCGGCATCAATAATCGCAAGTCCTTCTCAGGCAGACAAACACCGACCATCCTGCCCGCGTCGACCTGCTCGAACAATCGTCCACGCAGGACGACCAGGCGCAGAGCATCCTCAAGACTCATCACTTCGGCGAAACAAGCCGCCGCACATTCTCCCATGCTGTGTCCCAGCAGGGCCTCAGGTATCACGCCCCATGATTCGTAGAGCCTCGCGGATGCAATCTCCGTTGCCAACAGGGCAGGTAACCCGATGGATGGCCTCGCCAATGAACGTGCCGGATCGGTGGCAGCCTCGGCCCCTGCGAACAGAACGGAACGAAGATCCAAGCCCAACTTCGACGAACAGATCTCAAAGCACTCGTCGATGACATCGCGATAGACAGGCTCACTGTCGTAGAGGCCTCGTCCCATCTGAGCGTACTGTGCCCCACCGCCCGGAAATGAGAAGACTACGGGCGAATGGGACTTCTCGGCTACGGAACCGTCGCCTCTCAACGGGACGGTCTCCCGCAACCCGGCGCAAGCTCCAGCGCTCGTCTTTGCGATGACCACATGGCGATGAGTGAACTCCCGACGACCCACTGCCAGCGTGTAGGCCACATCTGCCAGATCTGCCGATGGGTGCAACTCCAGATAGTCGGCGAGCCTGGTCCGGGCCACCTTTAGCGATGCCGCAGACTTCGCTGACAGCATCAAGATCTGCTCGTCTCGCCCCCCTTCACCCTCGAGACCCGGAGGTGCTTCCTCCAGGACCAGGTGGCAGTTCGTTCCACCTGCCCCCAACGCAGTGACTCCACATCGCAGGGGCTCTGGACTTTTCCACTCTCGCAGGCGGTCGTTCACGAAGAACGAGCTGCTCTCGAAATCGAACTCAGGATTGGGATTGCGGTAACCCAATGTTGGGGGGATCTGCCTGTTCTTGAGGGCCAGGACTGCCTTGATCAAAGATGCCATCGCAGCTGCTTCACCGAGATGGCCGATGTTGGACTTGACCGAACCAATCGCACAGGAACCAGAGTCTGTATCCGAGCCATCGAAGGCCTGTTGGAGAGCGGTCAGCTCGATCGGATCGCCGACGAGTGTGCCCGTTCCATGGGTCTCGACGTAACTCATTTGCCCGGGCTCTGTATCGGCATCAGCCAGTGCGGCCCGGATTACATCCGACTGACCATCCACTCCCGGGGCCAAATAGCCGACCTTGGCACTGCCATCGTTGTTGATGGCGGATCCGCGTATCACCGTATGGATCGTGTCACCATCGTCGAGGGCATCGTCGAGGCGCTTCAGCACGACACACCCGACCCCACTACCAAAGACCGTCCCAGCACTGTCGCGGTCGAAGGGGCGGCAGTGGCCATCCGGCGATAGAATCTCCCCTTCCTTGTAGTGGTAGCCCTGAGCCATGGGCACCAATACGGTTGCCGCACCTGCAATCGCGATGTCACATTCACCCTTCAGCAAGCTCTCCTTGGCAAGGTGGGTAGCGACCAGTCCCGATGAGCAAGCGGTCTGCACGTTGATGCTCGGACCTCGGAAATCGAACTCGTAGGAGGCACGAGTCGCGAGGAAGTTCATGTCGTTTCCCGTGTGCCGGACGAGGAAGTCCCCCATGGCACGCATCAGCTCGGGATTGGTCTTGAGGTTGTTCGCCCAGTAGAGAGGCGCGCCGGACCCGGCGAAGACGCCCACCTTTCCGTCCTTATGCAAGCAGGCGTTCCCGGAGTGCTCCACGGCCTCCCACACGCACTGCAAGAACAGCCGATGAGCGGGATCCATCACCGAGGCCTCTCGCGGACTCATGCCGAAGAAGGCAGCATCGAACTTGTCGATGTCCTCCAGCACAGGACAGACCTTGACGTAGCTCGGATCCGAGAGATCCGATCGGGACACTCCTGCGGCGAGGAGCTGCTCGTCGCTCAACCGAAGAATGGACTCGACACCACCTTGAAGATTGGTCCAGTATTCTTGAATGTTCTTCGCACCGGGGAACCGGCCGGCCATGCCGACGATGGCGATGAACGTGTCCTTGCTCATCCACCGCCCCCCTTGACCCGCTTCAGACGAGCAGCACGGCGACGGTCTGCTGCCGCCTTGGCGCGTCCCTCACGATCCTGGGCGCGTGAGCGAGTGGATTGTGACGGACGGGCATCGCCGCCAAGGTGTTCAGCCAAGGATGCGATCGTGGAGAAGCGGAACATGTTGACCAGCGGCAAGCGCTTGCCGAGCTTCTCTGAGAGCTGGGCGTTGGCTTCTACGACCAAGAGGGAGTGGGCACCGATGTCGAAGATGTTGTCTTGGCGCCCCACGCGTTCGAGATTGAGAAGCCCCTTCCAGATTCCAGCGATCGTCTCCTCCAGCTCGCCCGCAGGAACGGAGTACTCTACCTTTGTCGATCCCGTGGACTGGGGAGCCGGCAGGGCGTTCCGATCGATCTTGCCGTTGGCTGTCAATGGAAATGCGTCCATCACGACGACCGATGTGGGCACCATGTACTCGGGCAAGTATTCACGAATGTGATTCCGCAACTCGTCCCCGAGGGCATCGGGGTGGGTCTCCTGGTAGGGCACATTGGCACAAGCGGGGTGGCTGTCTCCTTCGATCCGAACAGGGCTTGGCCAGCTGGCAGCGCAGGACTCACCCTTGCGTCGGAAGAGAGCGTCGAAGCGTCCCCACTCGCTGGAGGGGCGTGTTTCGACCTCGTATTCGGGACTCAAGGCATAGAGGTCTTCGATGTGTATTCCACACGCGACGACCTGCTGCAGGTGACCACGCAAGCCCTCTACGCTTCCCTCCTCACCCCGCTCGATGGCACTCATGGCCTCCAGGATGGGCTGGAGACGCCGGTCCTTCATGCCCAGCACGCACAGAGCCTGGGGACTCTCCGTCAAGTGCTTGACGATCTCCTCCAGGCTTTCCGGGCCTCACAGACCGTGGCAGAACCCCGATCTAGTTCTCGGATGGGCGCGTCGACGTGCATCGTCACATCGTAGCGGAAGTGCGACATCTCGTTGTCAGCCAACCCCCGCTTCAATTGGATACGGCAGCTCCCCACCCGCGCG
>JAJRTL010000362.1 GCA_024278315.1 Planctomycetota bacterium | reverse complement strand
CTGACGGCGTCTTTCGGTCCAGGACCGCGAACCTATCGGTTCGCTCGGCATGGCTTCGATTCGACGACCCTCTTGGGTCGCCTCATATCTCGCGCAGCCGTCCTGAACTCGAAATGCGCTCGTCAGACCGCAAGAACGAGCTCGGCTGCGCCGATCTCGCATTTGCTCACAACGATCTCATGAATCGTCCCGGCTAGATAGAAGGAATCACGTTCTCCAATGAAGGCAGCCATGTCCGGAACGATTCGGTTCGTCCATCCTCCTCGTTCTTCCATCTTTGCATAGGACTCGCGTGAGCCTTGACGCACTTGTATGTCCTTCACGGCTCGTGTGAAAGCGATGTCGCTAACTGGACGTTTCATATGAGGAATCTCCTGTCTTGTGTATCAAGCCCGCGATGGGCCAGGGCATCCCTGGTTCCTCCGCGTCGAATGCTGTGTGCCCTGTGATGATCGTGGGACCCTGGGATCTTTTGTCACAGAGTCTACGACTGCAGATCGGAATCGTTTCACCTTGCTCGGTTCGAAGCTGTCATGGGAGCCCGTGGCGTTCACAGCTTTCAATCACGATTTCACAACAATCTCATGACTCATCCGAGTCGGCCCCTCAGGGGATCGAGGTCATGACTCATCCGGGCTAGAAGACGAGGGTGGCGCGGAGGGTGGCGATCCAGGCGTCGGGGCGGGTGGAGAGGCCGGCGGGGTGGACGAAGTACTGGAGGTCGGGTTGGAGGAAGAGGAAGCCACCGATGTCGATGCGGTAGTAGGCCTCGAGGAGGAACTCGTTCCTGTCCTGAGGCCAACCCGACTTGATGTTGCGTTGGAGATAGCTGCCTAGGATGCCGATGCTGTCGTGCGTGCGCGTGGGGATGAGACCCTGGAAGCGTAGACCGAACTGCCAGTGCCTCTTGGTAGAGCTGACCCAGCGATCCCCGTAGGTGAAGTTGGCCAGGAGCGAAACGCTTCTGGCGCCGCCGTCGCTGGTCTCGGTCCGGAGGAGGTCCTTCTCTCCGCCGACATACCAACCCCAGTTGCGCGTGCGGACCTTGCCGTCACCGTCCGCGAACCCACCCGTGTGGCGGAAGTACCCCATGTGGATACGGCCGCGCTTGGCCTCATCCCACCAGTCGATCTTGCCTTCGAGGTTGAAGAGGAGTGCATTGCCATCCCAACCCGATGCCAGGAGCGGCGAGTCGTCCCGGTCGTAGACACCCAGTCCGATGCTAAGCTCCTGCTCGGGTTTGACGTGGACTTCGATGCCATTGTCCTGCAGGGGATAGGCCGAGGGATCGAGGGCCCCTGGTGAGCGCGTCCCCGTGAAGTTCAGGAATTCCATACCATATTCGAGACGTTGAAACTCCCTGCCGCCCTCCAGCCGCCCCAGTTTGATGCGGACCAGATCCTCCCAGATCTTCTGCTGGTAGTAGAGCTCACGGAGCCCGACTTCGTTGGGGCCCTCGAAGTTGGAGGGGATCTGGATACTCCCGATGTCCTGATTGGAGAAGGGGCCATCCCGCCAGTAGGCCTCGCCATATAAGCTGCCGCCGGTGAGCCCGATCGAGGGTCCGAGCTCCCAGAGCAAGCCAGCCTCAGTGAACCAGCGATTCCTCCATCTCTTCTCGAAGCCACCCTTGTAGACTTCGGAGGCCTCCCAGAGCAGCCGGGCGCCCACGCCGATGCCGAACTCCTCGAGGCTGGACCGGAGCCCGAACCAGTCCGATGTGAGGCCGAAACGGTAGGGCTCGACCTCGAGACCCTTGGGCTTCCAGTCCAGGTTGTCGGGTGGTGGGGTGTAGGGCGAACGGAGCTCCGACGGTTTCTGCGCCGTGGATGCCCCTGCGCAGAGGCAGAGCAACAGGCAGATGGTGAGGGCGAAGCGAGGAGACATGGCAGGGAGCATAGCCCGGCCGAGCGCATGGATCGCCAGGGACTTTGCTACTTGCCTGGGGCGACGAGTTCGGTGGGTCGCTGTGGCATAAGACCGGAAGCGCCCGGGAGATCCTCGTCGGGGAGGGCCTCGGCGCCCAGGAGTCGGTTGCCTTCCTGGGACCGTTGCCGCTCGAGGCTTTCGCTTGCGAGGATGCCGGAGAAGAGTTCGGCTCGCGGCCCAGGCTGTTGACGGATCCAGGCCAGAATGAGCGGGAGGGCCTGATCATGTCTGCCCTCGCTTCGGATCATCCGGAGACTCTCCTCGATCCCCAATTGCTGCATGAGGTCGGCTGCATCCGCCTTGGCGAGTTGTGAACCATCGAGGATCTCCTTGTGCCGCAGGATGAGGCGCAAGGCGATTTCGGGATGGCCGAGTTGACGCTCGTTCGCTGCGAGGCCGAGCAGAAACTCTGCATCGGGCGGACCTCCATGCAGGGAGAGCAGCCGCATGTCCCTGGCTTCGCGAAACCTGCCCAGGCCGTCCAGCGTCCTCGCCAGGATGCGTTGGGCTTGCACGTCTCGCGGGCGCAGGTCGCGTGCCCGCTCGGCCCAGTTCTTGGCTGCCCAGTGGCGGCCCTCGCGCAGCAGGGTCTGTGCCTTGGAGAGGCAGGTTGCGTAAGAGTTGGCTTGGAGCGACTCACGCTCCTTGGCTTGCGCGAGCCTGGAGAAGAGCCACTCCTGCGGGCTTCCGGGCGAAGTCGAGGCCGCTGACTTGCGCAGGACCGTCAAGGCATCCCCGGGCCTACCGAGATCCTCCATGAGTCTGGACCAGGCCAGTGTCAGCTCGTGGGATCCAGGAGCTCGCATACGCGCCAAGGCCAGCTCACTCCGCGCATCTTCGCCTCGCTCCCTCCTCTGCAGGATCAGACCAGAGAGTGCATGGGCCTGTGATAGCAAGCTGTCGTGGACGGAGCTCAGCCCCTCGTCGTGGAGTTCGGTGAGCCTCTTGAAGACGCGCAGCGCGTTCTTCTTGTCTCCCGCTCGATAGAACTGCAGGCCTTGCTTCAGGCGTTCGGCACCATCCAGGACATAACCGATCTTGTCGATGCGATCCCGACTGCGATTGCTGAGTTCGGATCGTGAGCGGATCTGGACGCTGCACCTGCCGTTGTCTAGCGCCTGGATCTCTACCCCAATGCTCTCGCTGCCTCCGAGGTAGGGCGCCACGCTGCGCTGGTGTCGAAACCAGATGCGTCCAAGTGGTGATGCCGGCGGACGGTCGAGAAAAGGCTGTTCCTGCGCACCGAGAAACCGATCTCTCGTGAATACACCATTGGCCTCCGGTAGGAAGAGCCCCTGTTCACCGCGTACGTACAGGACGCGGTAGTTGCCATCGCCCAGATCCATGGCGTAGGCCCGTGGCTGGTTCTGGTCGGGATTGACTGCCGAATACTGGTTGGCGAGCAGCTCGGCCACGAGGCAGGCCGCCTCATGCGAGGAGAGGCGGTACTCCTGCGCTTCGTCCATGGCGGGCGCGGACGACCAGACTCCACACCCCGTGCAGAAGAGCAGGCCAAGGAAGCCAGGGAGGAGCAGAACGGAAGCCGCAAGTCCCCTTCTCTCTGGTCTCCCCTGACGCAAGTCCCCCATGTCGTGGCTGGCTTCCCCCTGGCTGTACGATTCTTCCCCGATGACAGTTCCGACTGTCCAAAAGATCGGCAGATGGGGGGCAGGCCTTGACGCGTGTCCAGAATTGCATCAGTCCTGCAGTGCCCGCGGGGAGAGTCCCTTGGCAAGGAGGATGGGAGGACAGTTTCTAACCCGGATGATTCATGAGATCGTTGTGAGCAAGAACGAGATCGGCGTAGCCGAGCTCGTTCTTGCGGTCTGACGAGCGCATTTCGAGTTCAGGGGGGGCTGCGCGAGATATGAGGCGACCCAAGAGGGTCGTCGAATCGAAGCAATGCCGAGCGAACCGATAGGTTCGCGGTCCTGGACCGAAAGGCGCCGTCAGACGCATCGAG
>JAJRTL010000361.1 GCA_024278315.1 Planctomycetota bacterium | reverse complement strand
GTCGCGCCGATCACCCTGGATCTCCCGACCGAGCAGATCGCAGAGGAAAAGAGTGAGTATGACGAGGTGCTGGATCAGCCCCTTGAGAAGCTCAGCCTCTCCGTCCGGGCCAAGAACTGCCTGGACTCGGAGAACATCCTGACGGTTCGCGAGCTCGTCTCGCTGACCGAGTCTGAACTCCTGAAGGTCCGCAACTTCGGCAAGACCAGCCTCAAAGAGGTCAAGCTCAAGCTCCAGGAATTGGGGTTGTCCCTCGGCATGCAGGTCATCAGGGCCTGATCCCAGAGTCATCCGGAAGGGGCCTCCGGATCGGGGGCTTCAGGAAAGGAACACAGTTATGAGACACCGCGTAGCAGGAAAGAAGCTGGGCCGCAACGGGACGCATCGGCGTGCTGTCATGCGGAACATCATCGCTTCGCTGTTCGAGCACGAGCGCATCGTGACCACGATCCCCAAGGCCAAGCACTATCGTCGCGCCGCCGAGAAGCTCATTACCCTCGGCAAGGTGAAAACGCTTCACAATGTGCGCAGGGCCCAGGCCATCCTTCAGGACAAGGACATGGTCAAGAAGCTCTTCGACGAGATCGGCCCCCGCATGAAGGATCGGCCGGGTGGCTACACCCGTATCATCAAGCTGTCCAAGCGTCGCCTCGGTGACAATGCCACTCAGGCTGTTTGGGAGCTGGTGGACAACAAGGTCCTCGAGAACAAGCTGGCTGCCGAGGCCGTCGAGGAGGAGTAGCCGTCACCTTGCGTCAGGGGCTCGCATCAGGCAAGGGCTTCTCCCGCAGTGCCCTCTTGATTTTCCTGGCGAGCTGCCCCTTGGTGAAGGGCTTCTCTAGAAGCTCGACTCCCGTATCCAAACGCCCATTGTGGATGATGGCGTTCTCTGTGTATCCGGACATGTAGAGCACCTTGAGATCAGGGTACAAGGCTTCGGCTTGCCTGCCGAGATCTGCTCCGTTCATGCCTCCTGGCAGTACGATGTCTGCCAAGAGGAGTTGCACCTCCGCACCATTGCTGAGTGTCTCCAGCGCGCTCACGCCATCACTGGCTTCGAGTGTGTGGTAGCCCAGCTGGCGCAGAAGATCCAAGGTCAGCTTGCGGACCTCGGCATCATCTTCTACGACGAGAATACTCTGTCCTTGTCCCCGAGGAACGTCATCCACAGGTGCTGTGTCGCCCGAACTCTCCTCCTCGCTTTTCGTGCAGCGGGGCAAGTAGACCTTCACGGTCGTGCCTTCCCCTTCTTCGCTGTAGATGTCGATGTAGCCTCCGGATTGCTTGACGAACCCGTAGACCATGCTCAGCCCGAGACCCGTGCCACTCCCTCTCGACTTGGTGGTGAAGAAGGGTGAGAAGGCCTTGGATCGTACTTCCTCGGTCATTCCCACTCCCGTGTCGCTGATGGCCAGCATCACGTACTGGCCCTGCTGGACTCCAGGATGTCGCAGTGCAAACACCTCGTCGAGGACGGCGTTGCTGGTCTCGATCGTGAGCTTGCCACCATTGGGCATGGCATCTCGTGCGTTGATCGCGAGATTCAGGATCAGGTTCTCGAGTTGGCTCGGGTCGGTCTCACATCTCCAGAGCCGTGCTGTTCCTATCGTCTCCAGTTGGATATCGGCTCGAAGCGTGCGGGCGAGGAGGCCGTCCATGCCCTGGACCACAGCACGCAGATCGGTGACGGCGGGGCGAAGAGGTTGTTTCCTGGAAAAGGCGAGCAACCTCTGTGTGAGCACGGCTGCCCTCAGGGCTCCAGCATGGGCCTCATCGAGGTGGGCCGAAGACAGCCCCGCCTCCTCCAGTTCTGCAGCGGTGAGCTCCTGATTGCCGAGGATCACGGTCAGGAGGTTGTTGAAGTCGTGTGCGACCCCTCCTGTGAGTTGTCCCATGGCCTCCATTTTCTGGGCTTGAGCCAGCGCCAGCTCAGTCTTCTTCTTCGTCGTGATGTCACGAATGATGGCGAAGAAGATGGGCGGGTCTTCAGATCGCGCCAGTTGGAGATGAACCTCGACGCTGTATCGGGACCCGTCCTTCCGCTGATGTTCGGTCTCGAAGTCCGAGACGCTGATCTCCCCGGTGTAGAGCGGGCGGATGGCATGTCGGAAACTGGCTTCATCGAATTCCGGTTTGATGTCGAATGGCGTGATCTCCGCCAGCTCCTCCATCGTTAGACCCAGGTTCTCTCGTGCACCACGGTTGACGAGCTGGAACCGTAGGGTCTCCGAATCGAATACGTAGATCTCGTTGCGCGAGTCTTCGATGATCCGTCCGAGCCGCGAGGTGAGATGCTCCTGTCTGATTCGTTGTGTGATATCGCGTGCGACACCATCTACGCCCAGGATGCTGCCGTTCTCATCGTGCAGATAGCTCGCATTGCACTCGATCACCAGGATACGCCCGTCCTTGTGACGCAGATTGGCCCGAAACTCCCGAACGCTTCCCCGTCCATCCTCCAAGGCCTCTTGCAGATCTTGCCAGCGTTGCGTGTCCACGAGGAGGTCGGTGACCCGTGTGCCTACCAGGTCCGTTGCGGAGTATCCGAGCATTTCGACGACCGCCTGCGAGACGATCTGGAAGTGACCCTCGAGGTCGATCCGAAAGAAAGTCTCGAGCATGTTGTCGAGAATGCCGCGGTAGGTGGCGTCGCTTTCACGAAGAGAGTCCTCGGTTCGCTTCTGAATGGTGAATTCAGGCCGAAGGAGAAGCATGCCGATGACCATGAGAGCAGAAATGGTCAAGGCGACGAGCTCCGCGGAAAGGTCCATTGCCTCTGGGGATCCCTGCTGCAGGACGCGCACCAGGGTCAGGCTGCGACGCAAAGCCATCAAGCCGAGCGCTACCGCGAGGAGGGACCAGGGGAGCCACCACCGGGTCCGTCTGATCAGCTGAAGTGCTGTAACGGCGGCCATCGCTTGCAAGACGATGGAGATGGCAAGTATCCAGATCTGACCCATGTGGGCTCCAGGAATTACCACAGCGGACCGAGGAAAGCGATCCCCGAGCGGGTTCCTCTCCTGGAATTGCAACTGTAACGCGCGGTTCAGCGCACCAGGAAGACAGGCCCGAAGTTGGCCTTGAAGGGACCGATTCGGATGAGGCGTCCCTGGTAGACCATGTTGATGAGTCCTCGGTTGCCGAGGAGGCTGGTCATGACATTGGTGGTGGCGAGGTTCTTGCCAGGCGTAGCCTGCGTGTACAGGACCTGCGTGGAGAGGCTCAGCGTGCTTGTCGGGAGCGAGAAGGGTAGCACCAGACGATGCGTGCCTGTGCGATCGGTGACGCTGCCCGCAATGACCAGGGGAGCCATGCCCAGAAAGCAGCCACGCAGGCCAAGGCCATCCAGGGAGAGGGGCAGGGGGGTGGCGCCGAACCGGACCTTGTCGCTCCCGAAGAAATAGAGCAGGGCGCTGTTGGCCGCCGCTCCTCGAACGGCCAATAGGTAGTTCTTGCCGTCGTAGCCTCCGCTGAGTTGCCCACTACCGCAGGACTTGCCGGAGCTGAAGTGGATGTGGCCCGTGCGTGTCATGTCCAGCCCGTCGCTGTAGAGACGCCCAGAGCTCAGGGGCGCGCCGGAGACCGTGAACTGGATGAGGAGGTTGGGACCGACGTAGACGAAGGGCTTGCTGAGCTTGGTCCAGAGGGTGGGCAGATTGGGATTCGTAGACTTGGCGAGCTTGGGCCAGTTCAGTTTGCCTGAGAACACCAGTTTGGCGTTCTTCCCCAGGTTCTTGCTCTGGTTCTGGGACATGCCCGCGAAGGTAAGGCTGCTGTTCTCCAATACGAGCTCGAACTTGGCCGAGATGGGGCCAGCAATGCTTGCCATGGACCGGCGTGCGGAGAGCTCGGCGACCTTGAGTCCTCTTTGGATCGCATCGCCGCGAATCCAGGTCTGGGTCTTGGCTGGGAGATCGAAGGGATCCACGAAGAGGTCGGCACGACCGAACTGCCCGGTCAGGGGGCCGGG
>JAJRTL010000360.1 GCA_024278315.1 Planctomycetota bacterium | reverse complement strand
CGCTAGCTGTGCATAGATGTCTTCACCAACCAGGGCAGGGTTGTTTGGAATGGGCAGAGACAATCGGCCGTTACCGAATCGGTCGGTGGCAATGGCTGGCATCCAGAATAGACTCAAGAACGAAATCTGCATCGCACAGGCCTTCGGGTCCAGACTTGCATCCGAAGAAAACAGAAAGACCCCCACCGTCAACGCCCGCGCCTGACGAACCTGGACAAGGAAATTGCGGTTGCCCTCCGAAGGGAGAGATGCGGCGCCGCCGATGAAGATTCGAGGCATGCGACCGGAGACACCGCTCCCTCCAGTTCCGTACTCCTGGATCAACGCGTCTGGATCGTCGAGGAAGATGGCGACGTCATGATCGCCCCGCTCGGCGACGAGGAGATCCGGCAGCAGCCGCCTGTCGAGTCGAGCAAAGGCAAAGGCCCGTGGATCCAAACCGGTATGTGCCCCCCTGTAACTCTCGAAACGTCCGGCTGTCCACCCCCGCAGACGAGTCATCTTGTTCTTGCTGGGATGCCCCACCACGACATCCATCCGATCGCTGTCTGGATCACGATCATCTTGGAGATCGAGAATGCGAATGGTCTCTCCGCCGGTATCGACACGGAAAGGAGATCCGGGAGCCTCTACGAAGCGCCCTGTCGGACTCGTACGCCCTTGACCTTCGAAGATCTGCACCCAGCCATCAAGGCTGCCATCACGAATCACGGCAACATCGAGATCACCGTCCTGATCCAGGTCACCGACATCAAGTCCCCGTCCCAATGGCCCCAGTGCATATCCTGTTGGCGCCCCGTATGCGCTCGAGGTCGGTAACTGCATCCAGACCTGGAGCTTGTCGCTGACTCCAACATGCACCGTCGTGTCCACTGCCAGGATATCGAGTTTTGCATCTCCGTCGATGTCCACCAGTTCCACGTCTTCGATGGAACGTAGCTTGCCGGGGATTCCCAGGCCAACACTGATCACGGACCGCTTGACGGAGAGAAGCTTGATGCCTCCGACAGAGCTGACCCCATTCCCCCGATAGCCGATGATGAAGTCGTCCTGGTCCAGGCCGTCGATCTGTCCGCTGGCAATGGATGTCGGCGCATCCGATCCTGGCAGGACCTGAAAGGCCGCTCCTCGGGTGAATCCACCCTTGCCATCGTTCTTGAGGACATAGGCCTTCCCGTCTTGGGCCAGACAAATGAGATCCTGTCCTACGCTCCCTGTAAACTCGCCAGTCGCCAGCAGGATGGGATGGCTCGGGACGGCGACGGTCCGAGGCCGGATGGTCGAGAAATCAGTACCTCCGGAACCGAAGTAGAAGGCGACCTTGTTCGTTCCGCCATTCGCGACTGCAAAGTCCAATCTCCCATCAGAGTTGAAATCTCCTGTAACCAGATCCTCGGGGCCAGATCCACTCCCGAGCTTGATGCGAGAAGCAGGATCGAACCCCAGAGGCTTGGTCAGTGGCTTCAGATCCTGGACAGCGGTGTTTCCGTCAGCCACGTACTTCGTGGGATACCCACTGTTGCTTCGATAGTCACTGAAGTAGTTGCCGTTGATCTTCGGACTTACAGCTCCGCCTACGTAGATTCCGACATCAGCATCGATGTCGTTGCCGGTAGCCAAGAGACGGTTGCTGTAGAGCGTCGCACCCCAGAAACATCCCGCGATACGATTCTTGTCGAACGTTACCTGGCCCGAGATTCCATCAAGATGGTAGTAGCCGGTCTTGCATCCGAAGATTCGATTCCCACGAATAGAGGTGACGGCCCCCGCATTGAGATTGAGGATCCCCACTGAGTTCCATGCTGGGGGCGTGAACCAGATGTCCCGAACGAGGTTGTCGCGAATCAGGTAGCGAGTGCCGCCATCCTGGATCTGGATTCCATTCTGCGCCGGCCCCCCCGATCCCAGGCGCCCTCGTCCTTCAATGAGGCTGTTCTGGATCGTTCCAGTCAGCTTCTTTCCGCCCAGTACGCCCCCCACCTTGTTCCAATGGTGCACGTGGCAATCCTGCAGCGTGACCCAACTGGCAACACCTGTATGGGTCCCGTTCGCAATCATCCCCACATGTCGAAGGTTTCCATCAGGCTTGACCGCTCCCGCATTACGCAGCTCCACCCGGTGGAGAAGCCCACTACCACCGTCTGCATAGACGGCACTTGCGAGTCGGGTGGGCGAGGAGAGGTGATTGGCATCCAGGGTCATGTCCCAGATGTCGGCCTGCGATCCGGCTCCATGCACGATGAAAACAGCCGTATAGGCGACCTTGACCGTACCTGCTGAATAGGAATAGCGAATCGATCGTCGGAAGGCGGCGTTGGCCAGCACGATCGTCCGGCCCATGCCCTGGCCATGCCAGAAGAGCCGCCTTCCCCCCTTGATCTCTATGCCCTCAGGAAAGCTGGCTGTCCCAAAGGTACCTTCACCCACGTGGATGATGGACCCAGTCGGCGCCTTGGCCGCAGCATGTGTCAAGGTCCGCCATGCCGTAGCGATTCCCAGACCGGTGTTCGAGTCCTTGCCATTGAGGCTCACGTACCGCTCCTGGGTTCCAGCAGTCGCTGCAAGGCAGAGCAAGGAAACCAGCGACAGGACGCATCTGGAAGACATGATCACCGTTCTCCGGGGACAGGAATCGGCTCGGGGAGCAGGAGGTGAAAGCCCGAAAGGGTGAACACCCCAAGGAGAGAGCGGATCGACCGCCTCCATGGAGTCGGGCCGATCAGCGATTCAGAATCGAGTCCACAGGCAGGTAGTCGTCGATCCGTGCATGACCTTGCGGTCGTGCCAAGCGCAAGAGTTTCCCACAGGGGATCGACCTGGACAAGTCCCGGGTCCAATGCTGGCCACAGGAGGGAACACAACCTCGAAGCTCCCATGGGAACGTGGCATCCGCACTCTGGGTGAACATCCCTACAGTAGCAGGCAGGGTTAGCCCGGACTATTCATGACCTCGACCTTCGGAGAGACAGGTCTTCGACTACGATATCCGGAGTAGCTGTAACGGCCTCCGTAACCGTATCCAAGACCTTGCTGCACATCGTTGAAGACGACCCCAAGCACTCGTGCCGAAACGGTCCCGAGACTCTCATGGGCTGCCAAGGCATGCTTGCGAGTACTCTTTTCTGCACGCAGGACGAGAACAGTCACATCGCACCTGGTGGAGATGATGCGGGCATCGGCCACCGGTAGCACCGGCGGTGAATCCACGATGACCCGGTCATACTGCTGCCGCAGCTGTTCCAACAACTCCCCGAAAGAGTCGCTGTTGAGGATCTCGGCGGGATTGGCAGGTATGGG
>JAJRTL010000359.1 GCA_024278315.1 Planctomycetota bacterium | reverse complement strand
GACCGCCCCGAGCCCGCTTGTCGACTGGTCCTCAGGGTGCTTCGCCTCCTTGGTCATGCGGTCGATCCTACAAGTGCGATGAGGCAGCCCGCAAGCCTAGGACTTGCCCTCGATCCCCGGCACCGCGCCGGTGGAGAGCCAGGAAAACTCAGGCGAGGAAGAGGAACACCTGGGCTGCGAGGACGGGGAGCAGGAAGAGGACGGACCAACCCATATACCCGAAGAAGGAGGGCATCTTGACGCCTGAACCCTGGGCGATGGCCCGGACCATGAAGTTGGGGCCATTGCCGATGTAGGTCATGGCGCCCATGAACACCGCCCCGAGCGAGATCGACTTCAGGATGTGATCGGGAAGGACGTAGACCGTGGATTTGATGGTCGGGTCTGCCAACCACTTGGCGGCAGCCTCATGGGCCATTTCCCAAGTGACCTGTGGACCGACCACGGCATGTCCCTGCGTGAAGGCGATCGCATGCTCCTGGAGATGCGGCGACCACTCCTTGATCCCACCCGCCATCTCGAGGAAGGAGACGTAGGTCGGCGCATTGTCGAGGAACGAACTCAGCGTCCCGGTGGCCCAGTAGAACTTCATGCTCGTGTCCACGCCCAGGGATCCACCCTGATCGTTCAACAGGGCCAGGGCAGGAACCATGGTCGCGAAGATGCCAGCGAACACCACGACGACCTCGAGGATGGGCGCGAAGTTGAACTCGTTCTGTTCGCGATACTCCTTGCGCGTGGACTTCCAGGCCAGGATGACCATGAGCAGCATGACGCCCTCTCGAGGACCGAAGGGCAGGGAGAATGCGACAGCCGCCACCACTCCACCGAGGAACAGGAAGTTGTGGCCGCCCCGGATGATGATCGGCTTTTCGTGCGCCACATCCTTGCGTATGTCGACCTTCTCTTCCCTGCGGTACTGCAAGGTATCGAGCACGAAGTACATCGCGAGCAGGATGCCGCAGACAAACATCCACTCAGGCCATAGGCCGAAGGTCCAGGTGAAGGGCACACCCTTCAGATACCCCAAAAAGAGTGGTGGATCCCCCAGCGGCGTCAGGCAGCCACCGCAGTTGCAGACGATGAAAATGAAGAAGATCACCGTGTGCAGCTTGTGGCGACGCTCGGAGTTGGTCTTGAGCAGCGGTCGGATGAGCAACATCGCCGCACCGGTCGTCCCAATGAAGCTGGCCATGATCCCGCCAATGGCGAGGAAGCTGGCATTGACCTTGGGCTTGCCGACGAGGTTGCCGGTGATGACCACCCCACCCGAGATGATGAACAGGGAGCCCAGGAGGGCGATGAAGGAGATGTACTCCTCGGCGGTATGCCAGATCACCAATCCCGGTGACGGAGCCACGAACCAGGTGTAGAGGAGGACCGGCACGCCCAGCAGGGCGGCGATAGCGCCTCGGTTGCGGTTGTTCTCCCACCAGTGCTCGTTGATCAACGGCACGATGGCAATGCAGAGAAGCATCAGGATGAAGGGGAACACCGCCCAGATCGGTACGTGGGTCCACTTGACATGGCCTTCTTCTCCCCCATCCGGTCCAGCTTCATGTGCCTTGTCGACTTCCTGGGCCTTTTCCCTGCCCAGGGTGGGGCCAGCGGAGCCGGCGACCTCTACGGTGTTACCGGACTTGCTTGAGGTCCCAGGCTCAGCCTGAACTCCGGCGGTGGAGGTCCCGCTGGCTGCCACCGGAGAACTCGCGGTCATTTGCGCAGCCATGAGGCCGAGCAGCAATACGAGGAGAAGGAGAATCAGGGATCGGGCCATGAATGCAATCTGTGGAGTCTGTCGGGGCCTGTGGAGCGAAAGTCCATTGGCACCGCCCGGGGAGCAGGGCAGTCACAATTCAACCGGCCCTGGCAAAAGAACCGATCCGGACCATGAGCAAAGAGCGGAAGGCTCGGCTCTGCAAATGATTTTCGGTAGGGGAATGGGACGGCTTCAGTTCATCCACTGGAATCCGGCGGCGAGTCCGGCAGCGCGGGCAAGGGCTGGCTGAAATCCAGGATCCTGACAAGACCCAAACCTAGCTTCTTTCATTTTCAAGCCCTTGGGAATAAAACGACTCCGTCAGAGTCTCAGGCGTCTCGATCCGGGCAGAACCGGGTTTCGACCCATTCCCTGGAGTAGCGTCAGACCGTGCGCATCCCCGTGAAAATTCCAATCACCACTCGTCTTGTTCCCTTTGCTGACCAGGCCTCGGCCATAACCCCGCGGAGCAGGCGCGGATGGCCAGGGAGGGCTCCGGTTCCAGAGAGCCCCGCTCTGGGGTCCCGTCGTACCCAGGCTTCCCGCAAGCGCTGGCCAAACCGACTCCTGCCGATGCTCGCCTGCCTGATTGTCCTGGGAGCCTCCCGCACCGATCTAGTTGCCAGCCCCTCACAGTCAGGCACGACCCCTCCGCCGGCTGGTTCGGGGGAAGCGGGGCCCGTCGGGGGAGGGCAGGACAAGCCCAAGGCGAAGATCACCACGGACAAGGACAATGTCTACTTCGCGATGGACGAGAAAGAGGGCGTCCCCTTCGTCCAGTTCGTCAAGTTTTGCGAGAAGATCACCGGCAAGACCTTCCATATCGACTACGTGACGGCTCCCGAACTGGATCCCCGGACCCAGGGGGCCGGAGGACCGGCACCCCAGCATACGATCCAGCTGATCGGCAACATGACGATCAAGAAGACAGAGTTCTTCGACTTCTTCCAGACGCTGCTCTTCATCAAGAACTGGGCCATCGTACCGCGCGGCAGCAAGAACACCCGCTTCTACGATCTCATCAAGAAGAACGGGCAACGCGCCATCGACATCAAGAAGGGTGTCGTCTTCGTCCCGGAGACAGAGCTGCCGGACTATGCCAACCAGACGGGCACCTACATCCTCACAACGATGAAGCTGCAGCACATCGATCCCAACCTGGCGGCAACGACGCTGCGCGGCGTGTTCAACGACCAGGCAGGCCTGGATCAGCTCATTGCCATCGCGGGTTCTCCGACGATCATGATCACAGGCTTCGCGCCCTCGGTCTATCTGCAGTATCAGCTACTCAAGATCGTGGATCAGAAGCAGGAGTTTCCCCAAGCGACGATGCGCGTGATCCCGCTCTACCACAGTGCGGTGGATGTGGTTGAGCCCATCCTCTCCGAGCTGCTGAGCCGCACAGGGGCTCCCCAACGCCAACAGGGCCAGATTCCCCCGGAGGAACAGGTCCCCATCAAAATCATTCCCAACCCCAACAACCAGTCGCTGATCATCTACGCCCATAAAGACAAGATCAGCGAGATCGAGAACATGATCGTCCAGCTGGACGTGAAATACGACGGTGGCGAGCAGAGCAACTACCACATCATCAATCTGCGCAACACCCTGGCCAAGGACATCCGAGACATCGTCAGTCAGTTCGTGTCGCAGGCCGCGACGCAGGAGCGGCAGGCCCAGGCCGGGCGTGGCGGAGCGCCTGGGGCGGGCGGAGTACGACGAGAGCCCACTCCGGTCATCATGGCCGACGAGAAGAGCAACTAGCTCCTGATCTCGGCCAGCAAGACGCAGTACCAACGGCTCAAGGACATGATCTTCAAGCTGGATGTGCGACAACCACAGGTGCTCATCGAAACCGCCCTGGTCGAGTTGGGCACGCAGGACATCGAGCGCATCGGTGTCGAGCTGGGTCTGCTCAAGCTCCCTACAGAAGGATCCAACGACAAGAATCCCTTCGGCTTCACGAGCTTTGGCCTCACGACCTTCCAGGACACCGATGGTAATGGTATGCCCGACACGCGCCTGCCCGACCTGGCCAACCCCTTACGAGGCCTCACGGGAGGCATCATCTCCGGCAAGGATTTCGATCTGCCGGTCATCGTCAACCTGCTCAAAAGCAACACCACGGCCAACGTGCTCTCCATCCCATCCGTCCTCGTCAACAACAACGAGGACGCGGTCGTCTCCAGCAAGGACGCCTTCCCAACCACCGATGTGACCCAGGGCAACGTCACCTCGCAGCAGAGCTTCGGCAGCTACCAAGAGGCCGGTATCGACCTGCGCATCTCACCGAGCATCAGCGAGGGGGGTCACCTCAAGATCAGTCTCTTCCTGGAGGTCTCCAAGTTCCAGGGCACAGTCGACTCGACGAGCGCCGTCCCCCCACCCAAGACGACGCGACAGATCCAGTCCGTGGTCACGATGCCTACCGGTCACACGATGATCCTGGGTGGAGTCACCGAGGATCAGAGCAGCGACACGGACGACGGTATCCCCTTCCTGAAGGACCTGCCCCTGATTGGCTTCTTCTTCCGCACGCAGGAGAAGACCAATCGCAAAACCAACCTCTACTTCTTCCTCACTCCACACATCCTTGACGAGGACGACTTCTCGGATCTCGCGGAACTCACCTTCCGCAAGAAGCTCGAGGCGGCTCAGTACATCGGGCATCGACGTCTGCGCATCGTGGACCGGGAGTGGCAGGGGTCGGAGAGCATGAGGCTTGAGGACAGCAAATCGACGATCGAGGACCTGGACCGCATGGGCGGATTCAACATTCCGACCTATGCCCGACCGCCCCAAGGCGAATCCAGCAAGAAGCTGGACAGACTGCCCGAAGCTCCCGACACCCGCAAGCAGCGTGAGGACGAGAGCAAGAGGCAGGACCAGAACAAGTAGGCACCAGGCAAGACATGAGGGACCGACTCAAAGAAACATTGCTGACCAAAGCCGGACTCGATCCGGACAAGGTCAAGGAAGTGATCGAGATCGAGGAGGAGACGGGCCAGACGCTGGACCGCATCCTCCCCGGTCGTGGGATCATGAGCGAAGCCAAGACCCTCGAGTTCCTGGGGAAGTATCTTGCGCTTGAGTATCGTGAGAGCCTCTTGGGCATCAAGGTCCCGTCCGACTTCATCCACAAGGTCCCGGTGCAGTTCGCCCGCACCTACAACCTCTGCGCCCTGGCCGAAGGCGAGGAAGGGATCGAAGTCGCGACCTGGTCCCCCTTGGACGTGCAACCCCTGGATGACCTGGCCTCACTGCTGGGTACGGAGATCATCCCGGTGCTCTCTCCCAAGCAGGAGATCACCAACCTCATCAACCGCGCCTATCGGCACAAGGCCGACGGTGTCGACGAAGCCCTGGATGACATCAAGGAAGAGGACATCATGGGCGTGGCCGCCCAGATCGAGGAGAGCGAAGACCTCCTCGACGTGGCCAACAAAGCGCCCATCATCCGCCTCGTCAACATGCTGCTGTTCCAGGCGCTCAAGGTGCGCGCGTCCGACATCCATCTCCAACCCTACGAAGATCGACTCCAGGTGCGCATGCGCATCGACGGCATCCTCTACGACATGGAGGCGATTCCCAAACGCGCCCAGGATGCCATCACCTCTCGTGTCAAGGTCATGGGCAAGATGGATATCGCCGAGCGGCGCCTGCCACAAGACGGTCGCGCTTCGGTGAGGATCGGTGACGGCGACGTGGATATCCGTATCTCGACGATCCCTGTCGCCAACGGCGAACGCATCGTCTTCCGTATCCTCGACAAGACGGCCAAGGTCTACCGTCTCCAGGAGATCGGGCTCAGCGGAAAGAACCTCGAGATCATCCGACACTACCTGGATTACTCGCACGGTATGATCTTCGTCACCGGCCCCACGGGCTCGGGCAAGACGACGACGCTCTATGCGGCCCTGAGCGAGATCGACTCGCTGCACAAGAACATCCTCACGATCGAGGACCCCATCGAATACGCCTTGGGTGGTATCAGCCAGGTCCAGGTCAACACCAAGAAGGGACTCACCTTCGCAGCAGGGCTGCGATCCTTCCTGCGTCAGGATCCCGACATCATGATGGTGGGAGAAGTCCGCGACACCGAGACGGCGGAGATCGCCATCCGCGCCGCCCTGACCGGACACCTCGTCTTCTCCACGGTCCACACCAACGACTCGGCCTCGACCGTGACCCGACTGTTGGATATCGACATCGAGCCCTATCTGGTCGCCAGCTCCCTGCTCCTGGTCATCGCCCAGCGCCTCGTGCGAACGATCTGCCCTACCTGCCGTAGCCTCATCTCACCCGAGAAGCGCATGTTGAGCCGTCTCCGCGAGCTGCATATCGACCCCGACGATCTCCCCGAGGGGAAACTCGCCATGGGCATGGGCTGCGACGACTGCTACGGTTCGGGCTTCCAGGGGCGCACGGCCATCTACGAGATCATGCCAGTGGACGAGCACATCCAGAGGCAGATCATCGAGCGCTCTTCCGCCACGGACATCAAGCGGGGCTCCATCGAACGCGGACTCCTGACGCTTCGCATGGACGGGATCGACAAGGTCCGTCATGGCATCACGAGGCCCCAGGAAGTCCTGCGCGTCACCCAGCTGGACATCACCTGAACCGGGCCCCATGCCGATCTTCGAATACAAGGCATTGACCCCCGAGGGAGGCACCAAGAAGGGGATCGTCGACGCCGACTCGCCCAAGGACGCCCGAACGCTCCTGAGGCGGCAGCAACTGATGGTCACGACCATCAAGTTGGCCAGGTCCGCCAAGGGTGCTTCGATCAGCAACACCCTGCGCAAGCTCCAGGGGATCGACAAGCCCAACAAGAAGCGCAACGAGCAAGTCGCCGGCATCACGCGGCAGATGGCCTCCCTGCTGGCATCGGGCATCCCCCTGGCCGAATCCCTGCGCGCCCTGATCGACCAGGCCCCCGACCGGCAACTGGAATCCGTCTTCCGGGACGTCCGCGAACGCGTGACCCAGGGGCTCAGCCTCGGCGATGCCCTGGCCATGCACCCGGCCTACTTCACGCCGCTCTACTGCTCCATGGTCAAGGCGGGCGAGGCCTCCGGCAACCTGGACCAGGTGCTGATGAAGTTGTCACAGTTCCTGCAGAGCCAGGCACGCATGCGCAACAAGGTCGGCGCGGCCATGCTCTACCCGATGATCATGGTCGGCGTCGGGATCCTGGTCATTGCCGTGCTCATGACCTTCGTGGTCCCCAAGATCACGGCCATGATGAAGTCCCAGGACAAGGAACTCCCACTCCTCACGGAGATCCTGATCACCATCTCGGACTTCATGGTCAACTACTGGTGGCTGTGCATGCTCGGCATCGCTGCGCTGATCATGTGTTGGAACTGGATCCTGCAGTCCGACCGGGGCCGTCTGACCTGGGACACGATCAAACTCAAGATCCCGGTCTTCGGGGATCTCATGATCAAGCAGTCTGTGGCCCGCTTCTCCAAGACGCTCTCGACCCTTCTCCGCTCGGGTGTGGCTGCGGTCCAGTCCATCCAGGTCACCAAGGAGACCCTGGACAACAAACTCCTCCAAAACTGCCTCCAGGACGTCCACGATCAGCTGCTCGAAGGCTCCGACATCTCCACACCTCTCCGCGCCAGCGGGGTCTTCCCCCCCATGGTCAGCTACATGGTGGCCGTGGGGGAACAGGCCGGAAACCTTGAGGATGTCCTCGAGCAGATCGGGGATACCTACGATGAGGAGGTCGATCTGGCGACGACCAAGCTGACATCGGTGATCGAACCGCTGGTCATCGTGTGTCTGGCGAGCGTTGTGGCCATGATCATCCTTGCGATCGTGCTGCCGCTGATGGAACTGCAAAAGATCAGTTAGCCCGGACGATTCATGAGATCGTTGTGAGCAAACGCGAGATCGGCCCAGCCGAGCTCGTTCTTGCGGTCTGACGAGCGCATTTCGAGTTCAGGACGCCTGCGCGAGATGTGAGGCGACCCAAGAGGGTCGTCGAATCGAAGCCATGCCGAGCGAACCGATCGGTTCGCGGTCCTGGACCGAAAGGCGCCGTCAGACGCATCGAGGTCATGAATCGTTCGGGCTAGTCGAGAGGCGGCCGATGCTGGAGCACTCACTCTCCGACGATGACCTCTGTTCGCTGATACAGAGGCGTCGCATTCGTGTGGTGTCCCACACTCATCGCTCATCCCATCCCACGCTCATTGGCCTCATGGCTCACAGGGCTCATGCCGCATAAGAGGGTGTTGAGCTCACTTCTCCTTTCTCTCACGGAGCCACACAGAAGACACGGAGATGCATCAAGAAGCCCCGCCACTCAAGGCAACCTTTGAGGCTGCCTCCGTGTCTGTGCCCCCTGTGAGAGAGAGAGAGTCGATCGAAGAGCAGGAGCTCTCTCCCCGCGTCAAGAGCCAGGAGGAGCATGTTTGGTTACGGCGACAGACGCGCTCTTCCCTCCTTGGCCTCTGGGGTTGAACACTTGTTTCTTGGGAGCCTGAGGTGCCCACGCCCAATACCTCACGCTTCTGCCTCCGTGGTGGATCTCGCCCCTCTTCGGCCGAACTGGTCTTGGACGGCTGTGGAATAGCCATCGCCCCAGTCAGAGACGGTGGATGCAGGAGACGTATCCTTGGTCCACCTCGCATCTGCAAGGGGGCGGTTCCCTTTCCGGACCTTGAGATCACATCGCTTCGGGGGGTCGAGTGTTGACTCCAGACCTGGGCGATCCTCACCTGTACGGTCGGGAATCTGGAAGAAATGCACCCTTGGGGCGTCCTATAGGGCAAGGCCTGCTCCCGGGATGGACCGGAGGGGGTTAGACTATCCAGGCGATGCTCGCCCCGTCCCCTTGGGACGGACAACGTAGATACATACAGGGGACGACCGGGTCCCCAGAAGGGTTCGAATCATGCAAGGCAAGGAAAGCGCACGACCTCTGGTGCGCAAGAAGGATCCACGGAAGCAGGGTGGCTTCACGATCGTGGAGATCATGGTCGTGGTCGTCATCATCGGCATGCTAGCCACCGTCGTCGTCGCCAACCTCATCGGCGACGTGGATACGGCCAAGTTGGCCAAGGTCAAACGAGATCTGAACGGGCTCAGCGAGGCTGCGGAGCGCTACTACTATCGGCTCCAATCCTGGCCCGAGTCGTTCGAAGACCTGGTCAACCCGGAGACAGGGTCGTCCTTCATCAAGGAAGTCCCCAAGGATCCCTGGAACCAGGATTACCAGATCGATGGCATGGACGAGAAGGGGGAAGGCCTCTTCATCCGTTGCGCTGGCGACGACAAGGAATTCGAAACTGAAGATGACATCACGACCGAGAACTTCAGGAATCTGAGAGAACTTCCCAAGATCGACAGGGGATAGGACTCGCGCCCGGCAGCTTCTGAACCGCCATCCATCCATGGATGACCGGGATGAAGCGCCAGGTTGCAGGAGCCCTGCGAACAGGTAGCCAATCGAGAACCATGAGCCAGAACGTAAACACAAGACGACGCAGGCTGGACCGTGATGGTTTCACCTTGGTCGAGCTACTCGTCGTCCTGGCTGTCATCGGGCTCCTTCTGCGAACCGTAGTCGCCAACTACAGGGGAGACATCCCCATCATCGCCTTGCGGGCCAATGCGACCGCAATTGCTGCGCGACTCGATTACCTGCGCACCGAATCCCGTCTCGAAGGCGGACGGTACGGGATGGAGATCGATCTCGAGAAGCAGCGGTACAGAACCCTGCTTCCACCCGAGAGACGCAAACCGAAAGAGGACGAAGCGACACTCGAGGGTCGTAACCTGACCTGGACCCCCTTCGAACAGGGCGTGCGACTCACTGGCGTGGATCTCAATGCCAAGGAGGATGCCAAACGGGGCAACCGCATCAAGATCCTCTTCGACGAGCGCGGCCGCACTCAACAAAAGGTCCTCCTCTTCCGACACAAGGAAGACCCAGACCTCGTCTATTCGGTGATCATTCCCCCCTTGACCGGTGCGGTGGAAGCCAGGAGTGGCGTCTACCGATTCCCCACAGCCACGGACCTCGACTTCTGATGTTCCTCCCCGCTGAAAACACTGTCCCTGCGCCTGACAGAGGAGATCTGGCGGACGCATCCTCGGATCGCGGCCATGCGGGCTTCACGCTGATGGAGGTTCTCGTCGCCCTGGCCATCATGTCCATGGCCATGTTGAGCCTTATCGGTCTGCGCACGGAGAGCCTGCGCCAAGCCACCGGGGCGCGCAACCTGAGGATTGCTGCGGCCATCGCCACCCAGGTCCTGTCCGAGGTTCAAGCGGGCATGTATCGCGCCTACGATCTCAAGGACGAGGATCAAACTGTCGAACACTTCGAGCAGTTTCCCTGGCGTATCCTCGTGGGAGAGGGGGCGATCCAGGAGGAGCTGGCCTACCGCGCTGAACAGGAGGCGGATTCGGGTGACGATCGGATGATCCAACGTCAGGATCGACTGAACTGGCTACAGAGGCGATCCTTGAGCCGGCGAGCCCGTCAGAAGGGCGTCTCCACTGCGGAGCTCGAAGATCAGGATCTGGAACCTGATGATAGTCCAGATGACCAGACCTATGAGGACGTCGCGATCATCGTGGTGTACTTCGCACCGGGAGAAAAGAGCGGCCAGGGCGACTTCATTCTCAGGGGCAAAGCCACCACTCTCGCCCTCAACGGCCTGACCTCCGAGCAGGCAAAAGAGCAATCCAATTCGGAAGAAGGTAGCGGCAATGAATAGCACCACGATCGCCCCCTCGGTCAGCCAATCCCAGGATCGAAGCCCGTCAAAGCCCATCCTTGATCAGATCGGAATGACCTTGATCGAGGTTCTGGTCGCCACCGCCATCGGCACCTTCGTCGTCATGACCCTGGTCCAGCTCTATGAGTCCAGCCGTGTGGCACGCGAAGAAGTGATCGCCCTGGCGGAACCTATGAGTGTGGGGCCGATGATCATGGACATGGTCGAAGAGGACTTGCGGGGTCTGCGGCTCTACAACATCAAGGAGGATGCTGTCCTGAAGGGAGAGAACAAGGACATCGTCGGTATCGAATCCGATCGCATCAACCTCCTGACCGTGGGTGGAACCCTCGATACAGTCCGCCTCGATAGCGGCCTGGAGGCCAATTGGCACATGGCCGAGGTCAGCTACAAGCTCAGGTCCAATCCAGACAACGTGGACCTGCTTGAGCTTTGGCGCAGCGAGAAGCCGATGATGGCCGAGCAACGCTGGCAGGGTGGCAACTACCTGCTGCTCAGCAACCGCATCCGAAGCTTCAACGTGCGCTACTACGAGGATCTGGGCAAGGACGCTGAACCCCTGGAAGAATGGGACAGCTCTACCGAGCAGAAGCTCCCACGCCGCATCGAGATCGAGATGGTCCTGGAGCGAAAAGCCAAGACCTACGGAGTCCTGAATGGCATCGAGGTCGAGGACATCGGTGGCCGCACACTCCGATTCATCCGCCACATCGTTTTGCCTACGGAGTACAAGGACATCCTGGGCGACGACATGGCCATCCTCCCGAGTATCCCCGACAAGGCTCCAGATCTGGAAGGCGGGCTGGCAGGCGGCGGTGGCGGGCTGGCAGGCGGAGGCGGAGGCGGTGCTGGCAGACCAGGCGGTGGAGACTCCGCCACCAAGCAGAACGGGGAAGGTCAACCTCTCGGTGGTGCCCGCCCGGGGGCCAAGCCACCCTCCTCAGGCACCAAGCCGCCGAATCTGCCCACGGGCGGAGGCTCTGGCAATATCGGCGATCTCCTCAAGAAGATCGGCGGGCAGCTCGGCGGCGGCGCCAAGGGTGGCGGACGCTAACCCGGATGATTCATGCGCTCGTCAGACGGATCGAGGTCATGAATCGTTCGGGCTAACAGCTCATCGCAAGGAGCCGGGGATCAAGAGGGCTCGACGATGCTGATGTCGAGATCGTCCAGCTGTTCTGCAGGCACCGTTGAGGGCGCCTCCGTCATGAGACAGGTGGCGGTAGCCGTCTTGGGGAAAGCGATGATGTCACGGATGTGGGTCTGCCCAAGGGCGAGGGCCACGATCCGATCGATGCCGATGGCGAACCCACCATGCGGCGGCGCCCCGTACTGCAGGGCTTCGACAAGGTGCCCGAACTTGGCCTGGATCTCCTCCTCCTCGAGACCGAGGAAAGCGAAGAGCCGGTTCTACACATCCTGTCTGTGGATTCGGATCGATCCTGAGCCCAGCTCCCAACCGTTCATCACCAGGTCGTAGGCGCGGGACTTCTGCTTACCGGGCTCCTTCTCGAAATCCGCATCCCAGTCCGCAGGGGCGGTGAAGGGGTGATGGCTCGGCTCCCATCGCTGCCGCTCCTCGCTCCAATCGAAGAGTGGGAACTCCGTGATCCAGCAGAGACGGAACTCCTTGCTGTCCACCAGATCGAAGTCCTGCGCCAGACGATTGCGAAGCTCCCCCAGAGAACGATGGACGATCGCCTGGGTGTCCGCTCCAAAGAGCAGAAGGTCTCCCGCTTGCGCACCAACGAGATTCGTCAGCTGCTCACCCGCTGCCTCTGGAAAGAACTTGGCCACGGGTCCCGTCAAACCCTCCTCGCCGACCTTGAGCCAGGCCAGGCCCTTGGCTCCGTATTCCTTGACGAACTCGGTATGACCATCGATCTGCTTGCGTGAGAGGCTCGCACCCTTCGAGACGCACAGAGCCTTGACACAACCACCCTGGTCCAACGCGCCCGTAAACACTTTGAAGCCACTCTCGGCAGCCAAGGCGCCCACATCTTGGAGCTCCATCCCAAAGCGGAGGTCGGGCTTGTCGCTCCCATAGCGATTCATGGCCTCCTCGTAGGGGATACGCCGGAAGGGAGTCGGGATCTCGTATCCGAGCGTCTTCTGGAAGGCGTGGCTGACGATCCTCTCGAGAACGGAGAAGACATCCTCCTCATCCACGAAGCTCATCTCCATGTCCAGCTGAGTGAACTCGGGCTGGCGATCGGCACGAAGATCCTCGTCTCGGAAGCAACGCGCGACCTGGAAGTACTTGTCGAGACCTCCCACCATCAGGATCTGCTTGAACACCTGGGGGCTCTGCGGCAAGGCGTAGAACTTGCCGTGGTGCACACGACTGGGAACGAGGTAGTCACGCGCCCCCTCGGGCGTGGCTTTGGTCAGGATGGGCGTCTCCACTTCGGTGAAATCCTGCTGGATCAACGAATCGCGGAGTGCGTGCGTAAAGCGCGACCGGAGCTCCAGACCTTCGAGGATGG
Organism: Planctomycetota bacterium; assembly: GCA_024278315.1. Lineage (GTDB taxonomy): Bacteria > Planctomycetota > UBA1135 > UBA1135 > JAJRTL01. Next base: position 6,534 of record JAJRTL010000359.1, on the reverse strand, counting down.
GGCGGCGACGCAGATCGAGATGGCGGTACTTGAGCTTGATCTCATCAGAGGTGTCGCTGTCGTCTTCGACGATGAAGGGCGGGGTCGCTGAGCGACTCAGGATCTCGAGATGTTCGGGGAAGATCTCAATGGCTCCCGTGGCACGGTTGGGGTTGATGAGGTCGGCGGTGCGCAGGACGACCTTTCCGCGGACGCTCAGCACATCCTCGGCACCGAGACTGCCGGCCAGATCCAGCATCTCGCTCTGAAACCCATCGTTCTCGGGATCGATCGTGATCTGGGTGATGCCGTAGCGATCCCTCAGGTCCACGAAGAAGAGATTGCCATGGTCGCGGCGTTTCGCCACCCAACCATTGAGGGTCACGATCTGACCTGCATCTTCGGGTCGGAGCTCTCCGCAACTGTGCGTTCGCTTCCAGCTGCCAGCGGTGGTATCGGTCGTCATGAGGATCAGTGCTTCCTGCCGCGTCTCCCAGGGCCCATTCCCTGAGATTCGAGGGCGAAACAGAATCCCCGAGACCCCCTATTGGCACAAGCACGAAAGCCGACAGCCGCGTATCCTTCTCACGGATGTCCGATCTCAAGCCAGAACAGGCCCCTCCCCTGACGCGAGCAGGCCGGATCCCCATCGAGAGCCTCTGTCTGGCTTTCCTCTTCCTGGGCCTCTTTCTCATCCTCTCGCCTACGGCCTTCTACAAGGCCGACGGCCACCATCTCGTCCATCGACTCATCTCTCGAAACTCCGAGTACCCCCATCACCCCTTCTACATGCCTGTCTTGATCGCCTTCGGGGATCTCGTCAGGCCCCTGGGGCTGAGCCCCTTCGAGATCGCACGTCTGTTCTCACAGGTCGCCGGCGCACTGGCGATTGGGCTCTGCCACGCGGGCTTCCGGCTCCTCCGCCTCCCTCCCTGGTCAGCCCTCCTGGCGACGCTCCTCTTCGCCTTCTGTCCGGCAATCCTGTTCTTCTCCAACGTCGTCGAATTCCATGGTCCCTTCCTGGCGGCCACGGCCTGCGCCTTCCTGGTGTTCACCCTGGTCGTTCGTAGTCGTCCCGGCAGCGGCCCAGAGATACTCCTCTCGGCCGGTCTGGGAGCCACGACTTCTCTGGCCGCAGGCATGCACGCTTCTGGCATCTTGCTCCCGGTCATCTTCCTCCCCTGGCTGCTCCTGCTCCGCTACCGCACAGGTTCTCTCTTCCAAGATCGAAAGCCTGCCTGGACGGTTCTCTGGGCACCATTCCTGGCCAGCATCATCCACGGCCTAGGCCTGGCTCTTTTCGTACGAGTCGCCCAATCGAGCCAATTCCTGCAAGAGGGGTTCCAGCACCCGCAGGGCATCGAGCACCTGCCTGAGATCTTCCTCCAGGAATGGCTGCTGCCCTTCCTCCCGCTCTCCCTGATCCCCTTCCTGTTTCTCCTGATCCCGCGCTTCCGACTGGAGGCAGGCCTCTTGATCCTTGCACTGAGTCCCTACCTGCTGGCCGCACTCCGCCTCCTGGTAGGAGACAAGGAGTCGGGTGCCTATCTGCTTCCCCTGGCCATGCCGGTCGCCTGGCTGACCTCCCTCGCACTGACTGGACTACGCCGATCCCATGAACTCGGCAAGCATGCCCTGCCCCTGGCGCTCTCACTCGTGCTCATTTCTGCCCTGTTGTCGCTCGCACGCGTGGCGGACTTCGACCGACCCGCGTCCTATCGCACCTATGCCGACAATCTACGAGCTTGCCTCGACCGCGAAGACGCCTGGGTCATCCTCGGACATCCGGATCAGGTCGACGAGTTCGGTGCCGTCCTGCTCATGCTGCCCAAGCTGCAACCCTATCTTGCCGATGAACCTGCCAAGTTCAGCGCCACAGAGGTCTGGAAGATCTACCCCGAGCTCCTCCGATCCAAGCTGACTTCGGGCGAGAGTATCTACATCACGGACAAGGCCCTGCAGTTCCTGCAGATGCCCCAAGCCAACAAGAATGGCGGAGGCGGGCGGGCCTTCGTAGCGCTCCTGCGGCAGCTCTGCGAGCTCGATCCGATTCGTGGCAAGGGACTTCTGGTCTATCGATTGCGGCTCAAGTGAGGGAGGTACCGGTTGTCGCCTGTCCAGGCGGGGATAGGCTGTGCAGCGCTTCGTCTCTCGTCCCCGCCCAGGTGCTCACTCTCTTGGCTCCTCGTCTCCTCCTGACCGCCTTGCTGGCACTACTGATGGTCTCCTCCATCCGAGCACAGGACCAGCAACCCGAAGGCCGCCCGCTGGTCCAGGTCTACGGCCAAGACGATTACAAGGGTGAGGAGCGCGTGTGGAAGGTGCTCCAGGGAGAGTCGCGTTGGCTCTGGCTCCTGACGCCCAAGAAGCTGCACAGCTTCGATGGGATCCGCTGGCGCGAGATTCCCTTCCCTTTGACCAGTGGAGCCCACTTCAGCATGGCGCCACTTGCCGGTGGAGGCGTGGTCCTCGGATCCGAGCGTGATCTCGCCATCTGTGCGCCAGGACCTCACGGAGCACTCCACTATGCCAGCATCCTCGACAATCAGCCGGCGTTGAAGGCCAGTCTGGGGCGAACACGTTTCCTGGAGAAGATCGGCGATCGCTACTACTTCACGGATTCCTCTCGTTTCGGTTTCTTTCGCATCCACCCACAGACCCGCCAGGCCGAGGACCTACAGGTCTGGGGACCAAGAGAACCTGGTACGTGGGAACGCCCTCCCATGTTCTTCTTTCAGGAGGCCCGCGGCGAGATATGGATCGAGTTCCTGCACAAGGGCCTGGGCCGACTGGGTTCCGAAGGCCCCGCACTCGTGGAGGGAGGGGAAGCGTTCGCCCGGATGCCGTTCACCGGAGTCGTGGAACTCGGCTCATCCTTGCTCATCGCGACCTTCACGAACGGGCTCTTCCTCTTCGAGAACGGCAAGGCGCGCCCATGGCTCACCGAGGCCTCCGAGCTCTGCAAGGCCGGGAATCCTGCTGGCCTCATACGCCTCGACTCTGGCAGCTATCTCCTCTCGACGCGGAGACGAGGCGTCGTCCTCTTCGATGCCCAAGGCAAGGTGCAACAGCATCTCGATGCCAAGACGGGCCTGCCTTCCAACAGTGTTTTCAACAATCCTGGACAGGATCACCAGATGGGTCTCTGGATCCCGACCAGCAACGGGGTCGCCCGCATCCAGCTCGACAGCGATCTCATGACCTTCGACTCCCGGGATGGCCTGCATGGTGACATCCTGGACATCGAGGAGATCCAGGGGCGGATCCACGTATTGACGGATCAAGGAGTGTTCAGGGCCAGAGGCCCTGAGCGAGCAGCAGGAGAGCCGCTGTTCGAAGCCCTGCCCGAACCGAGAGCCCCACCCACCAGATTGGAGAGTGTCGGTGAGCAGCTGCTGGTCGGCACCGAGTCGGGTCTCTTCAGCTACGATCCAAGAGAGCGCAACTACAGCGAGCTCGTCCATCTCAGCACACGGGCCTTGGCAACTTCGCCATCCAAGGAGTGGATCTTCCTCGGGACAGCAGGATGGGGGCTCGTTCGCTTGCAGAGGCGAGGGGACAAGTGGAAGGTCTATCGACCCGACAAGCCGACTCGCGAGGTATGTCACAGGATCCTGCAGGATGATGCAGAGGATGTCTGGGCCCTCCTTGCGAATGAACGGGGTACATTCAAGATCCATCGCTATCGGAAGGACTCAGGCTACCGTGAATGGGAGGAGATCCCGATTCCGAAACGGCCAGTGAAGGGCAAGGGTGAGGTTCTCGACATCTACCTCCATGGTGGCACTTTCCATGCCCTCATCGGTAGACACCATTTTCTATGGAGCGAATCGAAGGATGAACTCGTCGGGATCTCGAACAAGGAAATCCCGGGACTCGATCTTGCCGGCGCAGAATCCCGCCCACTGAATCATGGGGGGGACCTCCGCTGGTTCGTCAACCCAAAGGGCCAGATCCACCTCTACAGGAGGGGACAAAAAGAGGACCAACAGATCACCCGCCCTCTCCTGCGGGCGCATGATGCCCGCTGGAACTGTTGGCTCGTGGACGAAAAACGCTCGGCAATCTGGGCTGGAAACGCAGAGGGGCTACTTGTCCTCTGCCGCATCGCAGATTCGAGCCGCTCGCTCCCACCTCCAGAGAAGCCGAGGTTCAGCTCGATCTCCATCGTGGATCACGAGCCCATCCACGGCGGATACGGTTCCTTCTCCGGCACCAAGGTGAACGTTCCACCCGAAGAGAATCACTTCAGATTCGCCTGGTCGCTCACCTCGTTCGAGGGACACGACCGCATCCTCTACCGCACGCGCCTGGTCGGCCTCGAGGAGCAATGGACGGACTGGTCAGCACGTGCCCAGAGGGAGTTCGTGAGCCTTCCACCCGGATCCTACGATTTCGAAGTCGAAGCCACGGATGCCCGAGGAAGAATCTGCCCGAGGGCGAGCTTCACTTTTCGTATCCTGCTTCCATGGTATCGCTCCCTCTGGGCGAGCCTGCTCGTCATCCTCGGAGCGGGATTGATCTTCTTCGGCCTCATTTCCTGGCGTGGCCGGCGCACCCAGGAACGTGTTCACCGACTCGAGTCCGAGATCGCTCAGCGCGAAACGGCGGAACAGAAACTGGAGGAGAGTCAGCGACGGTATCGGTCACTGGTCGAGACGACCAGTGACCTCGTTTGGGAGATGGACGTCGACTTCCGCTATCTCTACGCGAGTCCGAGATTCGAGGATCAGCTGGGATATGACGAATCCGAGCTCTTGGGCAGGAGCATCTTCGACCTGATCGACCCTGTCGACAGGGACCGCGTTCGCGCCCAGCTCAACTTCTCCAAGGAGGCGGGTACCCCCTTCTCCGGTGTTCAGTTCGAGATTCTTGAAAAGAACGGACAGACGAGAACCATGGAGTCCAACGGTGTCCCGATCTTCGATAGTGAAGGGAGACTGAGAGGATTCCGAGGTATCGATCGCGATGTTACCGACAGACAGGCAGCTGAAGACGAGCGACGTGAGCTCGAAGACCGCCTGCGGCAGGGGCAGAAACTCGAATCGCTGGGCAGGCTGGCTGGCGGTGTATCCCACGACTTCAACAACATCCTCACTGCCATCCTCGGGCATGCCGAGATCGTCAGGGACTTCTGCAAGCCAGGAACCCCCATGTCGGAAGGCCTCTACACCAGTATCGAGGAAATCCTTCGAGCTGGAAGGCAAGCCGCAGACCTCACGGGACGTCTCCTGGCCTTTTCCCGTCAACAGATCCTCCGCCCACGGGTCGTGGACCCCGGACAGGTCTTGCACGGCCTCGAACGGATGCTGCAACGCCTGATCCGCGAGGACATCGAGATCGTCCTCCTCCTGGCATCCGATGCCGGCCGCATCCTGGTGGATGGAGGACAGCTCGAACAGGTCATCATCAATCTCGTGGTCAACTCCGTAGATGCGATGCCCCATGGAGGGATGCTCACTCTCCGGACCGAGCGGGTCACTCTCGACAAGACCCACGTCACCCTGCATCCGGGATCCAGCGAAGGAGCCTACGTTCGGATCTCTGTGGAGGACACGGGGCAGGGCATGGATGAGAAGGTCCAAAGCCGGATCTTCGAGCCCTTCTTCACGACCAAGGATCCAGGCAAGGGCACAGGGCTTGGCCTGGCTTCGACGCACGGGATCGTGCAACAATCAGGCGGACACATCCAGGTGTCGAGCGCACCGGGCAAGGGCACGACCTTCGAACTCTTCTTCCCACTGGTGACCGGTGAATCCGAGGAGCAGTCACCAGAGGAGCAACTCCACTCCGTCGCCGGAAGCGAGCGGATCCTCGTTTGCGACGATGATGCAGCCATCCGATCCGTAGCAGAACGCAGTCTCACGGCGCATGGGTACCGGGTGAGGACCGCTGCAGATGCCAAGGAGACCTTGAGCCTTCTGCTCAAGCAGGGTGGCGAGATCGATCTTCTCGTCACGGATCTCATCATGCCAGGCATGAATGGCAAAGAACTCTCCGAGCAGGTGCGCATCCACTGCCCCAACGTCCCGGTTCTCTTCGCCTCGGGATACACTGCGGACATCATCCTGGATGAAACAGAGCTTCCGCCACGCACCGACTTCCTGCCCAAGCCGTTCACCTCCCAGGACCTGCTCCAACGCATCCGCCAGCTCCTGGACCACTGACAAGCGAGGAGAAGGGACGGCAATGGATGCCCTGCCCCGGATGATTCATGAAATTGTTTCAAGCAAATGCGCGATCGCGCAGCCGATCTCGCATTTGCGGTCTGACGAGCGCATTTCGAGTTCAGGACGGCTGCGCAAGATGTGAGGCGACCCAAGAGGGTCGTCGAATCGAAGCAATGCCGAGCGAACCCATAGGTTCGCGGTCCTGGACCGAAAGACGCCGTCAGACGCATCGAGGTCATGAATCGTTCGGGCTAGCACTGCCCTTGCCCCACAAATCTTCCTGGACAACAACAAGCGGGTCAGGTCACGAGGGTCCGCTGCATTGGGCTGCGGTAAGCTGAGCTGCGCCCGGTTCGGTTCATGCTCGGGATCAGGGCAGATCCAG
>JAJRTL010000358.1 GCA_024278315.1 Planctomycetota bacterium | reverse complement strand
GGTCACGCGCACCAAGGCCTGACGAAGGCCATTCAAGAACAGGCCGAGCGTTTTCTCCATATCAGCAATCTCTACGACCATCCCCTACAGGAAACCTTCGCCGCCAGACTTGCAGACGCCTGCGGGCTCGATCAGGTCTTTTTCTCCAACTCGGGCACTGAGGCCATCGAGGCGGGGCTCAAGATGGCCCGACGCTACCAGTTCGACCTGGGAGAAACCTCGCGGACCGCCTTCCTCGCCCTGGAAGGGAGTTTTCACGGCCGATCGCTCGGCGCACTGAGCTGTACCAGCAATGCTGATTACCGGAGGCCCTTTGCACCGCTGATTCCTGAAGTAGACTTTGTGCCACCAGACGATATCCAATCCTTGGAGAACGCCCTGGGAAGTGGCCGTTACGCGGCTCTACTCATGGAACCGATCCAAGGTGAGTCCGGCGTCCTTCCTCTCTCTGTCCTCTTTCTTGATGAAGCTCGTAGAATCTCCCAGGAGACGGGGACCCTCCTGCTGTTCGACGAGATCCAGTGTGGGGGAGGACGTACGGGCTCTTTTCTCCACTGCCAACAGGCGCAAGTCCTTCCCGACATCGTGACCTTGGCCAAGCCGATTGCGGCAGGTCTCCCCGTGGGCGCAACCGTCGTGACGAAGGCCGTCGGCGAACATCTCGTACCGGGCGATCATGGATCGACCTTCGGCGGAGGCCCACTGGTCTGTGCCGCAGGGCTCTTCTTCCTCGATGAACTCTTCGAGCGTGGTCTCCTCCAACGGGTCACCGAAGCGGGAGCAAGATTGACCAAGGGTCTGGACCGACTCGTGGCAGAGACAGGCCTCGCTGTGCAGAGGCGGGGATCTGGGCTCATGCAGGCTCTCGTCTTGAAGAGTGCATCCGGCCCCATCAACACGCAACTCCAGGAGCGCGGTCTGCTGGCCAACGCCTGCGGCGGTCAGGCCCTCCGCTTCCTCCCCCCCTACATCGTCAGCGACCAGGATATCGATGAGGCCCTCGGCCTCATCGAAGAAGTGCTCGTTGACAAGAGTTCCCCATCCATCACGACCCCCTTCCCTGGATCGACCCCATGACTCACGACATCGGAACCCTCAAGGTCACATCCCTCAACAGTATCGCGGACCTGGACCGCCCGGACGTAGAGACGATCTTCCAGTTGGCGAAGCGCGTGAAGCAGGATCGCTTCGACTTTCCCAAGGTCCTCAAGGACCAGCGCCTGGCCATGCTCTTCGAGAAGGAGTCACTCAGGACTCGCGTCACCTTCGACGTCGGCATCCAGGATCTCGGCGGAAGCGCGGTCTTCCTCGATCACCAGGACGTCCGGCTGGGTGCGCGCGAGTCGCTCAAGGATGTGGCGAAGAACCTCTCCCGGTGGTGTCACGGCATCGTGGCACGCACCTACCGACACCGCACCGTGCTGGACCTGGCCAGGCACGCCGACGTTCCCGTGATCAACGGTCTCACCGACTACCTCCACCCTTGCCAGGGCCTGACCGACTTCTTCACGATGACGGAGGTCTGGGGAGATGTGCGTGGCCGGACCTTCACGTACGTAGGGGATGGCAACAACACCTGTCATTCGTTGATCCACGCCGGTGCCCTTCTGGGTTGCCATGTCCGCGTAGCATCCCCCGAGGGATACGAACCCAACTCCAAGGTGGTCAACCACGCCATGAACCTGGCGAAGGAGAGCGGAAGCGAGATCACGATTCTCGAAGACCCCGTCGAGGCCGTCAGTGGTGCAGACGCAGTCTACACCGACGTCTGGGCCAGTATGGGCATGGAGGAGGAGACCGAGGAACGAGCCGAGATGTTCAGTCCCTATCGCGTGGACGGCAAGCTCATGAGCCATGCCAAGAGCGACGCGCTCTTCCTCCACTGCCTACCCGCCCACCGAGGCCACGAGGTCAGCTCCGAGGTCATCGACAGCCCTGGCTCGCGCGTCTACCAGAATGCGGAGAACCGTCTCCACATCCAGAAGGCCATCATGGCCCTCCTCATGCAGAGGCGCTCCTGAACAAAGATCGCTACCGGGGATTCCGGAGACAGATCCCCCCCGATCCCCGTTCGTGAAATCTTCGTGCCCCCCACTTCCTACGAGGATGGCACTGCTTCCCTCTCGACCTGCACCCTTGTGAGAAATGGGGGCTAGCAGATCCTCGGCAGGTCCATGCCCGAAAGTGGATCCAAGGGTCTGTCCGGGCCGAAGGGTGTTCGGAGCACGAGGGGGACCGGCAACTCCTCACGGGAAAGAACCTCGCCAACGAGGGTCGCGCCCTGACCATCCGGGTGAGCACGGAGAAGGTCCAGGATGGCTGTGGCCTGTGAAGCAGGCGCAAAGAGGACAAGGCGTCCCTCGCAGGCGAGGTAGAGAGAGTCGAGACCGAGGAGATCACAGGTCGTCTGGACCTCGGGAGTGATGGGCAGGGGAGCTTCTTCGAGACGAATCGAGCGCCCAGATCGGCAGGCGGTCTCATAGCAGACCGTGGCGAGTCCTCCTCGGGTCGGGTCATGGAGTGAATGGAGATCGAAGCCCTCGTGGAAGAGAGCTTCGACGAGGGAGTTCAGGGGGCGGACATCGGACCGGAGTCCAGGAGCCTGTAGATCGTGGCGATGCGCCAAGACGGTCGCGCCATGGTCCCCCAGGGTGCCACTGACGATGACGGCATCCCCCACCTCGAGCCGGGCATCCGAGACGTCGCGACCCTCCGGAACGACGCCAATGCCCGCAGTCGTGGCGTAGGCACGATCTCCCTTGCCTCGAGGCACCACCTTCGTGTCGCCAGCCACCAGCGTCACGCCAGCTCGGTCTGCCGCACGGGCGGCACCCTGTGCCAGCCTGCGTACCAGGCTCATCTGCGCACCTTCTTCGAGGATGAGTGCCCAGGTGAGATAGAGCGGACGAGCACCCGACATGCAGAGGTCGTTGACCGTCCCACAGACGGAGAGGTAGCCGAGGTCCCCACCGTCGAACTCGATGGGATCGACGACGAAGGCGTCCGTGGTCATGGCCACCCTTCCTGCGGGGAGAGTCGGCAGCAACGCGGAATCGCTCAATGTCGAGAGGATAGGATTGTCCAGCTCTGCAGCGAACACCTCTTCGACCAACTCCCGGGTCAGGCGACCGCCTGCGCCATGCGCAAGCAAGATCCGATCGGGAAGACTCATGCTTCGACTCCTTCCCTTCCTGCAAGACGATGCCGCTCATGTCGATACCAGGCAGCACAGGTCCCCTCGCTCGAGACCATGCAGGCACCGATCGCATGCATGGGCGTGCACCCCTTGTCGAAGAGGGGGCACTCGGGGGGCTCGATACTCCCCCGGAGGATCTCTCCGCAGCGACATCCGGCGGGCTCCACGGGAGGATCCAGATCCACCTCGATGCGCGAGGCATCCCTGTGCGCATACCCGGATCGGAAGGCGAGACCAGAGTTCGGGATGGTCCCCAGTCCCCGCCAGGACACGTCCACAACCTCGAAGAACCTGTGGACCAGATCCCGTGCGGGACGATTCCCGTCACGGCTGACGACACGCCCATAGAGATTGCTGACCCGAGGATCCCCGGCGGCAATCTGCCGCGTCAGCTCGAGGATTCCCATCAGGATGTCCACGGGATCGAAGCCCACGATGACGCCCGGCAAGCGAAGGTGCTCCTCGAGGAAGGAGTAGAACCCACTCCCCACGATCACCGAGACATGTCCGGGCAGCAGGAAGCCATCGATACGCAGTTCGGGGTCCTTCCCCAGAACCTGCAAGGGCGGCTCGATCAGCTTGGCCCCTACGAGAACCTTGTAGTTCTCGACCCCCTCCCTCTCCGCCTCCTCCAGCGACGCAGCCACGGTCGGAATCGTCGTCTCGAACCCGACGCCAAGGAAGACGACCTGCAACGTTGGATGGCGGCGAGCCAGCTCGACCGCATCACGGGCTGAGTAGACGATCTCGATCCTGGCTCCTTGCGCACTCTCGACTTCGAGGCTGGAAGTGCTTGATGGCACTCGCTGAAGATCCCCGAAGGTCGCGACGATCACATCGGGACGCCGCGCGAGAGCCACGGCTCGATCCATGTAGGAGATCGGAGTGACGCACACGGGGCATCCTGGACCCGAGATGAGTCGCAGCCCCGGAGGAAGCAACTGGCGGAGACCGGCCCTCGCGATGGAATGCGTGTGCGTACCGCAGACCTCCATGATCCTCAGCTCTCTCCCGATGAGCTCGAACTCCTCCGCGACGGAGCCAACGAGGGCACGCACGGTGCGGGCATCATGGAGGGCTTCGCGTCCCATCACTCTCCTCCCTCGCCGATGACCTCTTCGATCAGTGCAAGGGTCTTGGCGGCCTCCTCCTCATCCACACGTCCAATGGCGTACCCGGCATGGACGAGGACGAAGTCCCCTATCTCGGCCTCCGGGCAGAGGTGCATGCCCACCCTGCGACTGACACCTCTCCATTCCACAAGGGCGTCGAACTGCGTACGATCTTGAACCTTCATCGGAATCGCCAGACACATGTTCAGCCCCCTTTCAGTCGAGGATCCACGCCGCGCGACAGCGTCACAGCCGCCAAGGTGCACTGCCCGTAGGATAGCCCACCGTCGCCCGGAGGAACGATCCGGGGAAGCAGGACTTTCAATCCCATGTCCTGGAATTCATCCATGAAGCCTTGGACGAGGAGGCGATTCACGAAGCAACCTCCCCCCAGGACCATGCTCTCGATGCGCTTGGGAAGCTGCCTGCGCGCCAGCAGTGCGAACAGGCGACAGAAGCTCGTATGGAAACCAGCCGCAACTTCACGTGCCAGTTCTCCGCCAAGCAGGCGCTCTCCCGCCATGATCAGAAGGAGGTCGGTCCTGACCTCGTCGCCTGTGAGCAGATCCTCCAGACCCTCCCAAGCCGGTATCGGATCCCTGGCCGTAGCGGCCAGCGCCTCGAACCGCGCCGCTGCCTCTCCCTCGTAGGCATTGCGAACCGCGAGCCCCATCAGCGCACCCGCCGCCTCGAAGATCCTGCCCGCCCCAGAACTGGTCGGCCACCCCGGCCTCTTGGAAAGGAGCGTGACCTGTTGGAGTTGGATGGGATCGACTCCGGCAGCCATGGGCAGGGAGGCGAGCATCCCCTCCTTGCCCGACCTGGCATAGGCTGCGCAGAGCACCCGCCAGGGATCCCGCACAGCGCGTTCCCCACCCATGAGGGCCAAGGGCACACCATGACCACGACGGCTCCACTCGAGGTCTCCGTTCAGGACCAACAACTCCGAACCCCAGGCAGTGTTGTCCAATCCGTATCCCGTTCCATCAAGGATCAAGGCCGCCACGGTTCGTCCCGGGTCCGGGAATGCCTGGTGCTCTCCCAGGACTGCCGCCGCGTGTGCCAGATGGTGCTGTAACCGCAGGACCTTTCCGTCACGCTCCCGCGCCAGTCGCTGTCCCTCCCAGGTACTCGGGTAGTCGGGATGTAGATCCACAGCCAGGACCTTGGCCTCACACTGCAGGAAGTCCTCCAATCCCTTGGCCACCTCGAGCAGAAAAGAACGTGCGGCCAGGCTATCCAGGTCACCCACATGTTGGGAAGCGATGGCCTTGTCCTCGACCGCCAGGCATGCCGTGGTCTGCAGATGCGCGCCCAATGCAAGTACTGGCTCGGGAGTTCTGACAGCGAGAGGGAGAGGGTCAGGAACGAATCCCCGCGAACGCCGGATCACCATGTGCCCCGCTGGCATCGTGCGTGTCACGGAATCATCACACCGCCTGACGACTCGACGATCATGGACCAGGAGAGCATCGGAGATGGCGACGAGCCGATCCAAGGCCTCTTCCTCTTCACGGCAGATGGGCTCTTCACTGAGATTGCCCGAAGTCATCACCAGAGCCTGGAAGGCCTCCTCTGCGTCCCCTTCGCCATCCAAGCGGTCTTCAGAAAAGAGCTCCAGGTGCAGGGGAGTCGTCGGGAGCATGATCCCCAGGTCAGACAGGCCAGGATTGACGGCACTGGCCATCTGCGTGCCGCTCCGCTGCGGGGCCAGCAGGATGGGCGCAGCTGCGCTCAGCAGGAGCTGCTCATCCCCGATACCGAGGTCCACGAAGGATCGTGCCGCCACGAGATCACGAACCATGACTGCAAAGGGCTTGCTGGTTCGCGCCTTCCGCTTGCGCAAACGCCGGATGCTCGAAATCCGATCCGCGCGACAAGCCACCTGGTAGCCTCCAAGACCCTTGATCGCCAGGATTCCGCCCTGCCTCAAGATCTGCCGGGACCGGGTCAGTACCTCCTTCCTGTCGACCAGCGGCGTGCCCGTCGGACTCAGGAGTTCTAGCACCGGCCCACAGTCCGGACAACACAAGGCCTCGGCGCGAAAACGGCGACTCGAGGGGTTCTCGTACTCCTGGATGCAATCGGGGCAGAGTGGGAAGTCCCGCATAGAGGTACGTTCGCGGTCGAAGGGCAGGGACTCGACGATCGTGAACCGGGGCCCACAGTCCGTGCAGCTCGTGAAGGGATAGCGGTATCGACGATCCGTTGGATCGTGCATCTCCCCTTCGCAGTACTCGCAGATCCTGGCATCCGCTGGAACGAGAGCCGTATGACGCTTGGCAAGATGCGAGAGATCGACATGGAAACCCCTCGAGCCCATGAGTGGGAGCGAGGACTCCCGGACATCTTCCAGCCTCGCCAGAGGCCCCAGTGCTTCAGGAAGCTGTTCGAGAAAAGACGAAACCTGATCTGCGGTACCCTCGATCTCGATCGTGGCCCCCTCCTCATCATTGCGAACCGAGCCGGCGACACCAATCTGCCTGGCTAGTCGATAGACCGATGGCCGGAACCCCACACCCTGGACCGCTCCAGAACAGACCAACTTCTTGCGGATCAGTGCACTCCGGTCGCCAGCTTCTTCTTCATCCGCTCTTGTCGCAGGAGTTGACACCATTCCTCCATCCCTTCGCCAGTCCAAGCAGAGACGCGGATGATGCGGACATCCTGGGAGAGAGTCCGTATCTGCTCCTCGACTCTCTCGAGATCGAAGGACAGTTGTGGCATGAGATCGACTTTGGTGATCAGCGCCACCTTGGCCTTGGAGAAGATCGCTGGGTATTTGAAGGGCTTGTCCTCCCCCTCCGTCACGGAGAGCAATACCACCTTGAAGTCCTCACCTAGGGCGTAGGATGCAGGGCAGACAAGATTCCCGACATTCTCTACAAAGAGGAGATCCACAGGAAGAAAGGCGCAGTGCTTCATACCCTCCTCGATCATGCGGGCATCCAGATGACAGGCCCCCCCCGTGATGATCTGGTGGGCCGGAAGATTCGCGTGGCGCAAGCGCTCCGCATCCATCTCGGTCGCGATGTCTCCGACGATGGCGCCCATGTCCAACTCCGCTGCCAGGCGTGACGCCGTCTCCTCCAACAGCGTCGTCTTGCCAGCGCCAGGCGAACTGACGAGGTCCAGGACGAGACTGCCTACATCCTCGAACTGGGAACGCAATCGGTCTGCGCATTCGTCATTCTCGGCAAGGATGCGTTTTCTAATCTCAGCTCGGTTCATGTCGATTCCTTTTGCCCGGATGATTCCTGAGATCGATGCGAGCACATGCGCGAACGGCTTCGCCATTCGCGCATGTGCTCGCATCGAGGTCAGGAATCGTTCGGGCTAGCACTTCTGAAGCTTCGAAACAAAGGGCGATGATGTCCAGTTCATGTCCGCCTTCGATGCGGAGCGGACATCCGCAGTGCGGGCAGAGTCGCAGCCAGCTCCCCGGCTGTCTCTCCCCCACAGGACCACACTGGTCACAGACCTGGCGGGCGACCTCGTATTGAATCTCGAGCGTCGCCCCTTCATCGGGAGTCTCGCGGATGCAGGCCTTCCAAGCGAACTCGAGGAGATCGGGCTGAACGCCGGCGAACTCTCCGATGAGGACACGTACCTCGACCAGGAACTCCTCCGGACGGTGGGGCTCCTTCTTGCAAGCCTCGTAGAGGGCCATGGCGATGGACAGCTCATGCACGGCCCTGCGCCTCCTCGCATCGACGGGGAGAGAGCAGGGCATCGACATGCTCGCAAGCCAGCGCCTGCGCCTCCGCAAGACAGGACTGCACGGGAGCCGAGAGTCCGATGCCTGTCGACAGCTCGGCAGGTTCGACACCGATGAGACGGACCTTCTCCGGCAGGACACCCGTGAGCGCTGCCGCGGCCAGGAGCTCGGACGCATTGCCCTCATGGGCTCCCAGGCCACGGCGGGCCTGAACAGACAAGGGATCCAGAGAGACCCGCAAGGTCCCAGCGGCCTCACCGAGCTGATAGGCATCGAGGATCAAGAGAGCGTCCCTGCCCGAGAGCCGTCCCAGGAGTGCCAGTCCCTGCGTTCCACCATCAACGCACTCGACCCGCTCATCCTCGGCGTAGTCCTGCTCCAGAAGACGGAGCAGGACGATCCCGAATCCATCATCCTGCAAGAGGACATTGCCAAGCCCCAGAACGAGCAGCTGGCCTGCTGTGCTCTCAGACGTGGTCATGCCTGGTCCTCGTCCCGGTGCTCGCCCTGGTGCGTATCCGGGTCCTCATCGAGCGGTCCTGCCGCGTCGCTCCCCGAATGCAGCCTCTTCTTTCGGATCCGTCGGAACTTGAAGCCTGTGATCATGGAGACGATGAGCCCGTTGCGGTATTCGCGTGCATCCAGGAAGACGATGTAGACGTGCAGGATGACGAAGAAGAGGAAGGACCACGCGAACAGGTGATGCCAGGCGTGCACCTGCGCCGATCCCCCCATGAGGGGCAAGACCCAGCCGCAGAGACTGGCCCAGAACCCATCGGGACTGTTCTCCGAGTACATGGCGAACCCCGTCAGGATCTGCAGCCAGCCCAGGCAGATGACGAAGATCGTGTACGAGAGCCCCGCCAGGGAGTTGTGCCCCAGGTGAGGAGTCCCTCCCCGGAGCTTGATGTAGTCCATGGATTGAGTGAACAGGCCCTTCCACCAGGAGGGTCGCCAAGGCCTGGGCATACCCGATCTGGCATAGACATTGCCGAAGTAGAACCAGTAGACCCTCCACAGAAATCCGATCAGGAAGACGAAGGCTGCGATGTAGTGGATCTTCCGGATGGTTGCCACGGTCATGACCTCCCAGGCCTCCCCACCCGAGGTGAGCGCAGGATCGGAGATCATGAGACCCGTCGCGAACAGCACCGAGATAGCGCCGGCGTTGGTCCAATGGAAAATGCGAATCGGAAGCTGCCAGACGTAGACCCGTTGGTACAGCTCCTCAGAGGCTTCGATGCCCGGGGGCAGATCTGTCGCCACTTGTGTCGTCTTGCTGCTCATGGCACTCATCTCACGATGACCTCGGACAGCTGCGTGCCGTCCGGGCCGAAGACGTGCGAAGCACAAGCCAGGCAGGGATCGAAACTGTGGATGGTCCTCAGGATCTCCACGGGTTTCTCGGCGTCGGCCAGATGGGTTCCGATGAGAGCCGCCTCGTAGGCGCCGCGTTGTCCTCTTGCGTCTCGCGGCGACGCGTTCCACGTCGTGGGGACGACCGCCTGGTAATTCTCGATCTTCTGGTCCTTGATCCGGATCCAGTGACCAAGCGCCCCGCGAGGGGCCTCGGTGAAGCCCACGCCCTTGCACTCTGTGGGCCAGGAATCGGGATCCCAGCGCTCGGTGTTGGCGGTATTCCAATCACCCGCCTTCAGGTTGGCTATCAGGCGGTCGTATTCCTCCATGAGCCAACCTACGCAGAGCTGTGTCTCGAGCCCACGTGCGGCGGTTCTCCCCAGCGTCGAGAACAGCGCCGTCGCAGGGAGCTTCAAGTGCGCAAGCGCCTGGTTCACGACCTCCTTGTAATCCCCACGTCCACTGGCATAGCCCACGAGCATGCGAGCGAGCGGGCCCACCTCGAGAGCACGACCTTTCCACCGCGGAGCCTTGAGCCAGGAGTACCCCTGGTTCTCATCCAGGTTCTTGTAAGGAGGTCGTGGGCCGCTGTAGTGCGCCTCGGTCACACCTTCGTAGGGATGGAGCGCGTCCTCGCCCTCTGGATATCGGTACCAGGAGTGCGAGACCTCCTCTCGAATCTCCTCGGGATTGCGTTGGTCGACGGGAATCACGCGAGAGAGGTCCTTGTCCAGGATGATGCCCCGGGGGATCAGGAAGCCCTCTGGCTTGTCGATTCCCTCTTGCGGGCAATCACCGTACGCGAGGTAGCTGCCCAGACCACCACCGATGTTCGCCCATTCGGGGTAGAACGAGGCAATGGCGAGCAAATCCGGGATATAGAGCTGCTCCACGATCGTCTTGGCTTCGCTGATCTTGTCCTTGACCAGGTTGAGCCGCTCCACATTGATGGCGTTGTCGCTCTCCAGATCGATGGCGCAGGGCATGCCGCCCACGAGATAGTTGGGGTGCGGATTCTTCCCGCCGAAAACCGTATGGATCTTGATGAGTTCCTTCTGCCACTTGAGCGCCTCGAGGTAGTGGGCCACCGCCATGAGGTTGGCTTCCGCCGGCAGCTTGTAGGCAGGGTGACCCCAGTAGGCATTGGCGAAGATACCCAGCTGGCCCGAATCCACGAACTTCTTGAGTGTGGCCAAGGTGTCGCTGAAGTACCCCTTGGTGGCCTTGGGCCAATGTGGCGAGATCGACTGATTGAGATCTGCCGTCGCCTTCGGATCTGCGTTCAATGCGGAGACCACGTCCACCCAATCCAGTGCGTGCAGATGATAGAAGTGGATCACATGGTCCTGGACCATTTGCGTCAGGAACATCAAGTTGCGGATGATGTCCGCGTTCTTGGGAACCTGGATCGCCAAGGCGTCCTCCACCGCACGGATGGAACAGAGAGCATGGACCGTAGTGCAGACTCCGCAGATGCGCTCGGTGAAGGCCCAGGCCTCCCTGGGATCCCTCCCCTGGAGGATGACCTCGATCCCCCTCCACATGGTCCCGGAGGAGATGGCGTCTACGATCTTGTTGTCCTCATCCAGGACGGCCTCGATGCGGAGATGTCCTTCGATACGCGTGACGGGATCCACGACGATCCGTCTCACCTTCTTGTCTTGCATGGATTCCATGGTCTAGGCCTCCTCTCCGGTCTTCGCAGATTTGCTCTTCTCGAGAGCAGCCTTCACTCCGAAGGAGGCGAGATGCGCAGCAACACCTATGCCTGCAGCCGCAGCGAGGACCTTCCCCACGGTCTCCGCACCGGACTGGACCCCTGGTAGCGGAATATTGGAGAGGCGATCATAGAAGGAATCGTTGTCCCAGAAGCCGGCCTCGCTGCAGCCGATGCACCCATGACCTGAACGGATCGGAAAGCTGACTCCATTGTTCCACTGGAAGGTCGAGCAGGAGTTGTAGGTTGTTGGACCTCGGCACCCCATCTTGAACAGGCACCACCCGTTGCGAGCCCCCTCGTCATCCCATCTCTCCACGAACTTGCCCGCATCGAAGAAGGGACGTCGATAGCACTTGTCGTGGATTCGATGCTTGTAGAACATCTTGGGTCTTCCCGATCGATCCAGCTCGGGGAGGCGATCGAAGGTCAGGATGTACGTGAGGACACCGGTCATGACTTCCGCAATCGGAGGACAGCCAGGGACGTTGATGATGGGCTTGCCGGTGATGAGCTTGCGGATCGGCTTGGCTCCGGTCGGATTGGGCCGCGCGGCCTGGACACAGCCATTGCTGGCGCAGGATCCCCATGCGATGACGAAGCGTGCCTTCTCGGCCGTCTACCTCAACTGATCCAGGAAGGTCTCGCCCGCGATCGTGCAGTAGACCCCGCCGTCCTTCGTCGGCGCGTTGCCCTCTACTGCGAGCACGAACTCGCCTGCATGTTCTTCCATCGTCTTCCGACGGATCTCCTCTGCCTGATGGCCTGCGGCGGCCTGCAGGGTGTCGTCATAGTCCAAGGAGATCATGTTGAAGATGACGTCCTGGACAAGAGGATGCGAAGAACGGATGAAGGACTCGCTGCAACAGGTGCATTCCAACCCATGCAGCCAGATCACGGGGATCCGAGGCTTGTTCTCCAGAGCATCGACGACCGTTGGCGCAAAGGTATGGGGAAAGCCCATCGCCGCCGTGCTCGCGGTGCAGAACTGCAGGAACTTCCTGCGACTCACTCCATGCTCCTGGAGGACGTCCCAGGTACTCGAACCGGATGTCATCTGCTTGCCCATGTCTGCTTCCTTCTTGCCCGAACGATTCAGGACCTCGACGCGCCTGACGGTGCGTTCCGGTCCAGGACCACGAACCTGTAGGTTCGTTCGACTTTGCTTCGCCTCGACGACCCTCCTGGGTCGTCATGGCCTTGAGCAGCCCCCCGGAACTCGAAATACGCTCATCAGCACGCACCTTGGCCATCGGCTTCGCCATTCGCCAAGGTGCTTGCAACGATCTCATGAGTAGTCCGGACGAGAGGCGTGCGAGGAAAGGGCCCGGGCTGGCAGACCCGTGATCTCCAAGGGAGAGGACCCACATGATCCAGGCTCTGAAAGCAGCTTGGCATGGGCACAATGGCGTAGGGGACTCGCTGTATTCTGCTTATGGGCATCGCCATGCAGCGCTCCAGGGGCAGCGAGGGCCTGAAACCTGGTTCCGACGGACCATTACGGGTGTGGGCCCCTGGCCGCTATCATCCCCCCCATGCCCAAGACCAGAGTCATCCTGCATGCCGACATGGACAGCTTCTTCGCTGCCATCGAGCAGCGAGATCATCCCGAGTACCGGGGCAAGCCCGTCATCGTAGGGGGCCTGGGCCTTCGCGGAGTCGTCTCGACAGCCAGCTACGAGGCGCGCAAGTACGGTGTGCACTCCGCCCTGCCGGGTGCTCTCGCACGAGAGAGATGTCCTCAGGGGATCTTCGTTCCGCCTCGGATGAGCGTCTACGCCGAAGAATCGAGAAGGATCTTCGACATCTACCGACAGTACACACCAGAGATCGAACCCCTCTCCCTGGACGAGGCCTTCCTGGACGTAACCGGCTCCCGCATGATCTTCGGTGATGGTATGCAGATCGCCCGGAGCATCAAGTCGAGGGTGCATGCCGAGAGAGGTCTTCGAGTCTCCGTCGGTGTCGCCAGCAACAAGTTCCTGGCCAAGATCGGATCGGATCTCGACAAGCCGGATGGACTGGTCCTGGTTCCAGAGGGACAGGAGATTGCCTTTCTCGCCGACCTCCCGATCTCGCGCCTTTGGGGCATGGGGCCGAAATCTCAGGAACGCCTGGAGAACCTGGGGATCTTCCGTATCCAGCAACTTCAAGAGCTCTCGCTGGAGAGATGCCTGAGAATCTTCGGCGAGAGCATGGGCCACCACTTCCACGAACTCTCCCACGGGCGGGATTCCAGGCCCGTGCAAGGCGGAAGCGGCCCCAAGTCGATCAGCCATGAAACGACCTTCGATGTGGACATCCCACTTGGTGTCCGCACGGATCGGGTCCTGCTGGAACTCTCCGAATCCGTGGGAGCTCGACTTCGGAGAAAAGGCCTGCGGGCCCAAGTCGTCCGTCTCAAACTGCGCTTTCCGCCCTTCGAGACTCATTCCCGACAGCGCC
>JAJRTL010000357.1 GCA_024278315.1 Planctomycetota bacterium | reverse complement strand
GTCGAAGTAGTCCTCCTCGGTGATGGATTGGCCGTCGAGGAGCTTGTCGGTCAGGCGTTCGGGGACGATGGTGCGTCGAGCCGTATCCAGGATGAAGCTCTCACCCATGAGCCAGGTGATCGTGACGCCATCCTGGAAGAGACTGTTCATCCAGGGGTAGGGGTGGGGATTGTTGGGTGGCGTCGAACCGTAGACCGTGTTGCAGCCCGTATGTGCTCCCATGGCCATGACCGACATGCCATTGGCCAGTCGACCTTCCACGGCCTGGAGGTCCTTGTGTGCAAAGGCCTCCCGACGAAGCATGAGGATCAGCACATCCAGGAGCTCGGCATCGCTGAGCTCTCCGTGCTCTTCCATCCTCCGATCCGTGTCTGCTCCATCCTCTCCACCCAGTCCCATGACCGCGTGCGCAAGGCTCTTGCGGAGGATGTGATAGCCGGTTTCGTCTCGCTCCTTCCATTGCGCGAGGAGGGGCAGGCCTTCCTTCTCGAGTCTGTCGGCCTTTTCCCGGAGTCTATCTGCCTTGCGGTGGAAGAGGGGCCTCATGTAGGCCTCGGTGACGCTGGCCACACCGCGGAGCGCTGACTTCTCTCCGCAGCCCGCGCAGGCGCCATCGCCACTGGGCATGGCCTCGTAGTTGCGTCGCTCCATGAGGTGGTTGCGGAGCGTAGCCGCCTTGCTCTCCTCCGGACGCTCCGCATCGTACTTCCCGAGGAAGTTCGTGGAGGTTTCGGGCATGAGATTCCGGAAGGCCTCTGCGGTCATCAGCTCCTCGTTGATCTTCTCGCCATCCTGACGCATGACGAGGGCTTCGTGATCGCCGCACTCGGTCACGCACTCGGCGCAGCCCTTGCAGAGATCCGAGACGAAGATCGAAAAGATGCCGCCAGAACCCTCTTCCTTCTTCTCGCGGCTGGAGAAGATCGCGTTGACCTTGGCGTAGGCCAGAGGCAGCGTGTGCATGATGGCTTGGAGCTCGTCGCGACTCTGACCCGAGATGCCGACCGTCTCCAGCTCGCGCTGGAAGAGATCCTGCACCGAAGTGGGCTTCTCGCCCTTGACCTTGGCCTGGATCCGCATCTCCGCCAGCATGCGTTCCTGGATCGCGGGCAGCTCGGTCGTGATGCGCTCTCGTTCGTCGGTGTCCGTGACGTAGTTCTGGACGGCAGCCTCCAGGATGGTATCGAGGTCCTGCGCCATGTTGGGAAGCGCCGTATCGGGGCAGGCCGTGATGCAGGCCATGCACTGCGTACAGTTCTCCTGGATGAAGACCGGCGTCTCGCGCCGAGCGCCATACTTGGAGGCCTCGTCCCCGGTGGATGCGGCCATGACGCCGACGGAGGACAAGGGGGAGGCGGGTTGGTGGTATCCGAGCCCAGCCTTGAACTCGGCGTCGAAGACGGCGCGTGTGAACATGGGCGCTTTGCCTGGCTGCTCTGCTGGCGCATCCGTGGGGCCGTAGGCCACGGTCGAGCAGGATCCCGATGCAGCGCATCCATCCTCGCTGGGGAGGATCGGGTTACCGCGCATCAGGGACAGGTCGGGCGCATCGAGGTCGCCGTAGGAGAGCTCCGTCAGGCGGGCGCCGCCCTGGATCATGACCTCCATGTTGCTCTCGACGACCGCATCGCCGAAGCGTCCGAACTTCTTGACGTACTGGGCACGCACGACCTCGCGGAAGTGCTCTGCGCTGATACCGAACTCCTCGAGGAAGGGGGACACCTGGAAGAAGGCTCCCAGGAAGGCGTTGCCTTGCATGCGTAGCTGGAGTTCGGGTCGATCTGTGGCCTTGCGCGCGATGTCGAATCCGGGCAGCAGGAAGACGCGTAGATTGCGATCCACGATCTCCTTGCGGTACTTCGTGGGGATGCGCTTCCAGGCCATCTCGGGCTCTTCATCGCATTCCCAGACGATCGCTCCACCATCCACGAGCCCCTCGAGTGGGTTGATGTGAGTGAAGGCCTTGGGGTCGCAGCAGAGGACGACATCGACGTGGCGGAGGTCGCAGTTGACGCGGATCCGCTCCGGGCCGACGACCAGGAAGTAGGCCGTGGGGGCCCCCTTCTTCTCGGAGCCGTACTTGGGGTTGGCGCTTACGTGGATCTTCTCGCCGACGCGCCCGTACTCATCCAACACGCCGTCGCGCTTGGAGACGAACTCACCGAACTCACCGAAGATCTCGGCCAGGTTCTTGCCGGTCGTGATCATGCCCCAGCCGCCGATGGAGTGCATCCGGACCGCGATCGAGCCTTCGGGTAGGAGGCTCGGCGTGTCCTGTGATTCGACGTTGTAGGGATGGTCGATTCCCAGGGTGAAATAGCGCGTGCCCGTCTTGGCCGCTCCGCCATCCTTGCGCTGGATCTCATCGTGGACGAACTCGTAGGCACCGAGAACCGCTTCGGGGCGGAAGTCGCGAGAGCCCAGGCCGTAGATCCCGCTGAAGATGCGCGGCATCTCCTCGGGACGCAGGTCCGGGTGACCCGTTCGCTCCTGATGACCATCCATGGCCTTGTTGAGCGCTGCCCGGATGTCGCGCGTCAATGGGTTGTCGCTGGCCAGAGGCTCGTCGGTGCGCTCCAGGACGATGATGTTCTTCTTGCCCCGCAAGAGTTCCACGAGGGCGGTTTCGGGGAAGGGGCGGATGACGTTGAGGTGGATGGACCCTGCGCTGACTCCGCGTTCGTCCAACATGTAGTCGAGGGCTGCTTCGATGTTCTCCGCTGCTGAACCCAAGCTGATGAAGACCGTGTTCGAACCCTCGAGGTTGTAGGTCGAAATCAGCCCGTAGTGGCGACCCGTCAGCTGACCGAACTCCTCGTAGGCTTCCTCGAGGAATCCGAGGATCGGTTCGACGAAGTGGTTGCGGCGCGCGGCGACGCCATTCATGTAGTGCTCTTGATTATGGACGGGACCGAGCAGGATGGGATTCTCCAGGTCGATGGCGCGCGGGACGCGGCGGCGATGGGGGCCGAAGAGCACGCGTTGGGCCTCGGTGGGACAGTCGATGATGTCGTTGGCATCGCCGAGGAACTGACGCAGTAGGTCCGACTCGTGCCGAAAGAAGCTGCGCTCGAGGTGTGAAGTAAGGAAGCCGTCCTGGATATTGATACCCGGGGTGAGCGCCTTCTCTGTGACCTTGCGCAGGATCACCGCCTGGTCCGCAGCCTGCTGGGCGTCTTTGCCGAAGAGCATGATCCACCCGGTGTCGAGGCAGGCGTAGATGTCGTCATGCCCGCAGTGGACGTTGAGGGCGTGCTTGGTGAGGGCACGAGCGGCGACTTCGAGCACCATCGTCGAGAGCTTGCCAGGTGCGTGGTAGTACTGCTCCACGCCATAGACGATGCCTTGACCCGAGGTGAAGTTGACTGTGCGCCGCCCCGTCACCGAATAGGCGATGGCTCCGCCCTGGGCGGCGTGTTCGCCCTCGCATTCGATGGCCACCTTGGATTGCCCGAAGACGTTGAGTTTGCCCTCGGCATAGGAGAGCTGGTACATCTCACCCATCTCGGTCGAGGGTGTGATGGGATAGAAGATGCCGCCGTCGGTGATGCGGGCCTCCGTGCAGTAGGAGACCAGCTGGTTGCCGTTGGTCGTGACACGGATTCCGGGATAGGGAGGATTCTGGGCCATGAAGAGATCTCTGTGCAGTATCGATAGGGGCTGGAAAGGAAGGCGTATCGTTCTGGATTGTAACGAGGTCATGCCAGGGGAGGAGAGATCGAGGGCGAGATCTTCCGATGGCATGGATCTCAGGATTCGGGGTATCCTTGGGGCTCCTTCCGACCTATTGAGCCCGATGCCGTTTCTCGTCTTCCTTCTTTCCCTGCTTCTCTTCTGCTCTTGTGGTGGAGATTTCAGTGTTTCTCGCCGGATTCCGGCCTTCAAGTCGGAGCAACTCCCCCTCGAGGTGGAGAAGGGATGGGTCTCGTCGGGCGAACAGCTGCGTCTCGCGGCTCGCCTGCTCTCGACCCCGATCAGCTTTCCCGCAGGTCCTGGGGTCGAGACTCCAGGCCCCACTGTCAGCTACCGCCGCGAGCTGACCCAGACCGGGGAGCAGGTTCTCCGCTATCTCCTACTGGAGAGTGGGGCGGGCGTGGATGTCCTCTGGTCTCCGTTTCTGGCCGAGCGGGCTTTGGAGCCCACGGCGCCCAAGGACGTCAATGGCCAGGGAGGCAACCTGGACGAGACCCTGGCAAATCTCCGTGATACCTATGCCTTCCGATCCAACGCGAAGGCTGCACAGGGGTTCTCGCAGGCCTTCCTGCTGCCGGGCATGGTCCCGGACAAGATCGTCGGGAAGCCCAAGGATCGAGACGACCATGCGGCCCTGCGCGCGATTCCGGATCCCCGAGAGGAAATCACGTTTCGGATCGGAGACCTCGGCACGGTCATGCGTGCCGCCTGTATGCAGGCCAGTCGACTGCTTCGGAATGGCCGCGGAGATTTCTATGGTTCCACAGCGCAAGAGGGTCTCCTGGGGCTGCTCTTCCTGGAGAAGGCGCTCGCGGCCGAGTCCCTCCTCCTGCGCACCCTGTCCTGGGATGGTCAGGCGCTCGGCCGTTTCGCAGATCCCAAGACCTACGATCCCAAGAAGGCAGCGCGCATCTTTCCGGTTCGACTCGTCTATCGACCCGAGGATGCAGGCCCCTTGCTGGGGCGCAAGCCCGCCGGCTTTCGTGTCCTGGATCGAGGCTCGAGTCTCGAAGACCAGGCCCGACTCCTTCGCGGATTCGCAGAGCTTGCCTGGTTGGCCAATCCCAAGCAGAGACACCCCCGTTTGGCGCGACTCTTCCAGGGCGACCCCTTCGGCAGCAAACCGCGTCTGCCCGGTGGTGTCGACTCCGGGCCGTCTTCGGGACCACAAGCAGGTCCAGAGGCCGAGACGATCTCCTGGGACAAACATGTCAAGGGACTGCTGAACAAACAGTGTTCGGGTTGCCACACAGGTAGCTCCCCCTTTGGTGACTTCTCCGTGGAGAGTTATTCAGGTGTGCTCAAAGGGGGCAAGTCCAACGCCAAGAATCCGGTGGTGGTCAAGGGCAAACATGCGAAGAGCCTGCTCTGGCAGATCACCTCGCAGAGCAAGCCTCCGGTGGCCTGGCGCATGCCGACCAATGGCCCCTACCTCTCGGCAGCCGAGCAGGGAATCCTTGCCGATTGGATCGATCAGGGACTCGTGGAGAAGGACCCCGGCGCAGGCAAGACGCCCTTGCAGCATGGGCTGGATGGCATGCGCATCGTGCTGGCCAACCTCGTGGCCCAGCATCAGGATCCGGGCAGCAAGGCCTTCGTCGATCGGGCCGACCTGGATGGGGGACGGAGCCAGTTGATGCGTCCCGGCCCCACGGGAGAGGTGCTCATGGCACTCGCCGTAGCTGCCAAGGCTCGCCCCGACCTGATCGGGATCAAGCAGATCCTGGCTGAGGCCTCACTGACAGCAGCCGAGAAGCTCACGGATTTCGATGGCCGCGTCTTCGAGTCCTATGACCTTGCCAAGAGCCAGGCCTCTTCGGCGAGGGCCGGGATCGGTCCCGTGGCTTCCTTGGTGGGAGGGCTCTTCGCTGCCTATCAGGTCATCGGTGCCGAGGGCCTGCGCTTCCGGGCGCTGGCAGCCACCAAGCTCATCAAGAGCGATTACCTGATCCCCGGATTCGGGCTAAGGAACTTCCCTGGCAGTGACTACCGCCGCATGAGTGTCGGTGACATGGCCGACCTCCTCGAGGCCATGTCCTGGTGGTTCGCCAGTGAACAGAATCTGAGCCTGCCGGGGTTGTTGCGTGAACTCTTCGAAGGGCACAAGGGCTTTGGCCTGCTGCTCTCCGAGTGGCCGGAGACCGGAGAGATCCTCGGTGACGGCCAGCCGGACACCGACAAGGACGGTGCGCTCGAGGTGGGAATCGGTGGGCGTGCACCGCTGTTTGCGGCTGCCGTCAGTAATCATCCGGCGCGGCTCGGCCGCGGGATCCCTGCACGCGCGCCACACTGGGGTTCGGATCTGCTACCGGTGCTTCAACCAGCTTGTGGCAGCTGCCATATGGGAGGAGCCAGGCGTGGGGGCTTTGCCATGGATTCCTACAAGGACCTCTTCCTGGGGGGCGACTTCCGGATGCAGGCCCAGATCCTGGTGTCTGGTCGCCCCGAGCTGTCCTTCTTCTACCAGAAGGTGGAGAGCTCCAAGGCCCCCTACGGCGTGAGGATGCCTCAGGGGCTTCCACCGCTCTCGCCTGAGCTTCGAAGCCTGATCCGGAGCTGGATTCTGGCAGGCGCTCGCAAGGATTGAACGCGCTCCGGCCGGCGGATGAGAGGGTCCCCTGGAAAGCGAGAGTGCCTTTTCCCTGCCCTTGAACGTATTGTGGGCGGCATATGGAGGACGGCAAGAGAGAGGGGCGGCGTTGGCCTTGGGAGCTGCTGCTGCTGACGGTGATTGGCTTCTTGGCGCAGTGGGCTTTGGACCCGACCTTCATGGCCGATGACTATCCCACCATTGCCTATGCTGGCGATGTGGCGCATGTCGCGCATGACTTCGTGGGGCCGCAGTACGACCTTCGATTCTTTCTCTTCTATCGGCCACTGATCACGCTGTCCCTGGCGGTGGACCACGAGCTCTTCGGCGTGGATGCTGCAGGTTTTCTTTTCATGAACCTGTTGGCCTGCGTCCTCTCAGCCCTCCTGATCTACAAGATCGTGCGCCGGTTGATGCCCGAGGGGATTGGCAGGCAGTTGGCGTTCGGGCTGTCCTTCCTCTGGCTCATGCATCCCGTGCTCTTGTTGTCGACCCAGTGGGTCGTCGGGCGCGTGGATACGCACGTCGTCTTCTGGATCCTCCTTGCCTTCTGGTTCCATGTCGGTCACCGACGCGGAGGCCCGGCCTGGCCGGTTTGGCTCAGCCTAATCCTGGCATTCATGACCAAGGAATACGCGCTGGGTGCGCCGCTCCTCCTGCTGGGATTGGACATGCTGGATGGGCATCAGGTCGAAGAGCCGGGTCGTAGGTTTGCTGGCCGGCGCCTCCTGGCACTGCCGACGCTGCTGCTCATTCCGGCCTTTCTCCTCTTGCGCAAGCTCTTGCTCGGAGCGGCACTCGGGGGCTATGGATTCCTGGAAGGGCAGAGCCTCCAGCCCTTCGCGATCTTGGAGGGGATCTGGACGACCCTGGGCTACAGCCTGCTGCCTGTGGGGCCTGGCTGGGTACGTCAACTCTCCCTGATCCTGGTGTTTGGCCTGCTGTCCCTATGGGTCTGGCGCGCTGGAACAGAGCGTGCTGGAACAGGGCGTGCGGCTCGTCTGATCGGGGTCTTGCTGATCTCCGCTGGCCTCTTCGGACCCTTGGCTCCTCTCCTGCCGTCCATGCGAGACCCCGGGCAGCAGCGCTATGCCTACCTTGCGGTGCTCTGGCCATGGGCGATCCTGATCCTGACCTATGGGCCTCCCAAGGCCCTGCGGGTCCTCCAGGCGCTTGTCCTGCTCGGCGCAGTGACCTCGGTGATCCAGGGCCGGTCCGAGGGGCATCGCATGATGGCGGGTCATGCCGATTTCGTCCGGTCGGTCGTCTCCGTCCTGCACGAGGCCGACGAGGCCATCGGCGATTCTGATTCCCCCCTGTTGCTCTGCGGTGATACCGAACAGGCTTTCCACCCTCAGCGCTTCCTCTGGGGGCTGGGCTCGGTGCTCAAGCCACCCTTCTGGAAGGGCCAGCGTGAGGTCTTGAGTCTGCGCAAGTTGCACCCCTTCGCGACCGAGGTGAAGCTAGAGTTCCTGGACGAGGGTCTGCGCGGGTTGGTGTCCATCGGTCCCAAGGGGGCGCTCCCGTCTCCCGAGGCGCACTGGAGTCCGCAGCCTGCGCCTACACTCGTGGCCCCGCAGGGTTTCGATGGTCTGTTGCTCCCCGCGAGCATCGCCGAGCTTGAGGCGGGGGAACGGCAGGGATGGCCAGCGCGGGAGGGCTATCAGGGTCAGGTGGCGGTCTGCACCGGATTCGGCTCCTTCCTCCTGCCGTTGCCCGCCGAGGAGGGCCAGATCGCTCTGGTCGACCTGCTCCTCGCCAACGTCACCTTTGCCACTCCCGGTATGACCAACCTGGCCTTGGATCTCCTATGGAATGGGTTCGACCTGGCGAAGCAGAGCCCGATTTCGCTCTATTGGAGGAATTCCAATGGCCTTCAGAGGGCCGAACTCCGGGTCTCTCCGGACTTTCCTGCCTGGTACTGGGGACTTCACCGGTAGACCCGGAGCCCTCGGCTCGCCATCATGGTGCGCATGGTGGTGAACAAGGGAGGAAAGGGGGGGATCAGCGCGGCCTTTGCGAAGAGGTTGTCGAATGGGGATAGCCTCCGACGACAGTTGCGATTCCTGGTTCGGGAGTTGGTGGACCAACGCTACGGCGACTTCGCCATGCTGCAGTACGAGGAGGACGACCGTGAACTCGTGGTCTCCGAGGGGCTCTCACGCGCCTCACGCAAGGCACTGACGGGGCTGGGGCTGGGGCTGGGCTTCGCCAGGAAGGATCTGGTGCAGCCGCTGTTTCTCGACGAGCTTCTCGATGCACCTACCGAGTATTCCGAAGCCCTCGCTCGCTACGATCTCCGCAAGCCGTTCCTGCTGCCCTTGCGCCAGAAGAATCGACTGGTGGGCGGACTCCTCCTGGGGCGCATCAAGGCCTCGGGGCGCAGGCACAAGGTGCTCGAAGGCCCCGAGCTGGATGCGCTCGGCGCCGAGATCGATCTTGCACTCGAGCAGGAACGCCTGCGATGCAAAAGCGAGGACTACGCCGAGTCGCTTCGCACCGCCATGGAAGGCCTTGGCTATGGAGTGTTGATCCTGCGCGAGGATCGCGTCGTCTTCGAGAATGGCGTGGCGCGTACCTGGCTCGGTGGGGGTGAAGAAGATCAGGAACTCGCTGAGTTCTTTGGCAAGGAGAAGACGCGCAAGCTTCTGGCCTGGCTGCAGATGGCGCGCGAAGCGGACTGCGGCAAGCCCGATCCGCTCCACCTCTCCTTCGGGCGGGGCAAGAATCGTCGTCATCTCGAGCTGGATGCAACCGAGCTTCTCTACGCGGGTGCTCCCGCTTGCATGATCCTCTTCCGGGATGTCACCGAGGCACGCCGCCACGAAGAGGAGCTGCAATGGAACCAACGCCGACTCCAGCTTCTGAACAAAGCCCAGAGCCTGCTCTCCGACTTCTCCGCCCTGGAGGAGAATCTCGGAACGCTGATGGAACATGTCAGCGACACCTTGGGGATCGAGAGTCTGTTGTTGTCGACGCTCGATGAGGACGGATACCTCTGCGTCCGGGCCTGCCGGGGCTCCAGTCGGCCTCTGATGAGCAGCCGATCCTCCCTCTCCTCGGGCTGTCTCCATGAGTTCCTGGCCAGCAACGAACGGCTCGGACGTCTCGATCTCGAAGAGCTGCCCAAGGCCTGGAGGAGTAGCTTCCAGCAAGCTCCCCACGCATTGGCGCTGCGCACGGGCACGGAGACCCAAGGGGTTCTGGTCCTGAGCCTGTCGGATGAGGCGCTCGAGCAGGATGGGCTCGTCGAGCTGATCGAGAGTCTCGCGCAACTCTGCTCCGCTGCCATTGCGCGCTCGAGCTTCTATACGCGGCTGGGGCGTAGCGAGGAGCGCCACCGCCTGCTCTTCCAGGAGGTCCCCGTGGGGCTCTGCCTGATCGGCTCGGACAGCCTCGAAGCCAACCGCAACCATCTCGAGATCTTCGGACCCATCGGTAGTGGCGTGGAGGATCTGGGTTTCGTCTTCCAACCTTCCGGCACGCCTGCGCGCCGGCGCCAGGTAGAAGCCGAGAAGGCCTTCCGCTCTGCGCTCGAAGCCTGCCGGAGCGAGGGGCGTCCGTTCAACCTCGAAGAACAACGCCTCTACCCCCTGCGTGGCGAGGCTCATGAGGAGCTGCGTGTCCACCTGACGGGCTTGCCCGTGACACTCGCGGGAGACAAGGGGCAGATCCTCTTGCTGAGCGAAGACGTGACCGAGCGAGTAGGTCTGCAGAGCCAGGTCCTGCACATGCAGAAGCTGGAGAGCCTGGGACGCCTGGCGTCGACCATCTCCCATGAGTTCGGCAACTTCCTCCAGGTCATCCTGGGTGGGTCGGCCCTGGCGAGACTGGAGCTGGATCGCGAGGGCTCCCATACCGCGGAGCATTTGGAGAGGATCGAGCGTGTGGCACACCGGGCCGCGGATCTCACCGAGAAGCTGCGCGCCTATTCCCGCAAGGCTCCGCGTCGCATGCAGCCGGTGCCCTGGGACGAGCTGCTCGAATCGGCTCGGGATCTCACGCGCTCCTGGTTGGATCAGGGTGTGGTGATCGATTACGAGGTCCAGGAAGGTCTGCCCGACTTCCACTGTGACGCGGGCCAGATCCAACAGGTCCTGCTCAATCTGCTCCTGAACGCCCGGGATGCCATGGGGGATGGAGGCAAGGTACTCCTGCGCATCGAGCAACGCGTCGACGAAGGGGACCTCCGCTTGACGATTGCCGACTCCGGCAGCGGGATTCCGGAGGAGATCCTCGATCGGATTTTCGATCCCTTCTTCACGACGAAGGAGGAGGGAAAGGGTTCGGGTCTGGGCCTGGGTGTGGTGGCCGGTATCGTCGAATCCCATGGTGGCCGTGTCGAAGTCGAGACCACGGAGGGCAGCGGCTCACGCTTCCACCTCCACTTCCCGCTCGAACAGGAGTCCGTGCTTGGTCGAGTGAGACGGGACCCGGGTCTGCCCAACCAGTCGCCGCTACCCTCCTCCGCCGACCGGCGCATTCTCATCGTGGATGACGAGGAGCAGGTACGTTCCTTCCTCGAACTGGCCCTGACCTCTGCTGGCTATCGTGTCGAGAGCGTAGGCTCCGGTGAGGAGGCCTTGGAACTGGTCGAGCGCCGTCCGTCCTTCGATCTCTTCGTCGTGGATGTCGTGATGCCCGGCATGAGTGGGCACGAGCTGCACGACCATCTGAAGGAACTCCATCCCTCGACGCCGATCCTGATGTGCTCGGGCTACGATCCCGAGGGGCTTCCCATGGATCGCCCCTTCTTCCCCAAGCCCTCGTCGCTCGAGACCATCCTGGGCCTCGTCTCCGAGCTGTTGCAGTCCAGCCGGGATTCCCAGGACTCGGGCCTCTTCCTACGCCTCCACCCGCGGAGCCACCCCTCGCAGTAGCCAGCCGGAGAAAAAGGGTCAGACCCCATGTACTCGGGTACATAGGGTCTGACCCTTGTTCTCCGGGTCGATGTGGGGGTCGAGGAGCTCAGGCTTCTTCGGGGATCGTTTCGAGGGCCGCGTAGTGGGCGGCGACGATCTTCCAGTCCTTGCCGAAACGGACGAGGGAGAAGCTGGCGCGTCCTCCGATGTCCTGTGTGCGGCCGCCGGGATCCGTCTGGCTCAACTTCCATTCGGTCGTCGCCAGGGCGTAGCGGTCGTCGAAGCTACGGATG
>JAJRTL010000022.1 GCA_024278315.1 Planctomycetota bacterium | reverse complement strand
TGTCGAGCTCCTGCACCATGCAGAAGGGATGGCCGCTCCAGCCACGGACGAGGCGTGCTTCGCGGGGTAGATTCGAGCCGATGAGGTTGCGGCCCGAGCCATGCGCGTCCTTGACGAGGATCTCTGTGGCTCCTGCGGCTAGCGCCCCCTCGCAAGCGGCCACGACCTCGGCGGTCATCTGCGCACGGGCGGGAGCGTACTCGGCATGCGTGATGTCGGCCTCGTTCCAATCGGTGATACCGCAGCAGCCTTCGATATCGGCACTGATGTAGATCTTCATGGTGGGCAAGCGACGTAGTTGCGGAGAAACTGAGGCAGGCATTAGAGGGCAGTGTCGTGGGCCTGTCGACACTGATTTGGTTGGGCCCACGAGAAAGCTCATGTTCGTGGATGCGAGAGAAGAGTTACATTCTTGGGCTCGTCTCTGCTCTCATCGAACCATCGTGAACCCACTTCTCTCTCATGGAAGACACAGAGAAGACACGGAGATTCATCAAGAAGCCCTGCCATTCAGGGCGACCTTTGAGACCGCCTCCGTGTCTCGATGCCCCCTGTGAGAGAGAAAGAGTCGATCGAACGACAGGAACTCCCTCCCGGCATCAAGAGCCGGAACATGTTTGGTTATGGCCACAGGTCGCGCTGTTCCTCCTTGGCCTCTGTGTCTGAACTGGGAGCCTGAGGTGCCCACACCCCATACCTCACGCTTCTGACTGGGTCACTCGGCTTTGGGACACCACTCCCAGATAGCGTTGAACACGACGTACAGCGTCACTTTTTCTTGGGCTCCGGTGTGGAGCCCGACTCCTGTTTTGCGAGGCGCTTCTCCAGGATGCGGACTACGCTACTGCTCTTCAGCCCGAATGATCGTACCAGGTTGTCATTCAATGGCTTCCTGAGACTGCGGTATGTCTGCGCCGACTCATCACGATGCCCGGTTACGAAACCCGCCAGGCAGAGCTTCGCCTGGTAGTTCTTGACGGTTTCCTTTGGCAGATACGGAGGACTTGCAAGTATGCCCGCCACCAGCTCCTTGTAGCTTTCGTAGGCTCCTTTCATGAGGAAGGCGGCACGATAGGAATCCAGATCATCCACGATCTTGCCAATGGCCCGATCCAACATGGAAGGCACGGTCGTGTCATGACGGTTCGTCTTCATGCACTCGGTTCCGAATGCCAGCAATGCCTCATTGGTGCCACCCCAACGTGGTTGCAGTGCCCAGATGTACTTGTAGTAGGCCGAGCGATAGTCGAAGTGTGCTGCGACCGATCGATCGAACCATTTGCGCAGACCCGGCTCGTCGAGACCGACGAGAATCGACAACATCTGTGCCGCCGGTTCGGGGAACTCAGGGCGGAGGCGGTAGGCCTCCAATGCATGCTTCTTTGCTGCTTGGAGATGGGTGCGAAGGCCGGCCCACTGCTTCTCGGTGACCTCACTCGCCCATTTGTCTCCGCGCGCTTTGTAGGCCAGATCGACTTCTTGGAGGATATGGAAGAAGGCAACCAGCCAAGGGGCGGGATCCTTGGCCTCACGGATGCCGGCCAGGATGGGGGCGAGGTCCGTCGGGATGTCATCGTCGCCCCGCCATGTCTGGTACATCGTGGTCAGCCAATAGCGCTGGTTGCCGTTCTTGTTCTGGGTGTCTCCGAAGGCGCGGCCATAGAGCCTTGCGAGCCGTTCGTTGTTCTTTCGCAGTTTCTCTGGATCCCTGCGCATCTCGCGGCGCGAGCAGAGGAACCTTTGCAATCGGAACTCGAAGGCGACCGGATACCCTCGCTCCCGGTAGAGCTTGCGAGTGCGCGCAAAAGTCTTCAGGAACTCCTCGTAGTCGCCCGCCATGTATTGCACACGGCCGACGGCGTACAGGACTCGAGGCCCCTCGCATCCGAGGTCATGGGCCTTCGTGAAGCCGGCATAAGCGGAATCCAACGACTCTCTCGTCGCGGGCGTCTTGCCGCTGATCAGGTCATGCAAGGCATGGATCGCCGAGATCACCACGTCGTCCCACTTGGAGTTCCGAACCCCATGTTTGCGATAGGCATCGAGATCGGCATTGCGCATCCATCGAAACCTGGCTGCATAGAACTTGGGCCAGGTCAAGGCTTCCTTGCCGCCTGGCAGCGCCTTCGCCACATAGGTCGAAGCCACATCCTGGGGTGCGAGCTTGGGCCCAGTGTCTTGTCCTGTCAGGAAAGGAATGAGAAGGATCGAGGAGAGTAGAAGCGGAATCGATCGAAACCCAGGGAAGTCGTGAGTCATGGGATGCACCAGATGGATGTCTCGTGGGGGCGGACGCATGATAGTGTTGGTGTCGGTGCAGTCCACTGCATCAGGGTTTTCTGAGGATTCTGCCCTCTGAGAGATCGTCTGTTTCAGAGAGATGCGATTCACGGAGGCGCTTTTCTGTCCGGCGGCTGCGCTGGCGGTAGAAAGATCTCGGCCGTGCGTATGCGAGGCTCTAGCGTCTCTGGCATGTCGCAGCCCTCGACCGCCATGGAGAAGACCCTCTGGCGGATGTCCATTCCGATCATGATCTCCTTCACGGCCCGATTTCTCTTCGGGCTCGTGGACATGGGCTACGCCGTGGCCATCCAGGATCCGGATGCGGTGGCGGCGATTGGCTTCTACATTCCCATCCAGACGCTCTATGGCGCGGTCTGGGTCGGTCTTTCGGCAGGCTTCACGGCCAACCTGAGTGAGGCCATGGGGCATGGCGACGATGCCAGGATCAGCAGACTCAAGCAGGCGGCAATGCGTCTCCTCCTGATCCTGATTCCGATCCTCTCCATCCTGGGGGGACTCTTCCTGTGGGTGATTCCACATTTCGGGTTGGAGCCGGGGTTGACGCAGGCCTTCGCGATCTACGCGGGTGTGCTCATGATTGGATCGCCGCTCACGGGTTTCTGGTCCATCATTCCCGACTCCATCGTCAAGGCGCATCACGACACACACAGTACGATGGTGGCCGGTCTGGTGTCGACCGTGGCCAACGTCGCCCTCAACACCCTCTTCGTCTTTGGCTTCGGGATGGGGATCTTCGGCATCGCGCTGGCCACAGTCCTCTCCCGATTCGCAAGCCTGGGCTACGCGCTGATCCGTGCGCATCGGCTCGAACAAGCTCGTCTGGCCGTCGGCACGCCACCTTCGACGCCAGCCGGTGGCTACCGTCGCGCACCGATCCCGGGCATCGTCGTGCTCGCTCTGCCCAGCATGCTGGCCTATGTCCTGATGGCTGTCGAGGGAGGCGTCGTCAACGTGCTCCTGACAGGGCTGCCCAACTCCACGGTGGCCATCGCCAGCTATGGAGCCTATGCACGGATGCTGGGGCTGGCTCTCATGCCCGCCATCGGTGCCTCCATTGCGGTGCTGCCTTTCGTGTCCCGCAGACGCGCCGAAGGCCGGGGCGCCATCCTGGGGCGAGAGCTGCGCGAGACCTTCCTCCTCTGTCTCCTCCTTGCCATCATCCTCACGGTTCCCATGGCCTGGATCTTCAACGAGAGCCTGGCCGCCCTCATCCTGGCTGACAAGGGGCGCGAGTTCCCGGAGACCATCCGTATCACGGCCGAGATCCTGCGCCTCCTGCCTCTGGCCGCTCTTGCTGCCCTGCCTTTCGCCTTGCTCCGCCCGGTCTTCGAGGCCGTCCAGCAAGCCCGCATGGGCCTCGCCATCAGCCTCCTGCGCTTCTTCGCCTTCGCCCTGCCGCTTCTGTTCGTTGGCCGGTACTACGCACCGCAACTCGGCATGACACCACTCACAGGCCTCGTCCTGGGCCTTGTCGTGGCCTCGCTCCTGGCCTCACTGGCGACGGTCCATCTCGTCCGCAGGAGCCTCCAGCGAGAGGCTCCTGCCTGAGCTACTTCGCTACCAAGGGGAGCACCTGGCTGTCGCTGCCGAGCGCGTTGCTCGCGCGGATGCGGAACTCGAAGCTGCCCTTGAGGGGGAAGGGAACCTTCATCTGGAAAAGGAGAGACTCGGCCTCGGGGCCGAAGG
Source organism: Planctomycetota bacterium (assembly GCA_024278315.1). Classification (GTDB taxonomy): domain Bacteria; phylum Planctomycetota; class UBA1135; order UBA1135; genus JAJRTL01. Next base: position 2,102 of record JAJRTL010000022.1, on the reverse strand, counting down.
CGACCTCGCTGGCGATACCGAGTGCGAGGCCCGTAATGTCGATCCAGGGCCCCTGCTTGGGCAGGGTCTGTCGGATCTCGATGGCGAAGGTCTTGAGGTTCCAGAGATTGGGCATGGATGCCAGGGAGAAGCGGATGGGCAACAGGCTGTTCTGCTGGATGCTGGCCGGGCCGCTCAAATGCACATCGATCTTGGTGAAGGCGCGAGGAGTCATGGCGAAGGGGGGCAGGGTTGTTGCGTTGCCTGCCGGGTCGGTCCAGGTGACCTGGGTGTAGTAGCCCGCCGCCTTGGGATCCAGCTTGCCGATGGGCACGAGCTGGCGTGCGTGATGCCCTTTCTTGGGATCCAGCTTCTGGCTCATGGCGGGGGTGGTGCCGTAGGCAACCGTGGCGCGGCCAAGTTCGGGGCTGGTCACGCTGCGCACCAGCGCCAGATCCAGGGTCGCCGAGATGCCCGTGCGGGCAGTGACGCGGGTCCACCGAGCCACAGGCTTGTTGGTATCCTTGATGCGCTTGAGTCCGGTGCGGTAGGGGGCGTAGAGCGGATCGCCCATGCGCACGCCGCGCCACCAGAGAGTCGGGTCGCCGAGGGCTGAACTTTCAGCAAAGGTGTACCCCTTGAGCAGATAGTAGAGGAGGATCTCCGGGCGTTCGTGGCCCGAGAGGTAAGGCTCGGCGATGACGCCTGCCCCCGCAACCAGGCCGCGCTCCATGGCCTTGGTCAAGAATCCCTTGCGTGTCGCCGTGCGCGAGTCGAAGCCGGCGATGGAGTTGCTGTTGAGGTCGCAGGCCACCGATCCGGTGAGCCAGGTCCAGACATCGTGATACTGATTGTAATTGTACCAACCGAAGTAGAGGAGGGCATCGGGAGCCAGGAGCGCAGGTTTGTTGTTCGTGAACTTGGCACCTGTCTCGCCGATCTCCTTGCCGCTGGGTTCCCAGAGCGTGGGGATCTTCTTGGCCTCGGTCCAGAGCTTGGCGTAGGCCATGCGCATGTCCCAGAGCCCGTAGGTCCGGTAACCCGGGTAGTTGGGATAATTGCTCTTGAGCCAGCTATCCGTCTTCTTTCCGAATCGGGTGTCGACATAGGCATTGCCGTCCATCGTCCCCTGCCCCTTGCTTCCGTATTTCTCGGCGTAGAGGGCGCCGTCGATGAGATCCAGGGAAGCCTCCAGGTCGAATCCGTCCAGTCGTGTCACCAGGTAGTAGTCCTGGTAACGGTACTGGTAGAGCGAATGCTGGAAACGCCCCTTGTCCGTGCCGACACCCGGAGAGCTCTCGAAGTAGGGATTGGTCGTCCACCAGCCATTGAATCCCCAGCTGGTCTTGGTGCCGAGACCGTCGGGTACCTGGATGAGATGGTCGATGGCGCGCAGCGATTTGGCCGCCGACAAACTGTTGATGCGGTAGGGCACACCGTAGCAGAGCAGGATGCCATCGATCTTGGTGGTTCCGAGCTTCTTGAGTCGGGCCTTGAGCGGAGTCACGATCAGGTCATGCAATGCCCCCCAGGCCTTGGTCCCGCTGCCGCCGATGCTGCGTGAGGTCCCGGGAATCTTCAAGCCCAGCAGATTGGCAGAGGGTACTTGCCGCGCCTTTGCGTAGTAGAGTGCGAGCTCCTTGCTATCCCCGACTCCGTTGCCATTGCGATCGGGCCAGGAGTCGTTGTAGACCACCAAGAGGCGCTTGGGGTCACTCGGCGTCGTGGTCTGTGCAGGCAGGAAGGAGGAGGACAGGCTCAGGAGAGCCAAGACGGATAGGAGCGATTTGGCAGGATTCATGTCCTGAATTCTAGCTCTGAATTGTTGGTGATTCCTCTAGTCCTCCCGCTTTCTTTCCTTGGTATTCACAGTTCCACCCTCTCAGTATCGTTCCCTCTTCATGAAGGAGATCAGACACGGGCCTCTTCCGGACGCTATTCCTCGGTGACATCGGAAATCACCTCGACATACAGGACAACAAGCTAGCCCTGCCCTTGCCCCACAACTTCTCCTGGACAACAACAGGATTCGACTGGAGTGAGGACAAGGCAGAGCCCTGGACCTTGGGCAATATCTATCAGGACTCTCTCGGCCCCAGCTTGGCCTCAAACACGGAGCTGGT
>JAJRTL010000356.1 GCA_024278315.1 Planctomycetota bacterium | reverse complement strand
GGGGATGTGCCTCTGTGGGTAGGGCCTTCTCCACTGGTCCGATGTCCTGTCGACTTGCCTTCTTCGACCCGGTCTGCTTGCCCAGTAGTGCGGAGGAAACGAGAGCGGCGGATTAGTTCGCAAGGAGCTGGGCTTTTCGGAGCCAGTCGCAAGCCTCCGCAGACACAGGCCCCTCTGGCGGAAGCAGAGGAAGTCTGGACTTGCCGGATTTTCCGGATTTTCCGGCCCAGAGCGCCTTGACCAGCTGCGTGTAGCAGCCGCTATGTTCGATGAACGCGAGCAGAGGAAGGATGCGGTCGCGGATCGCCCTCGCTTCTGCGAGGTCACCGGAGCGAAAGGCCTCGTAGAGGCGTACGTGTGCCTCGGGAATCACGTTGGCGATGCCGGCCACCCAGCCTTGCGCTCCCATTTCGAAGGACTCCAGCGGGATGGCGTCCGCGCCGCAGTAGAGACTGATCCTTCGTTCCAGGCGATCGGACAGGGAGCGGAAGCGATCGAGGTCGCCGGTGGATTCCTTGATCGCTTGGATGTTCTCGAGCCCGCAGAGTCTCTCGACGAGATCGACATCCAGGTCGACACCTGTGCGAGCCGGAAAGTTGTAGAGCATGATGGGGATCGAGACTGCCTGGCTGACGAGGCGATAGTGCTCGAAGAGCTCCCGAGAGGTCGGGAGTGAGTAGTACGGTGGCGCCAGGAGCAGGGCTTCGGCTCCGAGATTCTGGGCTTCCTTGCTGAGCCTCAGGACCTCACGCGTGCTGGCAGCGTTGGTTCCGGCCAGGACGGGCACCCTCGCCCGGGTGACTTCGATGGTCCTGGCCAGGACCGCACGACGTTCCTCTGCGTCGAGGGCATAGAACTCTCCAGTGCTCCCGAGAGCCACGAGGCCGTGAACGCCCGCCCGGAGCAGGTTCTCGATGTGTTCGGCGAGAGCCGCGAGGTCGAGGCTTCCGTCTTCGCGCATGGGCGTGAGCAAGGCCGGAAAGACACCGCTGAAGGGGAAGGGACCGGTCGTCGAGGTTCCGGCTGCATCCATGGCCATCATCCTGCTGTGAGGGATCAGAAGCGAGAGAGGGAGTAGGCAGACAGGTCGAGATGGGGTTCGACATCGGAGAGCAGCTCGGCGACCAGCTTACCCGTGGCCGGCGCCATCGTGAGACCGAGCATGGTGTGACCTGCGGCGATCATGAGATTGTGCAGGCGGGGGCTGCGATCGAGGATGGGGATTCCGTCGTAGGTCATCGGGCGCCAGCCATACCACTCCTCTTGCACGGGTGTGGCCAGGGGGTCGCGGAGATAGTAGCGAGCGGCTTTCTCCAGGAGAGCGAGGCGCGCGGGCCTGATCTTGCTGTCATAGCCTGCGAACTCCATCGTGGATCCCAGTCGATATCCGCTCTCGAAGGGTGTGACGACGACCTTGTCCTGCTCGAAGATCAAGGGGCGCAGGGGTGTCAGGGCAGGGCGCGGCATCGTCAGGGAGTATCCCTTGCCGGGCTGAATAGGAATGGAGACTCCGATCTGCTTCTCGAGTTGCGGGGTCCAGGCTCCCGTCGCCAGGACGAAGGCGTCGGCTGTGATCTCGCCCTTGTTCGTGCGTAAGGATGTCGCTCTTGGACCATCGCTCACGAAACCCCTTGCCTCCCAGCCTTCAAGGATCTTGACTCCTCTTCGGACCAGCAGCTCTCGCCAGCCGTCCAGCAAGGCATCGGGGCGCATGTGTCCGTCGCCTTCATAGAACCCTGCGCCAGCGGTCTTGCCAGGGAGCAGGGCCGGCTCGAAGGCCTCCAGCTCCTCTCGGTCCAATCGCTTTGCCCGGATGCCGAAGCGCTCCTCGAGCCATCTGGCCTTCTTGCTGTGCGCGTCCAAGGCTCCCTGCTCCTTGTAGACCATGAGGCAGCCATCGTCCCTCCATTCACAGGTGAGACCCTCTTGCTCGCGGAGTTCAGCGAAGAGCTCGGACGAGGATCGGATGAGGGCATCGCGCCCGGGGGCGGCGCTCAGCATGTCCTTCTCGTTGCAACGCCTGGCGAATCGGAGCATCCAGGCCCAGAGCCGGAAGTCGATGCGAGGCCGGATGCTCAAGGGTGAGTTGGCATGGAAGAGCGCGTGCAGCGTCTCCTTCATGGCTCCGGGTGCAGCAAGAGGCAGTGTGTGACTTGGAGAGAAAAGCCCGCAGTTGCCCGAGGTGGCCCCCTTGCCCTGGCGATCCTTGTCGATCAGGGTGACGGACCACCCAGCCTTGCTCAGATACCAGGCGCTGGCTGTTCCGATGGCACCGGCGCCAATGACGACCACATGTTGCGAGTTCATTCTGGGATGCCGTGACGGTAGGGGTCGAGCTCGTCGAGGATCAAGGTCCCCTCGGCTGTGATCCAGGCCTGTCCTTGGATGCTCGGGAGGATCTGACCCCCGCGGATCGTATAGGAAGCTTCGAAGAGGGATCCTATGAAACTCTCCTGCCGCCAGATCGTTCCTTCGGCGAGGTGCCCATCGGCATGGAGGCAGGCCAGCTTGGCGCTGGTCCCCGTGCCGCAGGGGGAGCGGTCGTAGGCCTTGCCCGGACAGAGCACGAAGTTGCGGCTGTCCGCATGGGCGTCGCGTGGGGGACCGAAGAGCTCGATGTGGTCGATGACCTCCCCCTCGGATCCGGTGATCCCCTCACGTCCCAGAGCCTGCCGGATACGCCAGCAGACTTCCGTGAGTTCGGATGCCCGATGCAGGGACAGCTCCTGACCGTGATCGCTGACCAGGAAGAACCAGTTCCCACCCCAGGCGACATCGCCTCGGATCTGTCCCAGGCCATCGACTTCGATCGACACATCCTTGGCATGGCGGAAGCTCGGCACATTCTGGATGCGGGCTTCGTTGGGACCCAGGAGTTCGATCGCGACCTTGCCCACGGGGGTCTCGATCTGGTGGCGGCCAGGTTCCATCCTCCCCAGGTGAGCCAAAGAGACGCAGAGCCCGATCGTTCCGTGGCCGCACATGCCGAGGCTGCCCACGTTGTTGAAGAAGATCACTCCGGCAGAACAGCTGGGGTCGCTGGGTTCCTGGAGCAGGGCCCCCACGAGGATCTCAGAGCCTCGGGGCTCCAGGAGGACGGAACGACGGAACATCCCTGCTTCCTCGTCGAATCGCTGGCGTCGCTCTGCCAGGGACCCCTTTCCCAGGTCGGGTCCCCCGCTCAGGACGAGCCGGGTGGGCTCGCCTGCGGTGTGCGAATCCAGAATGCGGATGGTCTGCCTGGAGAGCATGGCAGGAGACTATCGACCCAGGCTCGCCGTGCAATTTCAGAAATGCAGGGATCTGCTGGTGCCTGTCCTGTCTCCCTTGATGAGAACTCGTCGCACTTGCCTCTGGGGGCTCCGCGGCGATGATGGGGCAATCGTGAATCAGGGGATATCACAACCAACAGGAGCAGCATGAGCGAGATCAGCTACGGATTCGTCAAGAAGATGGAAGGAACGACCTACGCGGAGGCGATCGACAAGATCACCGCAGCGCTCAAGGAGCGGGGCTTCGGCATCCTGACCGAGATCGACGTCAAGGCGACACTCAAGAAGAAGATCGACGCCGACGTCCGCCCCTACATCATCCTGGGTGCCTGCAACCCCAACATCGCGCACAAGGCGCTGCAGGCGGAGAACCAGCTGGGGCTCTTCCTGCCCTGCAATGTCGTTGTCCAGGAGGACGAGGCGGGCGACATCCTCGTCTCGGTCATCGATCCGGTGGCGATGTTCAGGATCATTGGCAATCCGCAACTGGACGAGGAGGCCAAGGAAGTCGCCGACCTGCTCACCGGGGCTCTCGAAGCGATTTGATCAGTCCTTGCGCTTGCCCTCGACGGCCTTGCCCTCGACGCGCTTGCGATACTTGCGGTAGAGACGCTTGTGCCGGTCACTGAGATCCAGGGGGCGCCCCGGGATCCAGGCGGCCAGGACGGGCGTCGTGACCTCCAGGATGTTGCCGCGAGCGGCGAAGAGCGTGGCCTCCTTGCCGACCTCCAGGCTCCCCTGTCGATCGTCGATGCCGAGGATGCGCGCGGGCAGGATGGTGATGGCGCGCAGCGCCTCCTCGGGGCTCAGGCCATAGGCCACGGCGCGACCTGCCTCGTAGGGGAGGTTGCGGATGTTGGCCACTTCGAAGGGCGTGTCCTTGCCCGCAATGCAGTAGGGGATGCCCGCCTTCTGCAGGCGTCTCGGCAGGGAGAAGGCAGTGTCGTAGGCATCGTCTCGACGCAGCGGGATGCGGTTGATGCCCGTGAGGATCACGGGGACCTCCATGCGCTGGAGCAGATCGGTCAGACGCGCGGCATCCAGTCCTCCCACGAGAATGGGGCGAAGCCTGGCCTCCTGCGCCCAGAGCAGTGCAGCACGAATCTCCCGGAATCCGTTGGCGTGTAGGAAGACCGGTTCTTGCCGGCGGATCGCGGCTTGGAGGGCTTCGAGAGCCAGGTCTCTCTGCTGTGTATCGGGACGGGATTTCCTGGCGGCTCCATAGGCGCGCGCCTGCGAGAACAGTTCACGGATCTTGTCGAGCTTCGCATCACGAGCTTTCCGGGCCTTCTTGCGCTCCTCCTCCTTCTCGGGCAGGGACATCCTCGGCCAACGGACATGGATCCCCACGGTGGTGCGGACGGACATGTGCTCCCAGGTCCAACCTTCGAGCGACATGAGCCCGGAACGACCCGACACGAGCCCACCCTGAGGGATGGTCAGGACCGTGAGCACGCCGTTGCTGCGGGTCACGGGGATGTGCATGCTCTCTGGATTGATGGAGATCAGGGCCCTGACCTCGGGTGTCAGATCGCCGGTTTCGTCCAGGTCGCGGGTCGAGCGAACTGCATTCACCTCGACGAGACCCAAGCAAGTGTGCGCATCGATGAGGCCGGGGTAGAGATCCAGGCCCGTAAGGTCCACGGTCTGGACCTTGTCGGGGCGCTTCACGCTCTGACCGATGGCCGCGATTTTGCCATCGACGATGAGGAGCTCCCCCTTCTCGAGGACCTTGCCCACGACGGGGTGGATCCTCGCGCCGATCAGGAGGAGCGGGGAGTCCGGCGTCTTGGCGGGAACCGGGATCTGCGAACCCAGCTGTGCGCTCGAGGAGGTGAGAACCGTCACCAGGAAAAGGCCCAGGAGCTTGCCCGGGAGGTTGCCCGGGATGCTGCCCAGGAGATTGCGCCGTGAGGATGCGGTGTAGGTCTTCATCGCCTGCCGCCTTTCTTGTTGGGCAGGCTCGTGGGGACGTCCTCGTCGTTCTTCTCGTCTGGGAGTGCGAGGATCGTCTGGATGAGGCCTGCCCTGAGTTTCTGATCCCGCTGACGCATCCGCTCCTCCTCGAGGACATCGAAGTAACGGCGCCCATCGATCCAGGTCTGTTCGCAACGGCTGAATGTTGAGAGTGGCGGCCCGCTCCAAAGTACGAAGTCCGCGTCCTTGCCGACCTCCAGTGAGCCCACCTTGTCCTGGATGCCGAGTTGGATCGCCGGGTTGATCGTGACGAACTTCAGGGCTTCCACCTCGGGAACGCCACCGTACTTGACGGCCTTGCCAGCTTCGGTGTTGAGACGTCTGGCCAGATCCCGGTCATCGGAGTTGAAGGAGACGACGATGCCTGCCTTGCGCATGAGGGCACCATTGAAGGGGATGGCATCCACGACTTCGTACTTGTAGGCCCACCAATCCGAGAAGGTCGATGCGTGGACACCGTGCCTGGCCATCTCGGGTGCCACCTTGTAGCCCTCCAGGATGTGTTGGAAGGTCCCCACGTGGATATCGAAGGCTTCGCAGAGGCGCATGAGCATGAGGATCTCGTCCTGCCTGTAGCTGTGGCAGTGGATGTCCCGCTTCTCTCTGAGAACTTCGACCAGCGCATCCAGCTCCAGATCACGGCGTTGTCGTCCATGCCCCTGTGCATCCACCTGGTCTCCCCGTTCTCGATACTCGCGTGCCGCCTGGAAGCGATCCTGGATGAAGGTCTCGACACCCATGCGTGTCTGCGGGTAGCGCGTGGTGAAGCGATCTCCCCAGTTGGCTTGCTTGACGTTCTCGCCCAGCGCGAATTTGATTCCTGGCTTTGCGCCCTCGAAGTGCAATCCCGCGGGATTGGCACCCCAACGGAACTTGATGACCTCCATTTGGCCACCGATGGGGTTGGCAGAGCCGTGCAGGAGATTGCAGGCCGTGACACCGCCTGCGAGCTGCCGGTAGAGGTTCATGGAGCTGGGGTCCACGACGTCTTCGATCCGGACCTCGGCGGTGCAGGCCTGCGTCCCTTCATTGACACCCCCGCGGATCGCCGCATGGGAGTGCGCATCGATGATGCCAGGAGTCACATGCTTGCCCCTGCCATCGATCAGCAGGGCCTGGCCTTCCGGTACCTCGAGATCCTTGCCGATCGAGTGGATCTTGCCTTTGTGGATCAAGAGATCGCTGTGCGACAGTTTTCCTGAGGCGGCACTCGTCCAGATCGTGGCTCCCTGGATCAAGATCCAATCCGGCATGGCGGGTGTTCTCTGCTCTCGACCGCGCGCTCCCAGGGGGAAGAGGAGCGGGGAGAGGTTCTTGCGGGTCTTGCGTCCGTTCTTGTTCTTGGACGACCGGGAGTCGATCCTTTTCGCTGCCCAGCTCTCTTTCTGACCATCCACGAGATGCAGGGCTCCCTGCATCTCGCCTTCTTGTAGCCACGTGACGAATCGAAGGGGCGGCTGGGAACCGCTTGCCTTCACCTCTCCTCCCTCTGGCTCCCCGTCCTTCTGGTCCGCGGGGACCCTGCCCGTCAGGCTGAAGAGCAGGCGATGATCATCGAGCCTCAGTTTCGAAAGCTTCCGCTTCGTCTTGCCCTGGACCAGTCTGCCATCGAGCTTGCCCTTCCGGATCTGGATCTCGAGTCGCCCCGTCCATCCCATCGCCTCGGGCAGGTGGGCTTCGATGTCCCAGGTGCCAGCCCAGCGGCGCTGTTCAGCATTTTCGATCTCGAAGCGCTCCCCCTCGATCCAGGTCTCCAGCACGCGACTGTCCTTGTCGAAGTAGTTGCCACTGCAGATGAAGAAGTCGGCCAGGGATCCGGGCGCGAGGGTCCCGATCCTTGGCAGCTCGAGCTTGCGGACCTTGGCCATCGCTTGGAGCTGGTCGCGCGCGTGGATCGTGAGCGCAGCCAGCGCCTGCTCCTGGGTGAGACCCCGGTCCAGTGCCTGCTCCAGGCGGGAGCGGAAGTCGCTCTTCTTCTCGAGACTATCGGTCGTGAGGCTGAACGCGAGGCCTTGGTGGATCAATCGGGCCGGGTTGGAAGGCGCCAGATCCCAATGCAGGAGTCTCCGCAAGCTGACTTCCTCCGCAGCGTCTGGATCAGCGACGTCGGGGGCCTTCGAGAAGTGCAAGGGGACGATCAAGGACGGCCATGCCTGGATGGCATCGATCTGGCGATACTCGGATCCCGAAGCGCGCAGGATGGGTGAGAGCGAGAACTCCTTGCAGATCTTCAAGATGGCCAGGACGTCCAGTTCGTTGCCTGCCTCGAAGACGGGTGTGATCCTCCCTTGGATGAGCTCGGTCAGTGCTGGCAGGGCCGAGTCCGCCGAAGCGCGGGACTTGCCCTTGGCTCGCGGGAGACGATCGGCTGTGCCAAACCAGTGGCCGTCGTAGAGCGACTGTCGCATGAGGGCGATCGCGCCCATAAGGGAGCCCGGGTAGCCCTCTTCGCGCCCCTTGTTGGGCTCGAGTGCCAGGTGTTGGGAGAGGTCCCTTGCGAGGATGGCCTGGTGTCCGGTCTCCCCGCTGAGCTGGACCAGCGATCCCTTGCCGCGGAAGATGCCGCTCCGGGGCGAGGTCAGTACGGTCGTGAAACCCAGGGCGCGCAGGGATTCGAGTTCCTTCTTCTCGGCGTGGAAGATGTCGGCGGCGCGACGTTCCGGTCGCACGAGGGCATTCCAGTGCTTCTCGCCGGTTGCGGCCTGCTCGGAGCTCTTGGTCGGCATACCCACATGACTGGACAGATCGATGAAGCCCGGATAGATCCAGAGCCTCTGCACATCCCAGACTCTGGCCCCCTCAGGGATGGCAATGCCCTGTCCAACGGCCAGCACCTTGCCCTCCCGGATGACCAGCGTCGCCCTCTCGAGCTTCTGGCTTGGGCTGATGTAGAGTGTCGCTCCCACCCAAGCGTGCGTGGTCGATGGTTCCGCGCGAATGCCTGCCTGAGCCCGGGTGGGATCCTGCGAGGGCAGGAAGCCCGAGAAGACGAGACAGGCGAGGAGGCCGAGGACCAGGGGGGCCCGGTGGGGAAGGAAGGCGATTCGCATGTACTTTCCGTGGAGGGGGGAGGCGGAGGGACACCGAAGGCGCCGGGCTACACCGGCTTGGAGTAGAGAGTGAAAGAGTCTTATGAGGAAGGCGTAGCCAGTCACCTCGGGCTCGACCGGTACGCTGATGCTGGCAACGTCGTGGGTGTAGTATCGGCAAGAGGTACAGGCAGGCCAGCTATTGAGCTTCGAAATCAGAACTTTCGTGCGCAGACCCCGTGGTGTCTGCGGGAAGCCAACATGCTGCATCGCGTCATGGCGAGTGGTGTAGCAGCAGGGCGGAGTCGAAGAACCTGAGCATGTCTGAAAACTTCAAGCGCGAGAACCGGGAGATTACCAAGGCCTGCGACGATGTGTCGGAGCGGTCGGAGAACGCTACAGGCGGTATTTCCAACGTGAACGTCAGGGACAGTGATTCTCGATTTGTGGCAGCTCAGGAGTCCGCGCCACAGAATCTGCAGCCCCAGATCGGTCCGGTTTCACCCTGCTCCATCCGAAGAAGCCTCGATGAAACGGTGGCTTCTCCCAAGCGGAGATAGCCTGCGCTGCAGGCTATCTCATCCCCTGTAGGCAGGGGTAGCTTGGACTCCAGAAGTGTTCAAGATGGAAGACAATTGAGCCCTCACTCTCCGTATGTGCCCCATTCGCTGATTCGGAGGGGGCGGATGTGGTTGTTGGATCACGGTTCCCCTTCAGCAGTCACTTCTGATTTCAGCCCGTAAAGTGAGACGGCCTTTATGGAACCACGAAGAACAGGGAGGGCACGAAGAAGGCTCGCGGAGCGCAACTCCTTGGACTGCACCAGAATCAGGGCCTAGAGCTAGCCCTGCCCTTGCCCCACAACTTCTCCTGGACAACAACAGGATTCGACTGGAGTGAGGACAAGGCAGAGCTCTGGACCTTGGGCAATATCTATCAGGACTCTCTCGGCCCCAGCTTGGCCTCAAACACGGAGCTGGTCTGAGCTGGGTTGGTTGAGGCTGGGCTATTGCTCGGGATCAGGGCAGATCCTGCTACCCCTCCCCGTCGCGATCG
>JAJRTL010000355.1 GCA_024278315.1 Planctomycetota bacterium | reverse complement strand
GGGGTAGCTGGATCTGCCCTGATCCCGAGCATGAACCGAACCGGGCGCAGCTCAGCTTACCGCAGCCCAATGCAGCGGACCCTCGTGACCTGACCCGCTTGTTGTTGTCCAGGAAGATTTGTGGGGCAAGGGCAGGGCTAGCAGGGCCAGGCACCGTCCAGGGCGCATCACGCTCACACAATGCGATCCGCGCAATTCCAAGAAGGCCCAAGGGAGAACCTCAACCCTGTATCACGACGGCCCTCTCCGCTCTTCCGAAACGATCGAAAACAACCGCAAGATAGACTGCGTCAATCCTTGCCCACCCCGCCATGCCAACCTTGTACCACCATTCACGAGCCGCCGATCTGAGCCCCTGCTCGTCTGGGCTAGAGGGCTCCCCCAGAAGTAACATGATGGACTCCCTCGTCAGCCCCAAGAGCTGTCCGGATTCGGCGAGTTCCTTTGCCATGGCAACTCTTCGGTCTTCATACGCCTCGCCCTTTACGTCCCAAATGCTACGGTCGAATCGGCCGGGCCGAGCCACGTAGAGATAGGAAGCACACAACGACGCAATCACTAGCGCGCAAATTACGCGCCTTCTCTTTAGTCTTGAACTGACGATTGAGAACCGCACTGAGCTCACAGCAACCGCGACGCATCACAACATATGGACATTCTAACAATCCACGAGATTCATTTCCTGTGGTGCAACGACATGCAAGTCATCATCCACCCCTGCCGGGCCTACGTGAACCAACAGCACCATGCGGACAGCTGCTAGAACGCCGACCTTGCAGCCCCCACGTGTTCGTCTACGTCCCCATCCAGCCGGACCTAGACCAACCAATCCCCTAGCCCGTAGAGCTTGACCAATCGCCATGCCAACGGCATTGTTCCAGAAATCCATACGTTGAGCCTGTTGACTCCGCCTTGTTCCTTGCGCCTCCGATGGGTCCTCGTTCGCATCTAGAACAGCTTTCGCTTTCTCTTGACCAAACATGGCCGTAAGGCAGCAGGACAGGTATGCGTGTGCCAATGCGTTGCCCGGGCTCAAGCCATCCCCTCCAGCTTGTGCCGCAATCTTCTGCGCTTCGCCCTTACAGTCGACAATAGCAAGGCCGGCACCCGACCCAAATGCCAGGCAGCTTCGCCGGTTTCTCCCCACCACGCCCCATACGTAGGTCCAGGATGCAACCCTCCGCCCTGAATGACTGCCACCCCCCTCGGAACAATGTTCCCAACGATCTGGCAGCAGTAATGATAATCGAGTCTGACTTTTCTTCTACAATCGCAGAGGGTCTTCACTTCTCCTGCGGTCATGTCCGGGTCATGCCTTGCCATCTTGCATGCAAACTCAGCATCCTGGATTGCCTGCCATGAGTCCCAGCAAGCCCAGTGACACAAGGCGGGCATGGCGAAGTAGGCCCACCCGATCTCCTGAGAAAATCGATCTCTGGGAAAAGCAGGCCTGGCAGCCCAGATTGCGGGCTGCCCTGGGAATGCCCCAGGCCCCGCACGAAGGCTATTCACGATAACAGAGGTGCCCATGTAGCCGCCAGCAGCACTGATTCCGAAGCTGGACTCCCCACCCACACCACGACAATCACACGTGTTCGAATCTCCTTTCTCACGCCCACGTCCAGACTCACACGAACCGCCACATCTACCTTCACCCTTCATCCACTCGCTAGCCCAGTCTGAGTCCCGGGCTCCGGGGATATCGACAGGGTAGCGTGGGCTCACCTTCCTCTTGTAGGGTTCGGGCTTGTAGGAGCCATCATCGTGGAAGTCGAGACCGGGTGCGAAGGAGCCGCTGCTGTTCCAGGGGAGAGTCTCGGTATGCATCACGCCTCCAGGATAGCCGATGTGGGTGTGAAGGTGTGCGGGAGAGGATGATGCCTCCCGCACCGGGGTGGGTCAGTGGGTCTGCCAGCTGGGGTTCAACAGTCGGCAGTTGATCAAGCCCAGCGTGCCATTCGGGGATCCGACTTCGATCTTGAAACGGATGAGCTGGAGCAGGCCGGCCGTCGCCCCATCGGTCAAGGTCTTGCCCGCATTCCAGTCGTAGAGGCCGACAGTGGAGACGGCCGCCGACATGGCCCATTCCTTTGCGGGATCGGAAGCGGCGCTGTCGGCTTCCTCCTCTGTTTTCGTCTGCACGGTGACCTTCACATCGGCACCAGCCACATTGAGGACTTCGAGGACCATCTTTGGCCCAGTTGCCGACAGCGTTCGTCCAGGGCGTGTAGTAGGTCTCGGTCGTACCAGTGTCGCCGCAGTTCAGAATCGTACCAATGATCATCTGGGTCTCCTCGGGGTTGCTTGTTCAGCCCGCACGATCTGCCCTACCCGTACGGCATTCGATTCGCGAGCTGCATGGATGAAGGAGTGCCGGGGCCGACCCTCCCGTTCAGCGTTTGTGACACGCTAGAGTAGGGGGGGAGGGGGGACGTCAAGGGCATTCTCGAAGGTTTTCAATCGCCCCCTACGGCCCCGTCGGACCCGAGGGGTCAACTAGGAGCCATGCGTTGCAGCATCTGCGCGAAGAGGCCGTCCATCCCATGTCGATGCGGCATTGTTTGTAGATACTGACCGGACAGATCCTGCAAGGCGTCTGCGCGCGTAGACCCCAGTGCATCGGCGAGGTCTACAATCTCGAGATCGTTGACGCGAGTCAAGGCTTCGGCCACGAGGTCCTGGTTCTCCTCGGGGAGGAGGGAGCAGGTGGCGTAGACCAGACGTCCGCGAGGCGCAAGCACGGTCGCTGCGCGGGTCAGCAGGCCGACCTGGATTCTGTGGAGGCGACGAACTTCGTTGATATCGATGCGCGCGCGCAGGTCGGGGTTGCGGCGCAGCGAACCAAGACCGGTGCAGGGTGCGTCGACCAGGATGCGATCAGCGCGGCTCGCGAGCTCCTCGACATCTGCTGGCCAGGAGTCGGGGCGCACGCGAATCACGCGGATGTTGCGTGCGTGGGCGCGGCGCGCGCGGCGACGCAGCTCGTCGAGCCTAGGCGCGTCGGTGTCCAGCGCGACGACCTGGCCCTCGCTCCCCACCATGGCGGCCAAGGCCAGGGACTTGCCGCCGGCACCCGCGCAAGCATCGATGACGAGTCCGCCCCGAGGCGGATCGACGACCTCGGCCACCAGTTGGCTGGCTTCGTCCTGCATCTCGAACCAGCCGTCGCGGAAGGCCTCGCTCCGCAGAAGCTGTGCAGGTTTGGTGATGGCCAGACCATGCGAGGCCCATCGCGTGGGCTTGGTGTGGATGTTCTCGCGCGCCAATCGCAAGGCCAGCTCTTCGCGCATGCAGAGCAGCGCATTGGCGCGGATCGTCACGTGCGGCTTGTCCTGCAGTGCCTCCAAGCAGGGCTGTGCCTCGTCGCCGATCACCGCGTGCAGGCGCTCGGCCAACCAAGGAGTGATCGAGCCGATCAGCGTGAGCCTCCGAATCGGATCCTCCAGCTGGCGCACTTCGCCAGGCACCTGGGCCACACGCTCCCAGTCGATCCAGGCGACCTTGGCCTTCGCAGCCTTGGGTGACAGATCGCCCGACAACACGCGGCTCGCCAGGAAGTAGATGGGACCTGCCAAGGCCTCCATGATCTCGCCCGGAGCACCCACCTCGATCGCATACTCGGCCATCGCCTCGTTGGAGAGCCATTGGTGGAAGAGCATCTTCACGCGCTTCTGCTGCTTGGGCTTGAGCCCTTCCTCCTTGAAGAGCGTGCGCATCAACTGCATCGCCGACTCTCGCGATCCCTGCTTGCGGATCATGAGCTCGACGACGAATCCATCCAATCGGTCCAGGTCAATCATCTGGCCGACATGCTAGCCCCATCCGATCGATATGGGGACAGTCCCTCTTTTCGGCACAGTCATGACCTCGGTGCTTCCCAGCAGGATCTGCGGCCCAGATCCGTCAGGATTCACAACGACTACTGCCGCTTCCTGCGGCCCACGAACCACGTCAACGTGACTCCTATGAGTGCACCGACAACGGGTCCCCAGTAGACGCCATACAGAAAGCCGACGAAGCCCTGCTCCCTGCCTCCCATCGTCGAAGAATCCCCCGTGATCAGCATCCCTGCGACAGGCGCGGTCAGAAACCCCACGACCGCCCCGATGACGACGCCGATGATGAGCCTGGCGAGAGGATGATGTCGTTCTCTCCGCATACTTTTCTCCTGGTTGCAGAGCCGTGCGCGCCCGCGGAGGAGTATTTGCAGACGCTTCCGATCCACTTCAAATCCACTCGAGCGCATGAATTTCGAACCGATCAGGCGTTCCATCTCCTTGCTAACAGGAGGATCCAAGCGATCGGATGGTTCCTGAGAAGGCTTGAATAGCCCCTCAGTTGAGGATGTGGACGGCCATCTTGTGGACGTTCTCGGCGGCTTCCATGATCGCTTCGCTGAGGGTGGGGTGGGCGTGGATCGTCATGGCGAGGTCGCCGACCGTGGCGCCCAGCTCGAGGGCGAGCGTGCCTTCGGCGAGGAGCTCGGTGACCTCGGGGCCGATCATGTGGAGGCCCAGGAGCTTGTCGCTGTTCTTGTCGACGACGACCTTGGCGAAGCCCTCGGTGGCGTTCAGCGACATCGCACGGCCCGAGGCGCGGAAGGGGAACTTGCCGGTAACGACGTCGAAACCCTGGCTCTTGGCCTCCTCCTCCGTGAGACCCACAGAGGCGACTTCGGGATCGGTGAACACGACGCCGGGGATGGCGGCGGGGTCGTAGGCGGCACCCGCGTCGCCGGCGATGACCGCTGCGGCGATGAGACCCTCGTGCGTGCCCTTGTGTGCGAGCATGGGCTGACCGGTGAGG
>JAJRTL010000354.1 GCA_024278315.1 Planctomycetota bacterium | reverse complement strand
TCACTCGGGGATCACGGCGATGGCCATGATCTCGAGCAGCGCATCCTCATCGTAGAACCCGGTCACCTCGAAGAGGGCGTTGCAGGGGTAGTTCTTGCCCAGGTGCTTCTTCCAGCTCTTCCCGATCTCCTTGAGCGAGTCGCGGTAGGCCTGCCTGTCCTTGACGTAGATCTGCATCGTGACGAGATGCTCGGGTCGGGCGCCTGCCGCCTCGATGGCCTTGGCCAGGTTGCCGAGCGCCACGTCGAACTGCTCCACGAAGTCGCCGCCCACAGGCTTGCCCTCGATGTCCTGCGGGGCCATTCCCCCGAAGTAGACGGTGCGACCCTTGGCCGGAATGACGATGTGCGAGTAGCCGATGGCTGGAGCCAGGGTCTCGGGATTGCGGATGTCGTGCGGACTGCTCATGTCGGTGTCTGGATCGAGGATGCGACGGGAGCCTGCACTATAGCGCGGTGGCGGCGCGGCCCTGCCGAGAACCTAGCTCGGTCCCTTGCTTTCAGCGGCGGGTGAAGCTCAAGAGGCGCAGGGTGTCGAAGGCCTTTACGCGGACTTCGCGCCAGGCGCCCTGCTTGGCGATCGTGAGTTGCTCATGAGAGGCGAGGTCCCGCAGCGTTGGGCCAGCCGACCAGGCGTCCGCGCGCCAGCGTAGCGTGACGCCCTCGACCGGCGCGGCCAGGTGCTGGGGCTTGGGACGACGTGCCTTGCCCTTCCCGTCGAAGCCGTCCTGCAGCCCGCTGAAGTCCTGGATCAACGCGATCAGGAGCTGCTGATGCTCGGCGTCGACGAAGTACTGCGCCTGCATCTTCGCCGGGCCTCCGAGGACCTGTGGTTGGGCGGGGGGGATCTCCCGCGTGAAGGTCTCTGCGTCGAGGAGTCCGCTCGGCCAGGACTTGTTGGCCTGGTCGTAGCCCAGCACGAGGCCCCCGCGTTTGGCGAACGCAGCCACGGCCCGCGCCATCGCCGGGCCGATTCGGTCGGGACTCGGCAAGACCAGACAACGACATTCCTCGGGGATGCCTTCGACGAACTGGCTGTCGGTCAGCAAGGCGAAGGGGCGACGCTGGCGCGCGAGCGCGGCGTAGGCCTGCTGGAAGGGCCCCAGCACCTGTTGCCAACGCGCGAGCGGATCGGTCAGCAGCTGGTCGCGCGCAGCCTGCGGATAGTGGAGCAGCGTGTCCTTCCAAGGGCGCTTGCCGACGAGGGCTGGCGACACACGAGCGGCCAGCGCGAAGGCCTTCTCGAAACGCGCATCGGGCAGGTCCTTCTCCTGGACATCGAGGTTGGGGATGCAGCCATGGCCCAGCACCGCAGCCGCGGCGAGGAGGATGTGCTGCTCCTTCTCGAAGCCATGCGTCCACACATGCGCCGGCCGGCCGTCGGCCGCATCGCGCGCGAGATCCCAACCCTGCGCCATGCGCAGCCCGCGTTCGGGTCGGCGCAGCTCGGGAGCGAACTCGAAGATGCGGTTGCTACCCCGCCGATCCGCGAGCCCCCATTCGGTCTTGACGCTGTCGGCGATGCGCAGCAGCCGCGTCGAGAGTGTGGGCGCTTCGAGTCCGGGCAGCGTGTTGGACGAGATCAGCAGCACGCAGTCGGCACGCTTTTCATGGATGGCCTTCCGCCAACGCAAAAACGTGCGCTCGATCGTCGCGTTGGTGAATTCCCTGAGCTTGTTCCAGTGCAGATCGAAAGGCCGGTAGCCCTTGGGTAGCTCGAGCCCGGTCTCCGCACGAAATCGCTTCTTGCAGTATCGACACCAACAGCCCTGCTTGGGCTGGTGCGCCTCGTCGAAGTAGAAGCCATCCGCGCCCCGCTCCACCAACTCCAGCAGCCGCGTCTGAACAAAGTCCGCGTAGGGGCTGTTGAAGCAGAGATACTTACCGCGCCGACTCGACAGCGGTCGTCCCCGCGCGTCCACGCAGACCCAGTCCGGATGCGCAGCAGCAGCAGCCTTGTCCTCCATGTGCCGCGAGTAGGCGATGATCTTCTCGCCGCTCTTGTGCGCCTCGTCGATGACCTGCCGGGCGAGGTCGCGGTTCTTCACGCGCGGAGACACCGCGCCGACCGCGCTCCGCCACCAGGCTCCTTCGTCCCCCGACTTGATGTGACGCGCAAAGACCTTGGCCCCCATGGCCGCAAAGGCCGCCCCTGCCTCCGAGAAGATCGGCTTGTCCATCCATCGCAGGCCCAGTCGTGTGTGCGCCTGTCCGCGCTGCCCCCCGAACCAGGCTGGCAGTCGGTAGCCCCGCAGCTCCTCCATCCAGGCCGGTCGGATCTCCTGCAAGGGCCGAGCCAGGAGCTTCCGCATGTCCGCGCTGTAGCTCATCCTGCCGGCTGCGCGCCACTGCGCCAGCGCAGGCGCACCGTCCCCGCGCCCCAGACCCAGGTAGATGCAGTCGAGTCGAAAACCCCCCGAGGCAAACACCAGCCGGTGCTTCCCGGCGGCGAGCTTTCGCTTCGCCAACAAGCCAAAGCGATACGCACCCCGGCCCGTCAATCCATCCGTGGCAGGCAGCTTCGCACGCTTGAAACGCGTCTTCCCGATCTCCTCCGCGGTCGGGTCCAGCAAGAAGCCCATCCGCGTCGCACGCGTGGCTGCATAGCGGACCCAGATCGACCAGCTCCCCTCCCGTGGCAAGCAGAGCTCATAGACCAGGTGACCCTTGCGAAAGATCCGCGCCAGCGCGACCCCCGAGCTGGCCCCGAACTCCGGCACCTCGTAGGCGAAATCCTCGGCCTCCGAATCCTTGGCCGCATAGTCCTCGGCCTCGACCAGGATGCCCAAGCCCCTTGTCTGTGCCGACAACAGCGAAGGCACGACGAACAGCAACAGGCAAACGATGCGGTACCACATGCCGCTAGCATAGGCAGGGAACAGCTCGAGGACCAGTTTTCCACATAGGAGTGGGCCTCAGGGCTTGCGCACTGGACAAGCCTCCCGTTGAGGAGAAGGATAGGAAACGATCTGGGTGCGGAGGCAGCTCTTGCACTCGTCGTGATCGTGTCATCACAGCTCGGGAGGGCTCATGGAAGGCTTGTGGCAACACATCTACAAGAATCTCATCGCTGGCGTCGTGGCCTTGTTGCCGATCGGCGGAACCATCCTCGGCATCGTCTGGCTCGAGTTCACGATTGCTGAATCGTGGCTGGCCCAGCAGGCTTTCTACTTCCCGGGCCTTGGTCTCCTGGCCGTGATCGTCGTGATCTACCTCGTGGGCCTCGCCGTCTCGACCTTCCTGGGGCGCTGGGCCTGGTCCCTGGTCGACACCCTGCTCAAGCACCTGCCCCTGCTCGGCAGCCTCTACGCCACCCTCAAGCAGATCCTGGGCTACGGTGAGGGCGACGAGGCCGTCTTCGAGAAGGCTGTCTTCGTCAGGAGTCGCGAGAACGACGCCGAGGAGCTCGGCCTCATCACCAACCGACTCGAAGACCCCACCGGCGCCCCCAAGGTCGTCGTCTTCGTCCCCGGCTCCCCCAACCCCAGCACCGGCCGCCTCCTCGTCCTCGACGAATCCGAGATCCGCCCGCTGGGCATGAAGGTCAACGACGCCCTCACCGCCCTGGTCTCCGTGGGCAAGAGCGGCCTGGACCTGTCCCCGGGCATGGAGAAGGCGGTATAGGAGAGGGCCTATGACAGATCCTTCTGGAGACCCTGACAACCGCAGGAGGTGGATTCCATCCGAAGGGATCCGAGTGAATCCAGGCCGAATGAACCCGCGCTTCGGCGAGGACGCCATCCTGCCTTTCGTCGACATCCCCGATTGGTTGACGCCTGCGTTCCGGTCTGAGCTCGATGCGTATGAGATCGTCTACTCCGTCCAAGAGGGGATCCTGGAGCCCGATGTCGTGGAGCTTGCCGACGGGATGCGGATGAACGGTCTGGATCGATTCAGTTTTCCACAACTGGAACCCCTGACCATCCAACGGTTCGTCGACTCGACCTTGGAGAAAGCATGGCATGGCCGGGTCAATGACAGGGGAGTCTTCGTCAACCCGATGATGGAGATGTCGCTGGCGCTTGAGATGTTCACCGAGGCGCTCCGAATCCTCGAGACGCATCGTGGCGGCATCCACGTGCGTCTCCGTGCCGCGCTCGAGTTCTTCCTCGCGATCGACCGGGACCAGCTTCCCGGAGGCGAGGCACGCACTCTCTTCGACCACGTCGGTGTCCCCCGCAGCGGTCTTCCCCCCGAGGACGCTCCGCCTTGCCTCCTTGAGCAACTGTCCGAGATGACCGAAACGCAGGCACAGGGCCTGGCCGCGCAGATCCAGAAGGTCGCCGACTACATCGAGTATCGCCTGAGAACGGGCTGAAGGTTTGCCCTTGGCTCTGTGGCCTCAGCCGTTGCTGATTCCCTGCGCTCTCGTGGCCGGATCGGTAAGGGAGAGTGCGCCTCCAAGGCAATCACGCTGAAAGGAGATGCGCATTCAAGGCAATGCAGAATGTCCGCTGGAAAGCCCCTTGACAGCGAGCGGTCGAGAATCGACACTCCCCTTTCCCCCATGCTCGAAGATCAACTACCACCGCTTGCTATGCGTAGTCCTCTCTCTCTCCCTCTCTCTCTC
>JAJRTL010000353.1 GCA_024278315.1 Planctomycetota bacterium | reverse complement strand
GGAAGTCCGTCCGGCCATCCTGACGATTCACGAAGATCAAGAAGGACTCGATCCCCGAGTTGACGGAGTCGGACTTGACCCGGATCTTCCCGAGCGGGTCCTTGAAATCATCGGGAGGGTAGTCGCCGAACTTCTTGTTCGCCTGGTAGCGCTCCGCCACCTGCTCCAGCTGTGCCAGGAGGCTCCTCGTCGCTGCGATATTGGCCGTCTCGGTGGCCCCGATGACGTTCCTCAGGAGAGCCGTTGCGATCAAGGCCAGGATGCCGATGACGATCAAGAGCTCGACGAGCGTGAACCCTCGACTCTGCCCGGCCCTCATCCCCTTGTATGTCTCATTCATCTCTTTGCCTCCTTGCAGGCCTCTCCAGGATCACGCGTCTCCGAGGTCAGAGCTCTTGGAGGTCACTGCGCGAACCGCGTCAACATGAAGTCATCGAAGGTCGCCTGGAGCATCGATCTCCTGTCACCCTCGATCCAGAGATCCAGGTGCAGGTCCCGACCCCGTCCAAAGCCAAAGACGCTGACCTTGGCTCGATCGATTTCTCGACCGTCCAGAAGCACGATCAAGACGGCTTGTCGTCCACCCCCATCGCCCCGCTCGATCTTGAATCCCAGTTGGTGGGTCTCTCCCCTCTTGAACGAAAGACCGTCCGCCCGGAAATCTCCACGCGCTTCCCTCCTGTCGATGATCGGCTTCTTCTCGGCCACACCTTCCTTCAGGAACACGCGCAGTCCTCGATCATACCCCACGACATACTCGAACTTGGACTGGGACGATCTCCCGCCAGTCTTGATGGGTTTGTCGGTGATCCTCAGAAATGCCCGGCTGCCTCCGAACTCAGCACCCACCTTGAGTTGGACACTGACCTCGACGAGCTTGCCTGCCCCTCGCGTGACGGTCTTGCGCATCCAGACCGGCTGACCATCGGACTTGCCGTTGACACTGATGTTGCCTCCGGACTTCTTCCATCGTGGCTTGACCTTGGACTCCCGAAAATCCTTGCCGACCTTCCCGGCCAGTTCGAACCCGGTCCGGAACACACGCAGGTTGGCGTGATCTTCGATCTGCTTGATGAGCTTGCCGATGAAGCCTCTGAGTTCGCTCTCGGGCTGGAGCGTCTCCCTGATGTCCCTGAGTTGAGCCAGGGTGTCATCCGTCCGGCCATCCCGGTAGTCCAGAAGCGTCAGGAAGATCTTGGGGTGGGCCTGTTCGTCCAACGGAGCCCAGGCGATGGCCTGCTGGAAGGCAGCGCGAGCTCCATCGTTGTTGCGCAGGTAGTAGCGGATGACTCCCAGAAGGTCCTGGTAGATCCAGAGCCTGGCACGACCCTCCTCGATCTCGCAGACCTTCTTGGCATAGCGCTCCGCCCGGAGCAAGAGGCCATGGGCCTCAGCACTGAATCCAGCAGCCTCTGCCTGCCGCATCAACATGAGTGCATACTCGGCCATGACTTCGACGATCTCGGCATGCCTGGAGAGGACATCCTCCAACACATCCTCCGCCTCGTCGAATCGACCTCCCTTGGAGAGCCAACGTCCAAGAATG
Source organism: Planctomycetota bacterium (assembly GCA_024278315.1). GTDB lineage: Bacteria > Planctomycetota > UBA1135 > UBA1135 > JAJRTL01. The sequence goes on along the minus strand of JAJRTL010000353.1, from coordinate 14,285 downwards.
TAGAGAGAATAGGGCTCGCGTGGAGCCATCCCCAGTGCCTGCTGGAAGGTCTCCACGGCTGCGTCGATCTTGTCTTGGCTACCCAACAGGAAGCCCTTGACGACCAGGACCCGATAGCGCTCGAGGGGATCCCGATTGAGACCACCCTCCGCAGCGGACATAGCATCATTGATCTTGCCCTGCCGGAAGTGGGCCAAGGCCTGCCCCGTAGCGGGCAGAACGGGATCGCTCATGCCCTCGGCAGCAACGGCGAAGGCATTCGCCGCTTCCTCGAACTTGCCCTCCTCATAGCTCACTGCCCCCATGAGAAGGTTGTAGGCGGGGCTGTCCTCGGGAGTTCCGGTCAGATGACTCCCTGCCTGGAGCAGGGCCGTGGAGGCCTCTGCCACCTTCCCTTCGCTCAACAAGCAGGCCACGTACAGACTCGAGATCGCAAAGGCCTCTTCACTGCGGAGCTTCTGGCCCATGTTCTTCACTGCTCGCTCGGCCTGTTCCAGAGCCTCGACGCCTCGCGATTGATTGCGCAGGAAGCGTGCCAGTGCAAAACGAGCTTTGGCGTCGGACTCCTTCAGGTTCACCGCTTGCTTCAGATGCTCCTCGGCCGCCTCGTCCATGCCCAGGCGCGCTTCGAGCGTGCCAAGTCCCCGGTAGATGAAGGACTCCTTGCGGTGCTCCCCCTGCATCAGATCCTGGTATTTGGCCAGCTGCTTCTCCAGTTGGCCGGAGACGGAGTAGACCAGGCAGAGCAGCTCGTGCCCGCGAGGAGAGACCTTGTTGTTCTCGATGTAGAGCAGGGCCTGCTCTTCGGCAACACGAAAGGCCTCAGGGTAGTCTCGGTATTTTGTCAGCAACTCGAGGATGAAGGCCTCGCGCTCAGGTAGACCAATCTCGCCTGCGGGAAGCCGGACCCGCTTCATGGCGATTACGTTGGAAACCGTGTCGGCGAATCGAATGAGGCTGACCTCGGCCAGATCCTCGCCCGTGACCTTGAACCTGGCGATGGAGACACTGCCCCTCTCGGGATTCATCTTGCGATAGACAAGCTCCAGCCCCTCTGGAAACGGCCCCTGGATCTCGAGCAGCCTGGTCTGCGCATCGGGGTTGGGACGACCCAATCGGTAGGGATCCTTGTTGAGGATGCGGCCCCAATGCTTGTGCCCCTTGTAGATCACGAGATCGTACTGCTTGGCCCAGATCTTCTCCTTCTCGGCCTGGGGATCCACGTCCTCCAGCGTCGTGGGTACCACGGTCTCGGTAGCTTCCTCACCGGACGTGGGGGGCGTTCCTCCGGTGCCGGTAGCTTTGGCTAGCTGCGTTCCTTTCCCGAGTGCCTGGATCTGCTTCTGCGGCATGCGTTGGATGAACCAGTGCGAAGTATCGACTCCCAAACGCAGGAGAGGCAACACGACAGGCAGGTCCGGAAGATCCGGCAAGCCGAGGTCGGGGGCTTCGAGCGGCGGAAGGACGGAGATATCCGAAGGCTCGACGAAGAGGTCCCGCTTGAGGTCCCCGATCTTCTTGGCCCCGCCCATGAAGAGGACCTCTGCCGTCTGGGCAATGGGCGGAATGTCGAGGACCTTGGCTCGCGGCAATTTCGTAGAGACGTTGGCGGCTCCACGGTTCACGTAGAGCAGAGCCAGGATTCCGAGGGTGCCCAGGAGCAGCGCTTGTTCTTTGCGTATATCCACGATGTCAACTCTTGGGAAGGAGGGCCAGGAGCTCGATATTCACGACCAGGGGCTGCCCGGGAGTATCACTTTTGTCCACGGCTTCCACATTGGAGATCACCAGAGGTCGAAGGTCGGCATCCCCGAGCATGCGCTCCAGGAAGATCTGCAAGGTCAACGAATCACATCGGATCCGAAGGCTCGCGAGGACTTCCTTGCGTGCCTCCTCGTCGCCCTTCCTGCGCCTGGTCGAGCGTCGGCTGGCGATCTTCGGATCCAGCTTGATGCTCTCCACCGCGCGCAGACCATGCGCGTCCGGGTTGCGATTGGTCGCTTCTACATGAGCATCCAGAAGCCGCGTCAAGGTGTCGTCGATGAGGTCCAGACCGTAGAGAAAGAGTTGCTTCTGATCCCGGCCGATGGGAGGTTCCGCAGGCATGCCAAGGTTCGGGGATCCGAACTCGACGCCAGCAGACTCCATGGCCTCACTGTGCCGAGACCGCACCATGCCTTCCTTGCGGAGGTAGTAGACGGCCGGGCCCTGTTGCTGACCGTCCAGCAGGAATTCAGATCGAGGATGGAACTCGAGCTTGTCCCGGAGACGAGCCAGACGCTTCTCGAGTTCGCCCTTCATCTCCTGGACTGCACGCCTTTCCTGGATCGTGTAGTGCGACTCCTTGAGCACCTTTTTCGCCTTTGCGATCTGCATCCGGCTCGACTTGGTACTGTAGGAGTTGGAGATCATGCTCTTTCCGATGAAGAAAAGTACGAGGCCGCCGAGCACGCCGAGGATCCAGGTCTTGTGCTGCTGCCAGATGTCATTGAGGTCCATGGTCTCTGCCCCTACTCCGGATTCTTTGCTTCGAGGAACAGGAAGTCGACCTTGCCCGAGAACTGGAAGGGGTCAGTCGACTTGGGTTGGGCAATGTGTTTGGGCACAAGCCTCTCGAGCCCGGCCTTGAATGCGGGATAGACCTCTGTCCGTATGTCGCGCCCAAGAATGGGAACACCCAGACCTTCATAGATCACGAGCATCCGCTTGGATCCTCTCCTCTTGCCTCTCCGGAAGCCTCCCGGTTTTCGCTTGCCCGAAGCCCCGCCCTTACCATCCACCTGAGTCCAGGGCGCATCCTCCGAACGACTCTGGATCTTCTTGATCCAGAACTCGGGCGGCAGGACCTCCCGGAAGGCGCGCAGGAGTCTCACGGTCCCATAGTGCGGCACGGCCTTCTCTTCCAGGTAGGCGATTTCCTGTGCCATGGCCTGGTTCTGTTCGATCAGTGAGATCGTCTGTTTGCTGATGCTGGAGACGCGGGACGCCTTGCCCCGGAGTTTCTTGGCAGCCGCAGAAAGACGTTCGTGCTCGGCGGCGGAGCTCTGGTAGTGGGAACCCAGATAGAGCAAGACCAGCACAAGGGCCGCGATGTTCCAGACCGTTCGCTCGGTGAAGCGCCGCTTCTTCTTGACCGCCTCGGGCAGGATCTCGATCGAGTACAACTCATCGAAGCAAGGGGCCAGGGCCAAGCCGAGAGCCACGACAGATTCGGGTCCAACCGTCTCCAGTTCGGCAGCCTGACCAGGATCCAATGCAGAGAGATCCAGGCTCTCGACCGGATCCCAGATCTCCACCGCACAGTTGAGCCCGCTGGAGAGGAACTCGGGCATCCCCTTGATCTTGGCACCAGGTCCGCAGAGCCAGATCTTGTCCAGGCTCAGATCCTGGATATTGGTCTGACTCTGACAGAAGGCCAGCGTGGATCGCAGTGCCGCTTGCAGCATGCCCGAGACACCCTGGACCGAATGCGCAACGCGCTCCACCTGGCTCGACTCATAATTGCCGCGCGCCCGTGGATCCAGGTTGAGGAGATCGAGCCGGATCTTGCGGGCGCGTTCATCACGCACGTTGAAGGTCTGAGCGATGGCACCATCGAGCGTCGACAGCCCACCCGAGACGTTGCGCGCGAAGAGCAGGGTCGTCCCTCGCAGAAGAGCCAGATCCAGGCTGGTCTCACCCACCCAGGCCAGAAGACAGATTTCTTCCTCATCGGCCGGGGGACCCACCTGGAGGAAGGCGTTGTAGACGGCCACGGGATTGGGCGTGTACGCCGAGATCTGCCCTCCCGCGGCAGCGACCTGTGCGGCGATCCCATCCAGGGCATCGTCCTTGGCCAAGGCGAGGAGGATCGTGTCCTCACCGGTCATCTCGTCGGCAACCGGCAGCAGATTGTAGTCTGCAGACAAGGAGCCACCCGCCTGCCCCGCGATCTCCTGGACCTCGAAGTCCATGAGCTTGGCAAGCTGCCAATCGGGCACGGTCGGGACCTTGCTGTACTTGAGAATGAGATCGCGTCCCGTGACCCCCGCGGTCACGGCGCCGAGTTTTCCCGGACCGGATCCACGATGGAACCCGGTCACCTGGAAGGTCTGTCCCTTGCGACGCCCCGAAAGCAGGAGCGTCTCAGAACCCGAGGAATCGAATCCGGTTCCGTTCTTGGCCATGTTCCTGCTCCTACTTCTTGTTCAGTAATTCTCGAACCGCAGCCACATGCGTCTTGACCTGGTCCGTATTGGCCAAACGAGTCTCGACGAAGGTGAAGATCAACTTCGCCAGCGCGGGCTTTCCGTCCTTGTGAAGCGCCAACACCTTCTCCAGCAGATTCTCGGCACGGGTCTCGATACTGGCCTTCTGGAGGCTGGCCAGCTGGGCATCGACTTTGCTCCGCACGTTGGAGAGTGCCGCCAGGATCTGCGGGTGGTGGTTGTAGTCGACCTCGATCTTGCGAGCAATCTTGAGCACATCCTGCAGCAGACCGATGTAGCCCAGTTCGCTGGCTTCCTGGAAGCGGAGGTCCACGACCTCGATGCGATCCCTGACTCCTGCCAGGAGCTTGGATCGACGCGTCTGGGCCTGCGTCAAGGAAGGCTCGTGGAAGGGCCTGGTCTGGATCACCTCCTGATAGAGATCCAGGGCCTTGCCCAGATCTCCCTTACGCTCGGCATCGAGTGCCCGGGACAAGAGGCTCTGGCTCTGCCGCACGTCTACCTCGAAGTCCAGGTGGATGTCCATGCTCTGCGCGAATGGAAGGTAGAACTCGACCCAACCGGGGTGATTTCCTGTTTGGACCCGGATCGTCTGGAGCCTGGCCGGCACCAACTCGAGTCGGCGGTTCCCGCCTTGCCAGTAGACCGAAGCGCAGTTATCAGTCTCCTGCGCGCCGGAGCGACGCTGATAGGCGAGAATCTGCTTGTCCTCAGAAACGGGAACCTGCGTCCGGAAAAAGTAGCCTCCTTCCAACAGGTCGCGCCCCACCTGCGCCACGAGGATGGCCTTGCCCTCGGCCTTGAGGGTCGCGCCACGATCGGTCTTCTCCAAGGTGACGCCCTGGAGCAGATCGGTCAAGGGCAAGGGGAGGAGGCGCCCCAAGGCCTCCAGAGCCGGATCCGAGCCCTCCGCGGGCAAGACCCGCAGTGAGGAGAGAGTCTCCTCCGGCGGACTGTCTGCTCTGAGGTTCATGATCCCAGGAGACGACGACCAGAGTTGCCGGACCTTGATGGCGATCACGCTGCCCTGCGTGCCGGCATCCGCAGAAACCAGGGAGAGATCATCCAGGCGCACATCCGCTTCGTCCGTGACCCCAGGAGCCAACACAGCTACGAAAGCAAGGCAGACCCACTCGGCTCCAGGCGGCACCTGTGACGTGACTTCGAGGGCCTGATAGTCTCCACCCGCGATCTCTTCGAGCCGGGTGCCGACGACCAGCCCAGGCCAGGATTGGAATCGTTCTTTCTCGACAGGGGCGTCTTCTTCTCCCTCGTACTCCTCGGCCATGCCCGGGCGGGAGCGCTCAGGCTTTTCGTCGAAGAAGAGCATGCGCAAAGCCACGCGCACCCGGCCTTGGGTGCGCACCCAGGCCTTGGCCGTCAAGGCCCCCTGAACAGGTATCGGATCGCCGAGAACCGTCCCGGCGAAGCCAGGCCCCAGAGAGCCCTTCTCTCCACCGCCCAGATCAGCCAAGAGGTAGCCCTTGCCACTGTGTGCACCGCTGCTGCCAGTCATCACCTGGAACTCGCCACCCTCGACGAGGGGGATCCAGTGCGAAGCGTCCTGTTCGAGATTGCCAGCGGCGACGTCGAGCTTGTTGCCAGGCACGACGATCACAGCCTTCTCCCGCTTGCGCGGTCCAGCTCCCCCACCCTCGCGCAGGAGGAAGAACCAACCTCCTCCCGCCGCCGCAACGATGAGCAGCAGCACCAGGAGTGCCATGGGACTCCGCTTCTTCGATTTCTCCAGGAGATCCCGATCGATCTCCATGGACATCTGCTGCGATGGAGAGCCCAGGTCCTCATCGAAGACCTCGAGCATCAGGCGTCCGACCATGAAGCGGTCCCCATGCGAAATGGGGATCTCCGTGATCTTCTTGCCATCCACACGCGTTCCGTTCGTCGAACCGAGATCCCGCAGGATCAGGATGCCCTTCTCGAAAGCGAGTTCGCAGTGACGGCCGGAGACCTTGTCATCTTCGGCGAGGACGAAGCCACATTCGGGCTTGCGTCCCAAGACGAGGGCCTCGTGACTGGGAAGGATCTGGCGCTTCCCTTGGGAAGGGCCTTCCACGATTTGAACGACGAACTTCGCCATGAGGGCTGAATCGGCGTGGTTGAGTCGAGCCGAACGAGGTCGGTCGAGCTTTGAGGATGTTCCAGGGCAAGGATTCACTCGGCTTTTGGCGGGCAGCAGCCTGCCATCAGCGGGCATCCATCGCACCCCCACTCCTCTCCCCTCACCCGTTTCTCGGACGGATGGCGGCCCCACCCGCAGAGGTGGAGAACCGGGAACCCGGTGGCGGTTCGACTCAGCCTTGGATACAACGGGGCAGTTGATCCGGACACGAGCAAGAAGGCGAGTTTACCCGAAGTCGGCTCCAGGCACAGGGTTCGATTCGCAGGACTTGACTGGGATTCCCGAAGAGGAAAGCGGGATCCGTCACAGAACACAGAGGGCAGGAGACTGCCCGCAGCCCTTCACGCCCCTAGGAGGCCAGGCTTGGCAGATCGCTACTTCCATTCAGACCTGCAGGACTCGCGCCACATCCGACTCGAGGCCGAAGCCGCCCATCACCTATGCAGGGTGCTACGAAAGCAGGCTGGGGATGAGGTAAGGCTCTTCGATGGCCAGGGGCGCGAGGCCCGTTGCGCCCTCATACAGGCCTCGTCGCGTCGCTGTGATCTGGAGGTGCTGGAGATTGTGGAGTACACGGAGCCACGCCTACGCCGCGTCGAGCTGGCCTTCTCCCCTCCCAAGGGAGGCAGGGCCGAGACCCTGCTCCAGATGGCGACCGAGCTGGGCTGCGCTGCCTTCCATCCCCTCCGCTGCGAGCGCACGCCACCTGAGGGGCGTGGCCAACCCAAGCGCTGGGAACGCGTCCTTCAGGCGGCCGCCGGCCAATCGGGAGCCCGTTGGCTGCCCCAGCTCTCACCCGCCCAGAGTCTCGAGGCCTTCGTGGAACAGAGAGTCGCGACGGGTCCTGGCGAGGCCTGGTTGGCCACACCCGGACAGGAACCAGGTCCCAGCGACCGAGCACCCCTGGACCTGCCGGATGCCATCGTACTCGTGGGCCCCGAAGGGGATTTCAGCCCGCGGGAGAAGGAGAGGATCCTCAGCGCGGGTGGTCAGGTGCTTCCGCTGGGCCCACAGATTCTCCGGGTCGAGACGGCCTGCACGGCCGCTCTGACCCGGCTCCTGCATGCCCCTCCCGCCTGGCGGACGACCCCACCGGTCGCGGCACCACCGCCCGAGGAAGCGTGACCTTGCGAGCCACCGTCTATCTCGCGCGCCAACTCGGACTCGACCTCTTCCTCACCTGGGCGCTGCTGCAGGCATCCCTCCTGCTCCTCCTGGGTGCTTTCCTCCTGCTTCGCTGGCCCTTGCTGGCAAGATTGCCTACCGGAGAGGCACTCGGCTTCCTCTTCGTAGAAATCGGCCCCACGAGTCTGGCCTTGGCTCTCCCCCTCGGATTGGCCCTCTACCTCCAAAAGGTCCGTCAAAGTGGTGAGCTCCAGGCCATCGCGATGCTGCCCCTGGGTCCGGTCCGTGCCCGGCTCGGCTGGCTCCTTGCTCTCCTCCCCTTCTGCCTGCTCTTCTTCTTCTGGGCAGGAGCACTGGCCCCTCTGAATCGGGCCCGGCTCGAGGCGAAGATCGAAAATCCTCTCCTCCTCCTGGCGGGCGGCCGCTACGAGGAGCTGGACCGGGCCGCCTCGGAACTGGATGGTCTCGCCATTTCCTACGACCGGGTCGAAGGGAACAAGCTCGAGGAAGTCACCCTCCTGCGGCGGCAGGCAGAGGCATGGACGGCACTCAGTGCAGAGAGCCTGGAGCTGCTGCCGCCCGGGAGGATCCAGCTCCAGCAGGGTCGAATCTGGCACTCGAAGGCATCCCCCTGGGGAGAACTCGGCTTTCAACGCCTTGCTCTGGATCTCCTCGCTGCGCCTCGGAGATCCTCGTGGAATCCCGATCGGATGGTCCGGCGAGCCTGGTGGTCTGGCTGCGCCCTCCTGCTGGGTCTGGCTCTCGTGATGATATCGCTGGGCCGCCAGTGGGAACCTGGTCTCGTGAGCCGGGTCGCGGCCTGGATGTTGCCGCCGATACTGTTCGGCCTGGGGGCTCTGACATGAGTCGCCTGGATCGATACTTGGGCCGATCTTTCCTCCTCGCACTCCTGCTCGGACAACTCCCTCTCCTCGTCGCCACATGGGTCCTGCCCGGACTCCAGGGTCTCACACGATTCCAGAGGCTCGGACTCCACCATTTCGCCCTCCCCCTCCTGTCGCTCGCAGCAGCCTTTGTCATGGCCCTGCAGCTGCGCTCGCGGGAGGAGTGGACGGGACTGCTATGCCAGGGACACCCCCCTTGGCGCCTCTTCCGGATCGTTCCCCTCCTCTCCCTGCTCGTCTGGATCCTCGGCTCCTGGCTCCCGCCCCCCGGGCAAACGGATACGACACTCGAAGCCCGCTTTCTCCATCTCGATGCCGCCAATGCCTTCTCTGGCAGCCGGGGGATCATCAGTTACGAGAAGCGGAGGAAGAGCCGGCTCCTCGGAGTCCTCTATCTCCGTCATGGCAAGCGACCCGAAAGCTATGACTCGGTCGACATCGAAATGGATACAGAGGACCATCTCCGATTCCGCTATGCCGGAGAGCTGCTTCCCGACCTCGACATCCGTCCCTCCCGCCCCGACCGGGAACTCAGGCGGCGGATCCTTGGTCGTCCTCCACTCCAGTCATTGTTCAGCTGGGAGGGCCTTCCCTATCATGGTCTGCATCTGCTTCTGAGTCTCCTGCTTCCCCTCATGACCCTGAGCCTCGCGGTTCGCTACGGACTGCCGGTCGGCACATTGCAAGGGTATCTGCTGCCCATCCTGATCCCAGCCACCTTGCTGCTGGTGGTCTTCCTGCTCCTGGCACTCCAGGCCTCGTCGCTTCTGCTCTGACACAGAACACGAACCACCAGACTCCCGAAGGAGGGCTACTCCGCAGCGGGCACTCGAAACAGGGTCTCGCTCCTGCCCATCACACGTTCCAATCGACCTTCATCGTGCGGCAGAAGCAGGACGAAGCAGGCCCCACCCAGCTCTCCATCTGTACAGCTGATCCAACCGCCGTGCATGTGCACGATCTCCCTGGCGATGGGAAGCCCGAGGCCCGTACTGGCCAGGCCCGGCTCCTCACCAGGCCCTTCCTGGTGGAACTTGTCGAAGATGGCTTCGCGGGCCCCGCTGTCGGGGACCCCCGGACCTTCATCCTCCACGCGCAGCTCCACCCCGCCTGCGAACTCGAAGATCGAGAGTCGGATCCGCCCTCCCTCGGGTGAGTGCTTCCAAGCGTTGGAGAGCAGGTTGACGAGCACCTGCTGCAACCGATCCTGGTCACCGCAATAGAGCACGGGACCCTCGGGAACATCGAGTTCGTAGTCGACAGGCTTGAGGTTCCGGAGTCCCTCCTGAACACGCAAGGTCTTCCGTCCCATTTCAGTGAGATCGAAGCTCTCGAGATGCCAATCCATCCGCCCGGCCTCGATCTTCTCCAGATCCAACACCTGGTTGATGAGCCTACAGATCCTCTTGCTCTCCTCTCGGATGATCGTGAGGAACTCGGTGCGGGTCTCGGGCTCTTCCTCGTACCAGGACTGGAGCAGGATCTCCGCGAAGCTCCGGATGCTGGTCAGTGGCGTCCGGAGTTCGTGACTCACCGATGCCAGGAAACCATCCTTCAACTCGGAGAGATGCTCCAGTCGCCGCATGACCTCACGGATCTCTCGCGTGCCCTCGTCAACCCGGAGCTCGAAGCTCTCCTCTAGGACCTGGATTTCCCAACGCGCGGCCCGCAGGTCACTGCGCAGCTGCAATCGCTCCCGCTGCCCCAGGCGCTCCTGAATCCCGGAGAACCACAGGAGCATCAGGGTCAAGAAGAGACCCGCCCCCAGGATAGGTCCCCATACGGCCCATGCGGGCCTTCTTGGTGCCGCGAGGAGTCTCGACTCATCGACCCAGTAGACGAGAGCGGCGCGCCCGGAGGATCCGAGAGCCTCAGCCGTCTGGCCACCCAACACGTCCTCCATGGACCGCACGGGTTGGATCCCGAGAACATGATCCGAATCCGGCCTGCGGTAGATCTGGGCAAGAGCTGGAATCTTGCCATTCCAGGGGAGAAGCTCCCCGGCATCGGGTTTCGCCAGCGAAACGAGGGTGCGAGTCGCCTCTCCCCTTCGTCCACGAAGGACCAGATCGATTCTCGAAAGCCCCTCCGTCTGATCCAACAGGATGCGCAGGGCACTCCTTGCCAAGGGAGATTCGCCATTCCAGATGGCCCTCTGCACCCTCAAGTCGCAGGACAGGTCCCGGAGATCCCGATCCAGCTCTGCCTGGATGCGAGCCTCCTGTTGACGGGCCAGATCTCGACCATGCTTCCAGCCCAGAACCCCGAGCGTGAAGAGGACCCCCAGTATCAGGGGCAGGCTGAAGCGTACGGATGGGCTCTTCGTGAAGGCAACCATGACATTGGCGGTAGTTGACCTCCGCAAAGCCCGCCGGCAGGGCGGGAATGGAGGCCAGCAGCGAGCCCAACTGCAATACTACCGACTCGACGCTGTTTACTATTTCGACTGGATCAGACCTTCACTTGGGCAGAATCCCCGATTCAGACGACAGTCCGCTCTCTCACGGTTTCATTCGAGATGAGGACCTTGCGTCCACGCATGCGGACGAAAACCGAGCCAGGCAGGAGATCGCCATCGAGGATCTTCTCTGCGAGCAAGTCCTCGACCTCGCGCTTGATGAGGCGCTTGAGCTCCCGGGCCCCGTATTCCTCCGAAAAGCCATTCTTGGCCAGGAAACGCTTGAGACCGGAAGAGAATCTGATCTTGAACCCTCGCGGAGACATGAGATCGGAGATCTGCTTGAGCATCCGCCCTGCGATCCTCGTGCAGATGCATACATCCAGGGGGTTGAAGACGATGGTCTCATCGATGCGATTCAGGAATTCTGGCCGGAAGTTGGTCTTCAGGGATTCCAGCGTGAGCTGCTTGTGATCGATATCCAGGAGCTACTGTCTCCTGTCGTGATCGAAGCCCATGCGTCCCCGGATCCGATCGATCTCTTCCACCCCCAGGTTGCTCGTGAGGAGGATGATGGTCTGCGTGAAGTCCACGGTCTCTCCCTTGCTATCCGTCAGGATCCCTTCGTCGAGGATCTGCAGCAGGAGGTTGTGGACCTTCTCGTGAGCCTTCTCGACCTCGTCGAAGAGGACGACGCAGTTCTTCTTGCCCTTCACGGCCTCGGTCAGGTAGCCACCTTCACTGTGCCCGATGTAGCCAGGAGGTGAGCCGATGAGTTTGGAGTATTCGTGAGGGAGGGCGTACTCACTGCAATCGATGCGGATCAGCCGGCCGGGCTCCTGATACAAGGCCTCCGAGAGTGCTTTGGCGATCTCGGTCTTGCCAGTGCCCGTGCGGCCCACGAGCAGGAATGTCCCGATGGGGCTGTTGGGACGTTTGAGGCCAATGGATGCCTTCTGCATCGCGCGCGCCAGCAAACAGACCGCTTCGTCCTGACCGACGACGCGTTTGCGGAGGAGACGATCGAGGTTCAGGATGTTCCGGGGAAGCGGCGCGAACCCTGGGCCGATCACCTGCTCACCGCCCTCTTCGTCGTCCAGGATGCGGGTCGGTAGTGCCACCTGGTGGATCTCGAGTCCCGGATTGACGTCGATGCAGATCTGATAGAGAAGATCCTCGATCGTCAGCGGATCGTATTCCTCCTCCAAGACCTTGAGCTTGCCCGAGATGTCGGGACTGAAGTCCGGCAGCGAGGACTGGATGATCGCCTGCCGGTACTGACTCTTGTTCTGGAGTGGCTGCCCGACGAGATCCGCAAACTCGAAGTCCTGGAGCAGTCGGACCCGGACGAACTCATCCAGCAGGTCGAAGTACTTCAGAACCAGGTTGCATTCGTCAGGCATCGCGCTCTCGCTCCCATGGACTCCCTTGGAGTCCTCACGGTAAGGGTCCCCTCGGGCCTTCTGCTCGGAGGATTGGGGTTGCACAGCAAGCTCCCGGTGACCACTGGACCTAAGCATCGTCCCGATGCCGTGGAGGACTTGAGGCAATCAAGTCGAAGCCACGTCTCTCGTTTCGGCATTGCCAAGCGCAGGAGCATCCTCGATCATCCCTGCCCCTCTTTCCGTGGATACCGAGTCAATGAACGAGTACCGCCTGGGTCGCGCGACCCTGAACTCCAAAGGATCGCGTTGGCAACGCACGGGTCACCCCTGGATCTTTCGGGATGACATTGCTGAACTCGACGAGGGAGTGGGGTATCTACTCCAGGTCATCGGTCACAAGGGGCACAAGCTCGGACTCGCGACCTGGTCACCCGAGTCCAAGATCGCTCTGCGTATGCTCCAGCCGGGTGCCGCTGCCGAGATCCCTGATCTCCGGGCCTTCTTCCGCCAGCGCATCGAGCAGGCCCTCGCGAGGCGTGCTCCCCTGCTCTCGACGACGAATGCCTACCGGGTCGTCTCGGCCGAAGCCGATGGCCTGCCGGGTCTCATCATCGACCGCTATGCCGAGGCCCTCGTCCTCCAGAGTCTGACTCCCTTCGCCGAGAACTGGCTCCCCCACATCGTCCCGCTGCTCGTGGAGCTTCTCGAACCCGAGATGATCCTGGCCCGAAACGACGCTGGTGTACGACGCCTCGAAGGTCTCCCCCAAGTGGTCGAACTCCTCCACGGTCGGCGCATGCCGAGGCTCCGCATCCAGGAACACGGGCTGCAGCTCGAGATCGATCCCTACCGAGGACAGAAAACAGGCTACTTCCTGGATCAGCGCCCGGCGCGCAAATGCGTCGAGGAGCAGAGCTCGCGGTCGAAAGGGCAGATCCTGGATCTCTGTTCCTACACGGGAGGCTTCAGCCTTCATGCTGCTCGTGGAGGCGCCAATGGGGTCCTGGCGGTCGATCAGAGCCAGGACGCCCTGGACGAGGTGCAAGCTGCAGCAGAGCGCAACGAACTGACGGGCATCGAGACGATGCGAGGCAACGTCTTCGACGTCGTGAAGCAGCTGCTGCAGGAGGGGCGACGCTTCCAGGGCATCATCCTGGATCCACCCGCCTTTGCCAAGAGCAGACGAGAGGTCCAGGGAGCCACGCGCGGCTATCAGGACCTCAACTCCAAGTCCCTGCGCCTCCTCGAACCAGGCGGCTGGCTCCTGACCTGCTCCTGCTCCTACAACATGACGCCCGAGCTCTTCCTGACCATGCTGCGCAAGTCTGCTGCTCGTGCAGGGGTCACCTGCCGGCACCACGGACGCCTGGCCCCGGCCCTCGACCATCCCGTCCCCCTCCATCTCCCCGAAGCCGACTACCTCAAGGTCCACCACCTGGAACGTATCTGAGCCGGCGCCCTGCGACCTGCTACACTCCCGCACTCACCATCCCACATGGAGAAGGAATGACATCCATCTACGATCAGTTCACCGAAGATGAAATCATCGCGAAGCTCAAGGAGCACAACACCAAGGACGTCCTCGAGGATCTGCCCGCATGGAACGAGGCACACCCAGACGACCCTGCCGTCGGCTTCGCCATGTTGGAGGACTGCCCTCTGGCTGAGTTCATCACCTCCCAATCCAAACGCGCACCCGAGCCCAGCCCGATCATCCGCATCATGGCGGGCTGCATCTCCCGAAGTGCCTTCCTGCTCTGGCTCGAAGATCGCGAGCCCCAGATGCTGGCCAGGCTGAACCTGCGAGAGGGAGACTGGGGCACGCGCTTCCCGATCCTCTATGGCACCAAGAACCAGCTCGAACTGCAGAGCGTCAACAACGTCACTTCCTAACCCGAACGATTCATGACCTCGATGCGTCTGACGGCGTCTTTCGGCCCAGGACCGCGAACCTATCGGTTCGCTCGGCATGGCTTCGATTCGACGACCCTCTTGGGTCGCCTCATATCTCGCGCAGCCGTCCTGAACTCGAAATGCGCTCGTCAGAGCGCAAAAACGAGCTCGGCTGCGCCGATCTCGCATTCGCTCACAACGATCTCATGAACCATCCTGGCTAGCGGTCCT
>JAJRTL010000352.1 GCA_024278315.1 Planctomycetota bacterium | reverse complement strand
GCTGCTCGAACAGCCCAGGAACCCGCAGGATGAGGTCACCCATGCGAGCCATCCCGGCACCGGCAAGCCCCCAAAGCAGCCACATCCCTCACCCACCTCTCTACTGAAGGTGAACCGCCAGATTAGAATGACCATGGCTAGGCCGCCCGCGGCAACCAGGCCGAGCAGGTCGCGCAGTCCACGGCGGAGCAGGAGCCAAGCCGTTGCGACTTCGAAACAGGCGATGAGGATCACCCAGGCCACATGGCCTCCCAGGCCCACACGATGATTCATGGCGGCGGCGGCCCAGGGGTTCCAGAGTTTCGCCAGGCTACTGGCCAGCATGGTGAGGGCCCAGATTCCACTGGCGATGAGGCAGACCCATCGAGCGAGGGAGGCCCAGCCAGTTGCAGGCTCTGAGCCGCCGCATGCCATGGGCTGGCGCTCTGATGGCACTGAAGCGAAGGACACGTGGCGTCGTGGCTCAGAACCAGGCGATCTGGCCCGCAACGATCTGCACAGCCTGAGTCGACGTGGAGGCGTTGAGCGGGCGAATCTCATAGCTACCTTCCCTCAGAAGCAGGGTCTTGCTGAGACCTAGAGCGCTGGAGCCAAGCTTACGCGAGTCGTGTTCTGTTCTCTGGTACCTCACGACTTCGCCGGTCTGCTTCGAGAACACGCGCCATCCCTGATGCTGTCCACGGGGGCCCGGCTGCTTGCGTCGTACAAGGGCACCCAGGGCCAGAGTGGCCTCCAGGTAGGCCTTCGGGTTCTTGGCAAGGCCCAGGTACCCATCCCAGAGTGTGGCACCCTCCTTGCTTCGGATCACGACACGACTGCGTCGTTGCCAGAGCTCGTCCATGCGCAGCGTCTGTCCCGCCTGAACGGTCCAGGTCTTGAGGCGAAGGCCGGGCATGGTGCGCCGTAAACCCGAGAGGTTCTCGGGATTCCCCACATAGGAAGCATCGAAGACGATGACCTCCAGACTGCGGCTACCGAGCAGAGGATGAGCACTCACGCGCAGGGTCGCAGAGGCCTTGGCGTCCAACCTGGCCTCCAGCGCCACTCCACTGGAACCTGCCAAGAACTGCCTCTGCCCCAATCTCCCGAATCGTCCTCCTTCGGTCCAGACCCAGAAGTCCAGTGATCCCGCACGCAAGCGAGAAATCGGCCAACCCGAACCATCCCACTCGACGGCTCGCCAGGGGTAGCGATAGTCGAGGGTCCCTGCATCGCAGTCCACCGCATAGAAGGGAGCGACGTAGAGCGTCTTTCCGAAAAGACTCGGATCCGAGCAATGCACATGAGCTGTCGCGTAGGCGCGAGCCACGATCTCAAGCTTGTTGACGGCCTGCGCAAGCTGTACCTGCTCGCGCGCGATGTCAAAGAGACGCAGCTCCGAGTGCAGCTCCACGCCGACGGTCCCCCCTCGCCTCAAGCCTCTCAGCAAGACTTGGGTTCGCCCCTCAAGCTTCAGCCACCGTCCTGTGCTGGACCCCACATTGGCACCGAATACGCACAGAGCAAGACGGCTACCCACAAGCGACAGCCCTTCTGATGAGATCGTCACCCGGATCTCTGCCGAGGGATGCAACGTGATCCGCATGAGTCCCGGAGCCCGGATATGCACGGGCGTGCAGGCATAGCCTTGCACCAGGACGAAGCCCCGCCATCCCTCGGGGAGTCTCAGCGGTTGAGCCTCCACCGGACCCCAAGGAGCGCCACGGATATCGACCAGCATGGCAGAGCCATGCACCTTCATGCCCTGTGCATCCACGAGCTGCATGGTTACGAGAGGCGTCGGATCTGCCGATCCACTACCCAGCCATGCACGCGCTGTCAGGCTCCTAATCCTGACGCTTCGCAGGTGATCTGCATCCTCGAAGATCTCGTACAACCTGCCCTTCGCTAGCGATGCGGTTCGTAGCAGTCGATAGTCCTCTCGCACAGGCCACAGGCCCTCGCCGCTACCGCTCCTAGCCACTCTCCAGGAGTACGTGGCAGCAGTTGCAGCTCCCCTGATCGGAACAGTGTCGACCTTCAGGGCTGATCCCTGCCTGATGGAGAAAGCGGCCTCACTAGCCGAGACATCATTGTCGCCCAAGATGCCGTGCGCAGATTCCTCGACATCCAGAAACTCCCTGAGCAGCAAGGTGAAACCTAATGCCCAGCCAGTGAAAGCCGCTGTTGACAGCATTGCGGCTCCCAATACCCAGGACCTCACAGACTCACCCAGCGCTGGAGACCATCCCGCCATATCAGTAGGTGATCCTAAGATAAGGAACCGGATCGCCGAGCACGCCGATGCCGTTCTTACTCAGTGGGTTGTTCTTCTCGATTCCCAAAGCTGCAGCGCGGTGGTCCCTCCCTGATCCGATTCTCTGCTCCAGAGAGGGCAGGAAGAGCCAGCCCAGCGGATTCGCCTTCGGGTAGGCATAGGCTCCCTGGAAGTAGAACTTGACGTTGGCGAGTCGTGGGTCCTTGGGAATCAAGAGTCCCGGCACCTGTGCCCAGGTCTTACTATCGACGACGAAGGGCAGTGTCAGGAGAGGTCTCACATCCCAGGTGCATCGAGGTGCACCGAAGATCTTGAGGTCGATGGGCAGCGTGAGCCCAGCCCATTTCGATCCCCAACCTGCATCGCCGATCGTCAAAAAGCCCGGCGCGTTGGGCTCCAGGTTGGAGGCAGCCCAACTCCACTTGGACCCCACGAAAACCCATCCAGGTAGATATTGAGCCAAGAAGGGTCTCTTCAGGAAATGACAATTAAATCCCACACCCTGACCTTGGAATTTCAACGTGCCCCTATCTGGCGTGCCCTGCATCAGTATCCAACGTTGGTTCATTCTGGTGACGACAGCAGTTGTGTGAAAGTCCAAGACCAGAGCAGGGCCGATGATTTTGGAAATGATGAAGGGCCGTTGAAGGGGGATGCGAAAATACCAGCCAGGTCTCGTAATCTTGGTGATCTTCGGAAGCTGGATGCTGCCCGAAAACACTCGGGTCACCGTCTTTCCGAGATTCAGAGCGAAGGTCTTAGACCACTTCCGAGGTTCCTTTGGACCTATGGACATATCGAGGCTAAGTGTGACCTGTACGGCCTCCATGCCTGCCCCAGTCTTGAGAGATGGCTGAAACGCGATTTCGCGGATCGCCATCGCGGATACGGGCAGGTCCTTTGTTGAATAGAGGCACTGCTGCCTAGTTGGGAGTTTGTCCTTGGCTGGAACAATGAAGCCTCTGCCCACCTGACTCGTGTGGATGCCCTTCGCAGGTAGCGTCAAGGTCGATTGCGCCCGGGCAGGAGCCACCCCTGCGAGGCACATCCCTAGAATGGTTGTTTTTATCATGGCATTGTCCGGTCTATTTGCCCTTCGGGCGATGCCCGCCCTTGCGATGGGGCGGGCGCAATCAGGAAGCTCGCGTCACGAGCGATTCAGACGTCGATGCACGTCCACATCCCACTAAGGATCGTCGTGGAGGTCAGGGAATTGGGCGTGCAAATGCACTTCGACCCGTTCCAGGAATATAGGTCGTGAGCCACGACCATAGCGGCTCCAAAGGGCAAGCGCTGGCTGCAGGTCCTGCTAAGAATCCCCCAGGGAATCGAAGACTGCGCCATGGAAGGGTCGAAGTAACTCGGCCCTCCAGTGCCGGTCGCAGTCGCTTGAATCCAGGCACTGGTGCCTCCGGCGTAGACGCAGTTCGATGCGTCAGGAGTCCAAGTTGCAAAGCCGCCGAGGAGACATTGAGTTCCGAACTGGTTGCATGACCACGAGGACATGTCTCCAGTTCCGAGGCACTGGACGTACCTAAACAAAGTACCCTGAAAAAAACTGCATTGGCATGGAATTCCGACTTGAGCCTCCAGTTTCTCGTGGGCACGGGGGGTCACCACGTAGGCGAAGGTGAACGCGAGCGCTATTGCGGCCGCGGATATGAGCCTCTTCATGATTATTCTCTCCTGTCACTATGCACGATCGAGTGCTGCACAACACTGATGCAGCTTCTTTGAGATTCAGTCCTGGAATGCCCGCATCCCCTTCCTGCCATATTCTGCTGCGATCCAACGCCTAGCCCGCAGAACGCGTTGATAGAGGATGAGATCATACTTTTCCTTGAGTCGGCGCCAAATCGGCCACTCCTTGAAATCTACGAACACGATTGCCATCGGAGCCTCAGAGGGCCTGCCCTTCCACCCGGGAGGAGCTAGAGAAGGCTGGTAGCTCGTATGGACGAGGCCTTCCCTCTTCTTCATTCGCTGCCGCATCGCCTGGACTTCTGGCCAACGGATGTCCTTCTCCTTTGGGTGGGTGTGGATGACCACGACACCGTCTTTCTTCCGCAAGAGGGCCGCGATCCGTTGGAATTCTTCATAGAATTGCGAGCCAATCTGGATGATCTGTTGATCGGTGTCGAACAGGTGCATGCGAAGCTCCTCACGGAGTTTCGGCCGCAGTCTTCCTTCCAGGGCCTCCGCGCGTTCTGCTGCAATAAGCGCATCCACCGCAGTTTGATCTACTTTGTCCTCATATACAGCCTGCGACCACATTGCGAAGCGTTGGGGACGCCCGGGTTCGGTGATCCGAGCGAATGGTCTGGGTTGAAGTGAGGCACCGGGCTGGATTTCCGCCATAAAAACCTGGGTGCTGGTCTTCGGGAAGCTCGCCTCAGCCGGTCGTGACTGGATGAGAGCTGTCACGACGCCAGCACACGCAGCGAGAGGCAGGGCGAGAAAGAACAGTCTCTTTTTGGATTGCGACATGGATCTGCGACGAGGTCCGGCTGAAGACATCATCACTGCACTCCGGTCACGCGGAAAAAGACGGGGAGAGGGAGCTGGTAGTCTTTGCCCTTAGGGCGGACGAGGACTTCGCCCTCGAAGGCTCCAGCGCGGATGAAACCGCTTGCCTTGAGGAGCATGTGGCCATGAGTTGGGCTGGTGAGGTCCTCGTCGATGCGGAGCGAGATGGAGGGGAGAGACCTGTGCTTGGAATCTTCCGCAGCGATCTCGTGGAACTTATGGAGGACGAGATCCTCTGGTCGCTCGCCTATGACTGCGCCCTTGAGGCGCACGGGCAACTCGATCTTGGAGCCCAGGAGTACGAGTTCGGTCACCCCTCCAGGTGCCAGGCTTGTGTCTGCCAGAAGATGGATGCGCAGGTCGACACGCTCTGAGATACCCTCGCCGAAGGGGATCCTAAGCTCCACATTGTGGTCCCGAACGATGGACAGATCCCGAATTTCGATTCCGATCGTCTCTGTCGATTGCCCACTCCCCAGCAGGAGATGGAGCCATGGGGGAGAGTCAGAATTGAGATGGCGTATCTCGGCTACATTGATGGGCTTGCACAAGTCCAGGCTCCGTTCCAGCTTGACGATCGGGGCCTGGGCCTCGATCAAGGCTGGGACTGGACTCTTCAGGCGCGATAGCGCGGGGACCAGCATGCAGGTGAAACGCAGGGTCTGCACTTGCTGTTCGGAGGATCCTACCCGCTTGTAGCGGATGCGTACTGTCTCGGTGTTCATGCCAGCGGCCGCTTTGGGACGGAACTGTACAAGAAGCGAGAGAGGGCTTGCGGGGAAGGTTACCCCTGGGGTCAGCTTGGCGGCACCAGCCATGATCGCAGCTTCGACACATCCGCAACTCGACTGCAAGCCCAGGAACTCATGTCCTACAAGCGCATCAGGCAAAGGCAGGACCTTGTGGATCTCCGCCCGGGGCGGCACCTGGCCGAGGTCGATCTCCATCACGTTGTCAGAAGCATGCGCGGTGTTCTCTTTACCGCAGGAGACGAGAGCCAGCGCAAAGCACGCCATAGTCACGGCGCGCAGAAGCTCAGGAATCAGCTGGGAGCTGGGAGCTGGGATGTGGGATGTGGGATGTGCATAGACTCTACCTGCCTGAGCCATGGGGGGGGAGGTAGCCAAACGACCACGTCCAACACACTAGGAGTAATCATCCCAGGGCGCAATCCCCGATTTCGATGGTCCTGCGATCTTCCGCTGTCGAGATGCACAAGAGCTTGGCCACAAGGTTCTGAGAGCGGCGACTGCCTGTTTCGATCGAATGATCTGATGATGAGGGAG
>JAJRTL010000351.1 GCA_024278315.1 Planctomycetota bacterium | reverse complement strand
GAAAAGCGCATCCAAGAGCGCTTGAACGAGCTAGGACGAACGAGACCACGATCCGATCGGCAATGAGCGCCCCCGGCAGTCTCTCTCCTGTGCCCGCCAACCACGCGTGATTCGTGTTCACACCCGAGTACATGGGGTCAGGCCCTTTTTCTCCGGGCGAAAGACCCGGAGAAAAAGGGCCTGACCCCATGTACTCGGGTCGGGTGGAGTGGCTACGAAAGGAGCCCGCGAGACAAGGTCCCGCGGGCTCCTTTGCTAGACCCCTGGTTCTTTTTAGAACTGCGTGAGGACGGCGTTGCTCAGGGTGAGCTTGAGCGTCTTGGCGTCGATCAGCAAGGCCTGGAACGCGACCTTCTTCTTGGCCAAGAAGGACGGGATGACCGGGATGGTGACCGCTTCAGCCTTGTCGGCCGCGACGACGCCCAGGTTCAGGCCGATGGGCGACAGGGTGGTCGGGTGAAGATAGAAGCGCGTGCCGAAGAAGATGGGCAGCGTGGCCGGGAAGAAGTCGGCCGCGAAGAAGACCATAGCGACCTGGCCGTTGGTGCCGGCAGCCCTGACGCGCATCGCCAAGCCCTGGGCTGGCTTTGCAATCATGTCGGGGAAGAGGCCGCCCGGACCGTAGTTGTTACCGCTCTTGAAGACGTTGCCGACCTGGAAAGCGGGGTTCTTGACGAAGATGCTCATGCGCCAGCAACGCTTCATGGAAGGATGCGTTGCAGCCTTGGCATTGAGGAGGATATCCCATGCCTGATCCACCTGCTGGGTGCCAGCCTCGGCACCCGATGCGCCGGCGCTGGTCTTCGTGCCAGACGCCATGTGGCAGGACAGGCCGTCCTTGGTCCACTTGGGAGCTGCGGAGAGGCGAATCCCCATGGCGAAGAAGCTTGTGGGAGGGATGGAGATCGGCGTCTTGAGGATATGGGTGATCGCAAAGGCGGCGATCGTGCCGGTCCTGGGAGGGCTGGTCAGCGTGGCAGAGACATAGATCTCGCCAGCCTTTCCAACCGTGGGGCCCTTGGCATCCGTGCCCTTGCGGATGACCCAGTTGTACTTCTCCTGGGTCGAGACGTCCTGATCCTGGACGACGGCCCAGAGCTTGTTGATCTCGGTCTTGACCGGGAGCCATTGGCCAATGCCCCGCCAGTTCGCCTTGTGGTATCCCATGAGGATTTCGCCCAGGGACGTGGCGTTGCTACCACGCGAGGTGAAGTTGGTGGCGCGGGGGAAGTTCGTGATTTCGTTCTGGGCGCTGACGCTGACGCAGAGAAGAGCCGCAGCGAGAAGAGTGGAATAACGCATAAAAATGGTGCTCGGTTGCAGGAGAAATGTTTCCCGCCACATTTTGTGGAAGGCGTGAGAAACAGGGACTGGGAAAGTCCACGAAGCCGGAATCGGACGTGGGATCTGAAGAAATATAGACGACGCTGTTGCGTCGAGGTCCCGAAACGGGAGGGATTGCAGGAAAGAAGGAAGAGGAAACGGGACCGTGGAGACCCCCAGGGAATGGGGAGGGCAGGAAGCCCCTTCTCCATCGCGAAACCTGTGTTAGGCTTCGACCTTCATTATGGTACGACCAATTTGGAGACAAGGGAAGTCCCACTACAGTGCGAAACACCCCGATTTTCATCGTTTTTCTGATTGTGTTGGCAGGGGGTGCCTACCTCCTCTGGGGGGGGGCTGCTCCGCAGGAACCCACTCCCAGCCTTGCCGAGAACGCCTCTGGGACCTCTTCCGTAGGGAAGGGGGCGGAAGTCGACATGCCCGTTGCCAAGGAGGCTGCGACTCCCTCTCCTGCGGACCAGGTGACGGAGAAACCGCTCCCTGGCAAGCAGGAGCCAGGCCCGGAGAGTCTCAAGATGCCTGATGGCACCTACTTGCCGGTCCTGAATGGCGCGGTGGGTGCGCCCGCAGTGGAGTGGCCCAAGGGCACTCCCTACAGCCCTGTCATCAAGAAGATTGTCGACAAGGAGGGCTTGGAATGGTACGTGCACAAGGACGGTAGCTTCACGATCACGCAGAACCTCTACCGCTCCGACCTCGGCCGCATCGAGCCTGCCACGACTATCTACAACCCGGAGGAGTCTCATGCCATGGATCCTGGTGAAGCCGACAAGGCCCAGAAGGAGATGGAGGGGGCCCAGAAGGGGAAGCAGGGCAAGGGGCGCTGAAACAAGCGCTGCGCTCCCCTCTCGGTGGGGGAGCGCAGTGTGCGAGCTGAGCCTACCTGGCTAGTCGAGGAGGTTGGCGACTGTTTCGCGCTCGCCTTCGAGTTCTTTGACCGTGATGGCGAGCCTCTCCTTGCCGAAGTCGTTGAACTCGAGACCCTGGACGATCTCGTAGGTGCCGTCGCCTTTGCAGGTGACGGGGAACGAGGACATGATGCCTTCGGGGACGCCATAGGAGCCGTCCGAGTAGACGGCCATGGAAGTCCATTGGCCTGCGGGCGTGCCTTGATAGAGATAGCGCGCATGGTCGAGAGCGGCGTTGGCCGCGGACATGGCAGAGCTCAGTCCGCGAGCTTCGATGATGGCCTTGCCACGCTCTTGTACTGTCGGAATGAAATCGTTTTTGAACCATGCGTCGTCACCCACGACTTCTGTGGCGGGTTTGCCAGCGACCGTCGCGTGGTGCCAGTCGGGGTACTGCGTGTTGCTGTGGTTGCCCCAGATCACGACGTTCTGGACGTCCCTGAAGTGGGCGCCGACACGCACCGCGATTTGCGCCTTGGCGCGATGGTGATCCAGTTGTGTCATCGCCGACCAGTTCTGCTTGGGGATCCCCGGTGCGTTGTGCAGGGCGATGAGGCAGTTGGTGTTGCAGGGATTGCCGATGACGGCGACGCGTGCGTCGGGTTTGGCAACCGCATCGAGGGCCTTGCCCTGCCCGACAAAGATCGGACCGTTCTCGCGAATGAGGTCGTTACGTTCCATGCCCTTGCTCCGAGGCTTGGAGCCGACGAGGAGGGCGAGGTCGACATCCTTGAAGGCAACCATCGGATCGTCGCTGCCGACGATGCCCTCGAGCAGTGGGAAGGCGCAGTCCTCGAGTTCCATGAGAACGCCGCGCAGGGCGTTCATTGCTGGCGGAATCTCCAGGCACTGGATGATGACCGGGACATCCGGGCCGAAGATGTCGCCACGTGCGATGCGGGGAAGGAGGCTATAGCCGATCTGGCCGGCAGCGCCGGTCACGGCAACGATTCTGGGACTCGTCATGTGGATATCCGTGGTTTGTGGAATCGAGGAATGTGGCGAGCAATTCCAGCGCAGTCGACCGGGAAAACAATGGGTTTTTGGGCGCAGATCGCAGGCCGATCACGGGCCGGTCGCTGGCGGGTATCTCGTGGGCACCCGGCTCGTACGTGGAGACGCCCGCAGACCACTCGGGTCGGCGGGCGTCTCTGATTCCTGCGTCCTCTTCTGGGTTTGGCTGCTGGACTCAGCTGCCGGGCTCAGCTGCCGTTTGGCGTCGCTGAACTCTCCAAGCCAGCGTCCGTGCCCAGGTCGGCTCCGGTCTCGAGGGCCGGATCACCCTCTTCCCAGTAGAAGATCACTTCTTTTCCCTCGGCCGTGCCGGGGATGTAGACGACCAGAGGCTTGAGGCTTGGGACTTCGAGGCCCAGTTCTTCGAGTTCCGAGAGTGCCTTGCGAAGCTCATAGCGGACATTGATGAGCTGCGAATCGACATCCTGGATGGCCAGCGTCATGCCCTCAGGGGACGTTCGCGTGGCCCGCACCAGATCGGCGCGAAGATTCTCGAGACGGGTCTGATTCTTCCTACGCTCCCTCACCTCAAAGCTGATCGATTTGAGGAGGGGAAGCAGGGCCTTGGCTTCTTCCATGTTGAGCCTGGCGTTCATGCTTGCCTCCTTCTGGTCAATGGCTGGCCCTGGGGGGCGCCATCAGCGATGAGCGTTGCCACCAAGGAACTCTGTTCTCGAGGGTTTACGCGCCAGAGCCGTCGCTATTCCGCAGGACCATCTCGGATGGTTCCCTTGGGGTCGTTGTCGGAGGTCGTAGTCCCTCGCGTCCTGCATGTTCTACTCTTGTCAGGTGGTAGAAGTTCCGACCTAGACGTCGCAGTTGCCCATGCATTCCCCACTAGTTGAGACATTTGTGCGGGTAACCCGATTCCTCGAACGCTGTCGAAGGCCCCGCAAATCGTCCCCCGCAAGGGACAGGTACGTATGACGGTCGATGCGAGTTTTCCACAATTGGCGAGCTCCAAGCGGTGCTTCGAGCAGCCAGACCTGATTCCTGATCCAGGATCACAGCTTCGAGGTCCGGCGAGCCTGATCGTGGGACCACGCAACGAGGCTCCCAGAAGGGATCAACCGGTAGGGATCAACCGGCAGGGATCAATCGGTAGGGATCAACCGGCAGGGATCAACCGGAAGGGATCAACCGGAAGGGTCACAACCGGCAGGGACCAACCGGAAGAGATCCATCAGAAGGGATCAATGATCGCGGGTCCAGCTCTCCAGCTCGATGCGCTTCTGGAGCTTCATGATGGCATCGATGATGGCGTCGGGACGTGGGGGGCAGCCGGGGATGTAGATGTCCACGGGGAGGATGGAGTCGACTCCCTGTACGACAGCGTAGTTGTCGTACATGCCGCCGGACGAAGAACAGGCTCCCATGGCCAGCACCCACTTGGGCTGTGGCATCTGCTCGTAGATCGTGCGGACGATGGGGGCCATCTTCCAGGTCACGGTGCCGGCGACGATCATCAGATCGGCCTGGCGAGGCGAGAAGCGCATGGCCTCGGCACCGAAGCGGGCAAGGTCGTAACGGGGACCCACCATGGCCATCATTTCAATGGCACAACAGGAGAGGCCCATCGGCATCGGCCAGAGGCTGTTCTTGCGGCCCCAGTTGATGAGCGCATCGAGCTTGGTCGTGAACCACGCAGCCTTGCCATCCTTGACGTGGCCTGGGGCGCAGGATCCCTGGAAGAGGTTCAGCGTGTTCTCGCTCATGATGTTCTGGACCGGATGGAGGACGGATTCGGGCCATCGAATTTACGCCTCCCAGGGCTACCTGCCAAGCCTTTCCCGGGCTCCAGGGCCTCGGCTTTTTGAGGCCCAAGAGAGGGCCTTTCTGCTGAGCAGTTCTGAGAGGGCAATCTGGGATCGCTCCTCCGGATGCTCTAGGATTCCGCCCCGATTCCCCCCTGATTTCCTCGAGGAGGCTAAGCGTGGTCGAGCGGGACGTAATGGAGTTCGATGTCGTGATCGTGGGAGCCGGCCCCGCCGGATTGGCCTGTTCGATCCACCTGCAGGATCTCTGCGCCAGGCACAACGAGAAGGCCGCCGAGGGGGAACCCAAGCTGGAACCCGAGATCCTCGTGCTGGAGAAAGGCAAGGAGGTCGGGGCGCACATCTTCTCCGGTGCGGTCCTCGATCCGAGCGGGATCCAGGAGCTCATGCCGGACTGGAAGGAGCAAGGGGCGCCCATCGAGGCCCCGGTCAGCAGCGATGCGACCTATATGTTCAAGGAGGGAAGCTCCAAGAAGCTGCCTTTCCAGCCCAAGGTCCTCAAGAATGAGGGCAAGTATGTCATCTCACTGAACAAGTTCGTCCGCTGGATGGCGGAGAAGGCCGAGGAGAAGGGCGTTAATGTCTTCGCTCCCCTCGCTGCCAAGGAACTCCTGCGCGAAGGCGAGATCGTCAAGGGCGTGCGCCTGGCTGACGCTGGCGTGGACAAGGAGGGGAATCCCAAGAGCAACTTCGAGCCCGGTGCGGACGTGATCGGCAAGGTCACGGTGCTCGCCGAGGGCAGTCGCGGCTCACTGACCAAGTCCCTGGTCGCGGACCTGAATCTAGAGGGGCGCAACCCACAGGTCTACGCCACAGGTGTCAAGGAGGTCTGGGAAGTCCCCAAGGACCAGGTCGAGGCCGGTCAAGTCATCCACATGATGGGCTGGCCGCATGAGAAGGACGTCTTCGGTGGCGGCTGGATCTATGGCATGGGGGATGGCTTCGACGGCGGACGGCTGGTTTCGATCGGTTGGGTGACCGGCTTGGATGCCAAGCGTCCCTGGAGCGACCCGCATCGCTACTTCCAACTCTCCAAGACGCACCCCCTGGTCCAGAAGATCATCGCGGGCGGCAAGATGCTCGACTACGGAGCCAAGTCCCTGCCCGAAGGCGGGCTCTTCGCCATGCCCAAGGGCTACGGCGAGGGCTTTCTGCTCATCGGCGACTCGGGTGGCTATCTCAACGGGATGAAGCTCAAGGGCATCCATCTGGCGATCCGCTCGGGCATGCTGGCCGCGCAGGCCATCTTCGAGGGTCTGCTCGATGCGGCCAAGAAGGGTGAGGAGATCACCGTGCTCAGCGCAGGTCACACCAAGCGTATGCACGATCTCTTCGAGAAGGACTGGAGCTACCATGAGCTGCGCCTAGCGCGCAACTTCCACCAGGGCTTCGAGAAGGGGCGGACTTTTGGTCTTCTGAACGCAGGCTTCGCGATGTACTTCGGCGGGAAGGGCTTCTTGTGGAGTGATGGCCTCAGCAACAAGGCCAGCCACGAATACATGCAGAAGCTGCCCAGCGACGGAAAGCCTGACCTCCCCAAGCTGCCTGGTCTCGGGGAGATCACCTTCGACAAGGTAGAGGATGTCTACGTCTCGGGTACGAAACACGAAGAGGACCAGCCCTGCCATCTCGTCATCACCAACCCCGACCTCTGCGTGACGCGATGCACGGAGGAGTATGGCAATCCCTGCCAGCACTTCTGTCCTGCCGCTGTCTACGAGATGGTCGACAAGGAAGGTGGCGGAGAGAAGCTGCTGCTCAACCCGAGCAACTGCGTTCACTGCAAGACCTGCGATATTGCCGACCCCTACCAGATCATCGATTGGACCGTGCCCGAGGCCGGTGGCGGACCGGGCTATCGTCTGCTCTGATGACCCGATGAGAATGTCTTGGGAAGGATCTCGCGAAGAGGGGCGAATGGCCTTGAGCCTCCTCTTTCTTCTCGGGCTCTTGCTCTTCTTACCTCTCTTGGTCCTGAGTTCCTTCCTGGCCCCCTGGGCCGACTGGGACGCCCGGACATCCGAGGAGGTTGCGGGCGGGCGGCCTGATGCGGCCCCTACCCCGCCTCCCATCCTCTTCCATGCAGCGAGCACGGGTCCCTGGCTGCGGAGCCTGAGTCGTCAGAAGCTCTTCGTCCTGGTCTCCGGAAGTTCTGGAGCCTTGGCCCGGCGCATCGAATCCGGAGCCTGGGCGGATCTCTTCCTCTCCGCGAGCGAAGAGTGGATGGACCACCTCGAGAAGCGAGGCTTGCTGCTCCCTGGCACACGACGTGTGATCTTTGGGAATCGGCTCGTGCTCGTGGGAAGGCAGGTGGCTCCCGGCCCTCTGGATTGGACGCGGCGACCCGACTGGCTCCAAGGGCTCGCTATCGGGGATCCGGTCAGCGTGCCGGTCGGCAGCTACGCCCGCGAAGCCCTTCGGTACCTGGGTTGGTGGGATGCGCTCGAGCCTGGCCTCGTCCTGAGCCTCGATGCCGCGAGCCTCGTCCAGAACGTCCGGCGCGGGCGCGCCCCCTTCGCCATCCTCTACCGTAGCGATCTGGGCCTCGCGAAGCGGTTGCAGCCACTGGCACTCCTTCCTGCGAGTCTCCACGAGCCCATCCGCTACAGCATGGCCGTGCTCCGACAAGCTCCTCATCCGGAGGCCGCCAAGGCCGCGCTCGAGGCGCTCGCCCGTCCCGGTCCGTTGGCACTGGCGCGTGGTCTTGGTTTCGAGACCCCCCGCACGGCCATCGATCTCACACTTGTTTCGAATGTCGAGGAGGGCGTGGGGCGGACGCTCGGTCCGATTCTGCTCTCATTACAGGTCGCGGCTGCGGCCTGCATCCTGGCCTTCGTGCCCGGGCTCTTCCTGGCTTGGTTGTTGGCGCGCAGGAGTTTCCCCGGCAAGGCGCTCCTGGATGCGCTGCTGCATCTGCCCCTGGTCATTCCCCCCGTCGTGACGGGCTACCTGCTCCTGCTCCTGCTGGGGCCAGCGACTCCGGTCGGGGCCTTCGTGCAGGATAGGCTTGGCATCGATCTTTTCGATTGGAAGGGCGCCGCCCTCGCCTCCGCGGTCATGGGCTTCCCGCTGTTCCTGCGATCGGCACGGTTGGGTTTCGAGAACGTGGAGCCACGACTCGAACAAGCGGCCAGCACACTGGGAGCAGGACCCTGGCGCGTGTTCTCGCGCGTGAGCTTCCCCTTGGCGCTTCCAGGCGTGATCACGGGGTTCATCCTCTGCTTCGCGCGGAGCCTGGGTGAGTTCGGCGCAACCGTCACCTTCGTGTCTCTCGTCGAAGGCAAGACCGATACGCTTCCCCTGGCTCTGTGGCGTGAGACGCAGATGCCGGGCGGTGAGGAGGCTGCTCTCCGTCTGCTTCTGGTTTCGATCACCCTGGCCCTCCTGGCCATGATCGCCAGTCAGTGGCTCACGGAGCGGACGCTGGCCAAGAGGGGGGGGGCAGCGCCATGATCGAGTGCCGCTTCCACAAGACCTTCGGCGACCAGGTCCTCGACATGGAGTTCGCGAGCGAAGCCTCACTTCTCGGGATCTATGGGCCGTCGGGTGCCGGCAAGAGCAGTCTCCTCTCCTTCATCGCTGGTTTGCTCCCAGCCGAAGAGGGCCATCTGCGCCTGGACGACGATGTGCTGGTCGACAGTGTTCAGGGGATCTGTATACCTGCTCATCAGCGCCGGATCGCGATGGTCTTCCAGGATCACCAGCTCTTTCCCCATCTCAGCGTGAGGCAAAATCTCCGTTTTGGCTACGAGCGGTTGCCGGATGAGCTCTGTCGCTTCGAGCCAGATCGCATCATTGATCTTCTCGAACTCGAGTCCCTGCTGGAGCGTCGCCCGGCGCACCTCTCCGGTGGTGAAAGGCAGCGCGTCGCCCTGGGCCGCGCCCTGCTCTGTTCGCCGCGCCTGTTGCTGCTCGATGAGCCCCTGAGTTCCCTCGATGACGACCGCAAACGTCGCATCCTCGACTATCTCCGAGAGATCCGACAACAGCTGGATCTCCCCATGCTCTACGTCTCGCATTCGCTCCCCGAGATCCTCGAACTCACCGATCGCCTGCTCGTCCTGGCTGATGGCAAGTGCCTGGCGGAGGGCCCCTTCTTCGAGGTCCTGCATGAGGAGCGCGTGATGGAGCTCTCCCACGCTCTGGGGCTGCAGAACGTGTTGCGCGTCACGATCCTCTCCCACGACTCCGAGGCGGGAGCGACGCTTGGGCAAGCAGGTCAGGCCCAACTGAGGCTCCCGCTGCTTCCCGATCCCGTGCAGAGCGTGGTTCCCATCGCCCTGCGCCCCGAGGACATCATCCTCTCCCGCTCCCTGCTGGAAGGTTCCTCGCTCCAGAACCAGATCGCAGCCAAGGTCGTTGAGACCTGGCCCGCCGGATCGGGCGTGCTCGTCCGTGCCGACTTCGGCCAGCAGTTGCTGGTCGAGGTTTCCCGCACGGCTGCGCAGGAGTTGGCACTGGAGCCTGGCGTGCCGATCCATCTCCTGTTCAAGGCGCGTGCACTCAAGGCCCTGCATCGCTGAGGAGTGCCTGCTCGTCCAG
The DNA here is from genome assembly GCA_024278315.1 of Planctomycetota bacterium. Taxonomy (GTDB): domain Bacteria; phylum Planctomycetota; class UBA1135; order UBA1135; genus JAJRTL01. Next base: position 15,769 of record JAJRTL010000351.1, on the reverse strand, counting down.
CAGGTGCGTCCAGCTGGTGCGTTCAGCGAGGCCGAACGTGCAACACTCGACCGCGGGACTGGCGTTCTCCAGGGAGCAGTCGCGTATCGGGCGAGGCCTGCCAGAGCAGGAAGTAGAGTTGCGAGTGGGGTTCAGCGAACCGGAAGTCGATGATCGTGGAGTTCCTGGGCTCGCCTTCCTGGATGTGGACGTCGAAGAAGGGTTGCTTGTACTGGGCTCCTGTGGCGAAAGAACGCCAGGGAAACGCGATCGCTCCGCGTTCCATGATCGGCTGTCGATAGGGCTGCCGGATGCCGCCTTCGACGCGGATGGTGTGTCGGTCCCGGGCCGTGATCTTCATCCCAAGCCCCATGGCCCTGCCCATCTGCGTGGTGCCGGGCATCAGTGTCAGGACCTGCACCTCGAGCGTGGGGTCCTCTAGCTGGACGCGCAACTGGTCTTCTGCAAACTGGGCCGTCAGCCAGTCTCCGGGCAGGTTGAGGATGTAGACCTGTGCACCCCTGGGGATGGGGGCGGGTAGCTCTTTGAGCTGGCGGGCCATGTAGGTGGTCGAGCGAGGTCGATGGCTGATCTGCTGGTTCTTGTCGCGCAGGCTCAGAGCCTGGGTCACGATGAGGAACAGCAGGATGGCTTGGAGACCCGACCGGACACCGGAGACCTTGGGCTTATCGACGAGGAGACCCATGAGCCCCGCGTAGGCCACCGAGGGGAGATAGAGGTAACGCTCACTCAGGTAGACGAAGCTCGTGGGGAGCCAGGTCAGGAAGGCCATGAGAAGGAAGAAGGGTAGACGTGGATCCTTGCGCAGGAAGATCAGGCAGGCCGCCAGGAAACCCGCCAGGCAGATGAGGCCGAGACCCGAATGACGCTCGGCGATCTGGGCGGCTGTCGCGAAGGGCACCGTGACTTCCGAGAGGAACAGATTGCCGCTGTAGCTCTGGACCTGGAACCAGAGATGTTCCAGGAAGTCGGGTCGAGTGGGGCTGACGAAGTAGGGGTAGATCAGCGCCGAGCCGGACTCGCCCAGCGCGACCTCTTTCAGCACGAAGACAGCCAGCGCGCAGACGGTGTAGGCCGCAAGCAAGGGCGCCTCACCCTGGAACAAGGATCCGAGGCTCTGGTAGCGCTTCTCGAGCAGACCATCATGGAGGAGCAGCAGCAGCGGCAGGGCTATGGTCAGTTCCTTCGTCAGGAAGGCGAAGACGAAGCAGGGCAAGGCGAGCCATCGCAGGAGAGGGCGCTCTCGACCCAGGATGTGGAGGGTGAAGGCGGCGAGGAATCCGAGAGCTGCGAGGCTGTCGGTGCGACCAGCGACGTACCAGATGACTTCGCCGTGTGCCCAGAGCGCAGCGAAGAGCGCTGACGCCAGGATGCTCGGCGGACCTGTCCCGAGCCACAGGTGCAGGAGCAGGGCGACCAGGAGCACGCAGGCCAGGTGGATCAGAATGTTGCTGAGACAGAGGCCGTAGGTCAGATCCTCCCTGTCCCAGATCCAGGAGTCGATGGCGTAGCTCAGCACCACGGTGGGGCGGAAGAACCGCACCTGCTCGCTTGCATCCCACCACCAGAAATCATCCCAGCGGTTCGTGACGGTCGATGCCTCCAGAAGATTGCCGGAGAAGTCGCGGTCCAGCTGTTGGAGGTGGTGGAGGTAGCGGTAGTCGTCGGGTTCGAGCTGCGGCGTATCCAGGATGGGCAGGCAGGTCCAGAGCACGATGCCCAAGCAGAGCAGCCAGCTGAAGAGGAGGCTTTTCATCGCCGTGGTCGGAGGCTCTGGCTCTTGGATCCTCTACGGAGGCGATGCTGCATGCTACTTTGCCGGAAGGAGTACCTTGGTGCCCGGGTGCAGGCGTCGAGCGTCCTCCTCGGTCCAGCCGTTGAGCTCCAGGACTTCGTTCATGCGCTGGATCGTACCCAGTTGTTCTTCAGCGATCTGCGAGATCGTGCCTCCCGGTTCCAGGAAGACGAAGCGTTGGGACAGAGGCTTGGGTGGGGGCAGAGGCTCTGGAACCGGGTCGGGTCCGGGTGCGCGGGGCTCGTTGCTGGGTTTGGGGCCAGAGGGGTGCGCCGGGCTGTCCACGACCAGGATGGGGGCCTTCCCCACCTCGAGTTGCAGGAGGTCTCGGGACCGATCCTGATGCTCCATGGCATTCGCGCTCTTGCCTCCCGGATCCGTGAGTTCGTCATGCAGGAGCAAGGCCGAGACCAGCGCAGCCAGGATCAGGACGAAGGAGAGAATCAATCGCATGGGCCACATCCTACCCCTGTGCCGATCCAGGCTCCTGCGAAAAGAGCCCCCAAGCTGTGCTTGGGAGCTCCTTGCCTCGTCGGGCGCTGGGGCTTCACGCCGGGATCAGGTCCCGGCCGAAGTTCGGGACGCGGGGTCGATCAGGCGCTGGTCGCGGTCACTGCTGTGCCCGAGGAGCTTCCGTCGCTCCCCTTGGCCTTGGCCTTGCGCTCGGCCCGCTTCTGGAGCATGACGACGACCGGGTTGGCCACGAAGATCGAGGAGTAGGTGCCGACGATCACGCCGACGCACATGGCGAAGGCGAAGCCCTCGAGCACGCTCTCCACACCTCGGTTGATGAAGAAGATGACGGCCACCGCAAGGAAGGTCGTGACGGAGGTCAGGATCGTCCGGGAGAGGTTCTCGTTGACCGAGCGATCCACGAGCCCCTCGAAGCCACCCTCTTCGGCACCGAGCTTCTTCTCGAGCTCGAGGTTCTCGCGGATACGGTCGAAGACGACGATCGTATCGTTGAGCGAGTAACCGATGATGGTCAGGAAGGCCGCGATCAGCGAGAGATCGATCTCAGCATGCACCAGGCCGAGTTTGTTGAAGAGGACCACGAAACCTAGCGTGATGCAGACGTCGTGCACCAGGGCCACGGTGGCCGCGATGCCATAGCTGTACTCGTGGAACCGGATCCGGATGTAGATGATGATGCAGGCCAGGGCCAGGATCATGGCTAACAGCGCACGCTCCCGAAGTTCGCCGACGGCTCGTGATCCAATCGTCGTGTCTTCTGGGAAGGCTGATGACAGCTCTACCGGCTGCCCCTTGATGTCCTTCAGTCCCTTGAGTCCCTCGGCCAGGATGAGGGGGACGTCATCGGGAGGCGTGCCACCCGCCAGCGTGAGCTGGACCAGGAAGTTGTGACCCGATTTCTGGTCTGTGGCGATCTTGTTATCGTCGTCCAGGACTTGCACTGCCTTGGGGTCCTCGGGCACGTTAATCCCGGTGGCCTTGATCAGTTTTGCCTTCAAGGCAAGGCGATCGATGTTGGCCAGGGCATGGATCCTGAGGTCGTATTCACCGTTCTTGACATCCTTGCTGACGATGTCGAAGGGCTCCAACGCGAGCTTGTCGCTCAGGATCTTGCTCAGATAACCGACGTAGTGGGACTGGCCCACACCCGCCTTGGAAGCCTTGAGCGCCTTGCGCTGTGCTGCCGTGAGCTTCAGCTTGATCGCGAATCCGCGATTCATGCCATCGATGGGATCGCCAATCGTGGTGATCTGGATGGACGGGAACTCCTCGGTGAACTTCTGGATCGTGGCCGCTTGGGGGGGGCCCGCGACCTTGCCACTCAATAGCTGCTTGAGCTCACCCTGCGTCATGCCCTCGCGGAGGGCCACGCGCACCTGAGCGCCACCGGTGAAGTCGATGCCGTATTTGGTGTCCTCTGGAGTCGTGCCGAAGAGGGTCAGACCCCCTGCGACCATCACGACGGAAAGTAGTGCGGTGGGGAGCCTGTAGCGCAGGAAGTGGATCTTGGTCCTGCCGAGGAACTCGGACATGTGCAGTTTACCCTCCTTCTTCTCGCCGTAGAACAAGGTGAAGAATACCTTGCTCACGAAGAGTGCGGAGAAGACCGAGGTCACGATGCCGAGCATCAGGGTTACGGCAAAGCCCTTGATGGGACCGATGCCGACGTTGTAGAGGATCAGGCCGGTGATGAAGGTCGTCAGGTTGGCGTCCACGATCGTCGAGAAGGCTTTCTCGAAGCCTGCCTCGATGGAGCGGATGAGGTCCTTGCCCTTGTCCTGTTCCTCTCGGATGCGCTCGTAGATCAGGATGTTCGCATCCACGGCCATGCCGATCGTGAGCACCAGGCCCGCCAGTCCTGGCAGCGTGATCGTTGCCTTGATCAGCGTCAGCATGCCGATCACGAAACTCATGTTGGCCAGGAGACTGATGACCGCGATGAGGCCGCTCTGCCGGTAGTAGAGCAGCATGAAGAGCAGCACAAGCAGGCCGCCCATGGCGAGGGACAGCGTGCCCTTCTGGATCGCGATGGCGCCGAGCGAGGCACCCACGGTGGCTTTGCTCTCGAGCTTGGGTGCCACCTTCAGGGAGCCCGTCTTCAGGACGATGACCAGCTCCTTGACCTCTTGATCTGTGAAGGCGCCGGTGATCTGGCCGCCACCGTAGATGCGGCCCTGGATCACGGGGGCGACACGCACGTATCGGTTGAGCGAGATGGCCGAGGCGTAGTCCTTGTGCTTTTCGGTCCAGTCGGCGTAGGGGGTCGTGTAGTCGGCCCGGAACTCATAGGAGAGGGCGGGGGCGCCGAACTTGTCCGTGCTCGCTCCCACGCGATTGCTGTTGAGGTGTTCGCCCGTGAAGTGCTGCGCGGCCATGTCCAGTGGAAGGAAGTACGGTCCCTTGCCCTCGGGATCATTGTCCGGGCCTACCTCGAGTTGGCGTTTCTCGTGTGGCAGGAACTTGGGTTCGGTCGAGCCCTTCTTCCAGTTGGGATTGGGGATCCGCCAGACGGGATACCAGCTGAGATTCTTGGACTTGGGACCCTTATCGGTGCCGGCCTTGTTGTTGAACCGATCGAAGATCTTGAGAGGGTCCGCCGCAATCAGGTCCTTGTTCTCCGGCGCAGCCAGGAAGGCTTTGAGTCGTCGATCCTCCTCCTGCTTGTCGTAGGTCCATTCGGGATGGTCGCCCTGGCAGACCATGCGCATCTCCAGGAGCCCCAGCTCCTGGATACGCTTCATGATGCTCGCGAGCTCCTCCTCCTTGGTGCCCGGCAGCTCGATGAGGAGCTGGTCGGTTCCTGCGATCGTGATGGAGGCATCCAGGACGCCCTTGGGGTCGATACGCTGGGAGATGATCGTGAGCATCTCCTTCATGACCTCTTGGGGCTCGACGTTCTTGTCGAGCTGCCCCTCCGCCTTGGCCTTGGCGATGTCGACCGAATAGACCAGTCGGGCGCCGCCCTTGAGGTCGAGGCCGAGTCGGAAACCGAACACTTGCCAGGCTGTCGCCGAGAGGGCGATCAGGATGAGGACAAAGATGAGACTGCGCTTGGGATTCTCGACCATGGTTTGTCTTTGGGTTGCCCCATGCCTGACAGGGAGCGGGTTCGCTCTAAGGGACCCTTGCGGGGTCCCCGGATTCGGTTTTGAGGCCGGGTTCTACTCGTCGGCGCCTGTTGCCTCGGGAGCGGAGGTCGGGGCAGGTGCCTGCACCGCCTTCTTGGCAGCCTGGTTGGCCTGGGCGCGACGGGAGTCCTTGGCGAAGTCCTGACGCACGCGCGTGCCCTTGCCCACGCGTTGACGCAGGTAGTAGAGCTTGGAGCGGCGCACCTTGCCCGAGCGCGTGACTTCGATCTCGGCGAGCTTGGGAGAGTGCAGGGGAAAGGTCCTTTCGACGCCTTCACCCTGGACGATCCGGCGGACCTTCAGGGTCCGGCGAATGCCGCCCCCCTTGATCGAGATGATCGTGCCCTGGAAGACCTGGACCCGTTCTTTCTGGCCCTCACGGATCTTGTAGCTGACCTTGACCGTGTCTCCGATGGAGAAATCGGGAAGGTCCTTCTTCATGTGATCGAGTTCGAGCTGGCGGATGGCGTTCATGATTCGTCCCTCTGCGGGGTTTTCTTGTTCGGTGAATTCGTTTCGGGGTCATTCGATCGACCCCTCTGTCTCTCTTGCTCGAGCACGCGTTTCTCGTGCTGCTCTTGCCTCTTCCCGGTCAGCCGCAGGGCTTCCTTGCTTCGCCAGGCCGCGATGGCCCGGTGGTCCCCCGAGAAGAGGATCTCCGGCACCTTCCAGCCTTGCCACTCTCGTGGGCGCGTGTAGTGCGGGTGGTCGAGCAGGCTCCCTTCGGTGAAGGAATCCTGAACTGCCGATTGCTCATGTCCGAGGACTCCCGGCAACAACCGGATAGCCGCTTCGGCAATCGCGAGCGATGGCAGCTCCCCACCTGCGAGCACGAAATCTCCGAGCGAGATCTCGTCCCACTCGAATGCTTCGCGAACGCGCTCGTCGAATCCCTCGTAGCGGCCGCAGAGAAAGAGCAGGCGCTCTTTCTCCGACAGTTCACGAGCCAGACCCTGATCGAAGCGTCGTCCTCTCGGACTCAGGAGGATGCGGTGGTGGGTGCCGTAGCGGGCCTCCACCTCTTGAATTGCGTCAAAGATCGGTTCCGGACGTAACACCATGCCTGGACCTCCACCGAAAGGACGATCGTCCACCGCATTGTGGGTCCCGGTTGCATAGTCCCGGAAGTTCACAAGGTGGAAGCGGACTCGACCTATCTTCTGCGCATTTCCAAGGATACTCTCGTCCAGGTAGGCGCGAAGGGCATCGGGGAAGAGCGTCAGGAAGGTGCACTGCATAGTGCTTCCCGAAAGAAAAGGCCGCATAAGGTAGGGATCTACCAGGGCGTCGTCAAGCAAAAGGGGGCTGGCAGGACACAGCCCAGAGGAGTGTGGATGTTTACCGGACTGGTCGAGAGCACGGGTCGGATCAGCTTCGTCCGTCGTCAGGGGCAGGGCCTGGATCTTTCGGTGGAAGTCCGTTCCCTGCAAGGGGATCTGGCGATTGGCGACTCCGTCTCCCTCTCGGGCTGCTGCACGACCGTGACCCGGCTCTCGGGGGGGCGTGCCGAGTTCCACATGACCCGTGAGACCCTCGAGCGGACCTGGTTCGATCGGGCCGAGGCCGGGACCGTGGTCAACCTTGAGCGCTGTCTGACACCCACGACCCGGCTCGGAGGCCATATCGTCCAAGGTCATGTGGACGGGATGGGGGAGGTTGCTGCGCTGGAGGGTCGTTCGGACGGGACCGATCTGGTGATCCGGGTGCCTCCCCAGATCGAGCGATATATGGTCGAGAAGGGCTCATTGGCTATCGATGGCGTCTCTCTGACCATCGCCCGGATCCAGGGTGACCGCATCACGATCGCCCTGATTCCCCATACCATGGAGGTCACGACGCTCGGCAAGCTCCGTCTGGGGAGCCGGGTCAACCTCGAAGTGGACATCCTGGCCAAGTACGTCGAGAAGCTCCTGGGACAGGCACCAGGCGAGGCCGCAGGCAAGACACCGGGATGAGCCACCGGGGTAGCGGATGCCCATCCACCTGGGGGAGGCCCCCGAGGTCTTCCTTCCCCCGCGGAACCTGGGCTCTGGGACGGTATGCTTGTGGGTGACGATGTTGCCCTTCCCCCAGCCCAAGGCCCTAGGCCTCGCTGTAATCCTCCTCCTGGCCCTTCCGGTCAGCCTCGAGGCCCAGGGACCGCTTCAGCATTGGAGGAGCTTCACCAAGCCCCTTCCCCATCCGCAGGCTTTCGCGGCCGGCGTAGCCTTCCAGGGGCGATTCTGGCTGGTGGGCGGAGAGGCCTCGAGCAAGGCCCTTTCGCGTGTTCAGATCCTGGATCCCAAGGCCCCGGTCTGGACGGCGGGTCCGAGCCTGCCTGCGTCACGGACGAGAGCCTCTGCCGCTGGCATCGGAACTCGACTCTTCGTCGCGGGAGGTCGCGTCTCAGGTGTTCCCGTCACGAGTCTCCTGGAGCTGGTCCAAGGCAAGTGGAAGAAGGGCCCCGCGATGAAGGTCGCGCGGAGTTCCCACGCCCTCGTCGCCGACACGAGGTCGCTCTTCGTGTTGGGAGGCCGCAGCGGGAGTGGGCTGACTGCGCAGAGGAGCTGCGAACGCTTCGACCTCGTCAAGGGGGCCTGGTCCTCCATTCCGGACATGCCCGGTCCGCGCTTCGGTCACGCGGTGCACCTCTCGGGTGGCAAGCTCTATGTCTTCGGAGGTTTCTCCTCGAGCGAAGCCAATCCGCTGCGCTCCACCTGGATCTATGACATTGCCAAGAAAGTCTGGATCCTGGGGGCGTCGCTCTCCGATCAGATCCGGTTCCATGGCTACGGCACGAGCTACGTGGACTTCTCGGGAGAGCGCCTCCTCCTCGGAGGGCAAGGCTCGACATCCCCCGAGACCTCGGGCACGGCCTGCGAACGACTGGATCTGGCATCGGGGTCGCCACGATGGTTCGCGTGCACGCCCTCCCACCTCGTCGTACTCGGCGCGTCAGCCGCAACCATCGCAGGGCGAACTTTCCTCGCTGGCGGTGGCCATGCGAGCCAAGGTGGCATCCTAGGCAGCACCCGTGTTCAGGAATTGCAAAACATCGTCCTGACGCGCAAGAGCGTTCCGGCAGGGAAGGGTTTTCCCTACCCCGTCGAGGTTGTGCATCCCCCTCTGCTGAAGGGCCAGAAGATCCCCGTGCTCATCTTTGAACCTGGCCTCTCCGAGAAGCCCTCCTACTACAAGCAGTTTCAGGATCAGCTGGCAGCTCTGGGCTTCTTCGTCATGAGCCATGACACGAGCTTGTTTCTCGACCCAGCCATCTTCGCGAAGGTCCAGCTGCAAGCGGCCCAGGAAATCACGAAGAGCCCCGTCTACGGCCCCTTCGTCGAGGACAGGTTCGTCTTCGGTGGTTTCTCCGCCGGTGGTGGGGGAGCCATCATCTCTGCGGGGTCCTCGAGCAAGACGGCAGCGGTCTTCGCATTGGCGCCATGGGCGGGTTGCGCCCCTTCCACGACGCGATGCGGGACCAAGAGCCCTGTCATCGTCAAGGCCGCGTCGGTCCGGGCACCTGCGTTCCTCATGGCCAACCAAGGGGATGCGTTGGGTACGCGAGCCAACACGGATTGGATCCTGGAGAGCCTGGTCAACGCCGCAAGGTTTCGTGTTTCCTATGTGCTGGTCGACAAGGACCATGGAGGCCGGAACACGGGGCAGGGTTTTGCGGACACTCACGCCAAGACCTTGCCACAAGGGCGGGCATTGCAGGAACGCCTCTTCCGCTACGTCCTGTCCTTCCTCCAAGCCACCGTGCTGGAGAGCCCCATCGATGCGGGCCCCTTGGTCCTGGATCGCAGCGGCGAGCCCTATGCCCGCTGGATCGGAGATGGGCCTCGCAAGGATCCAGCCATCCAGACGACACGGCGATTCGTGCGTCGTCCCGAGCTCTACCTGCGGTTGCCCGCAGGCCTGCACATGGGAGCGGCTCTCCAGATAGGGATCCTGGGAACGCCTGCGACGCCGAGTCTGATCCTGCTCTCCGGCGGCAAGGTGTCGAAGCTCGCTCTCGGCACGCTGGGCACCTTCCTCCTGGACCTCCAGACGCTCATCGTCGTGCCTGCCCAGCTGCCCACCTCGGGACTCTTGGAGCTCGGCTTGTCGATCCCCGCCGGTCTGACGGGCCCTCTGCATTTCCAGGTCTTGGGACTGGACGACGCAAAGCCCGCCGGCCTCCATCTTTCGGGCTGGCGACGTAGCCAGAGCTTCTAGCCCGGACGATTCGTGAGATCGTTGTGAGCAAATGCGAGATCGGCGCAGCCGATCTCGTTCTTGCGGTCTGACGAGCGCATTTCGAGTTCAGGACGGCTGCGCGAGATGAATGCGACCCAAGAGGGTCGTCGAATCGAAGCAATGCCGAGCGAACCGATAGGTTCGCGGTCCTGGACCGAAAGACGCCGTCAGACGCATCGAGGTCATGAATCGTTCGGGCTAGAGTTCAGTCTGCCTCGTCGTCCTTCATCAGGATCTGGACGCGGAGGAGCTCGCCTTCCGACTCGAGGTAGCAAGTCAAGGGGCGCTTCTCGTTGGCGAGGATGGTCTCGAGCTCCCGTTCGCTGATCTGTCGAGGCGAGTCGAGTTCGTAGTCTCCTTCGGTGCCTCCGAGCATGACGATGACTTCGTCTCCGACTACGCTTGCCATCTCGGAGATCGCTTGCGGGACGTAGGAGCTGATCTCCACCTCCTCTTCATCCAGGCCAAGGAGGTTGGCTGTGAACTCCAGAAGGAAGCCATCGGATGTGGCCAGGAAGAGTTGGACCTCCTGCCCTTGACCCTTGAAGCTGATGAGGGCGTGGTGCTTGTACGGACCCATCTCGGCAGCGAGGTCCTCGCCCACCTCTTCGGTGAGTAAAAAAGCCATGCGCTCGAGTGCGAGGATGATCGTGCGGGCCAGGGTCTGGCCTTCCAGGGTCGTCATGCAGTTTCTCCCAGCAGGGGGGCCCGAAGGGGCTCGTGGTTGTTCACGCCGCCTACAGGGACCCTATCGAGCCGCAGCTCCGCTAGATTGAGAAGGATCGGCGGTCAACCCTAACCCTCGGTCGCAAGGGGTGGAGCGGTCTCTTGGTCCAGGAGGATGGGACGGCCCGCAAGGTGGACGGTCTTCAGGACGAGCCGGCCGTCGGGTTGTCTGACGAAGGTCAGGAGATCGGCACGGGCCCCTGCCTGCAGGTTTCCGCGCTCGGCAGCGAGGCCCAGAAGCTCCGCTGGATTGCCGGCCGCTGCCCGAATGCCGGCACAGGGGGAGACCCCGGTCGCCTGGAGGAAGCCGCTGAGACCCTGGAAGAGATCCAGGCAGGCGCCGGCCATCCTCCCGTCCTCATCGCTGCTGATGCCGTTGACGACCTTGATCTTTCGATCCCCGAACCGGTATTCGCCGTCGGCCAGCCCCGCAGCCGTCATGGAATCGCTGACCAGTACGATGCCGCGACTCCCCTTGGCCTGCCACGCCATCCTCAAGAAGCCCTCATGGAGGTGGATGAGATCGGTGATCAGCCCCAGCGAGAGGCGAGGGTCGACCAGTCCCGCACCCGGTAGCCCTGGCGCTCGTTGGTGCAGCGGGCCCATGGCGTTGCCAAAGTGTGTCAGCAGGCAGGCTCCTCGATCGGCCGCTTCGAGGGCGCACTCGAAGCTGGCCTGGCTGTGACCGAGGGAGACCAGGATGTGTCGATCTCGCAGCATCTCGATCAGTTCCATGGCCCCGGGGAGCTCGGGGGCCAGGGTCACGAGCCGGATGCGACCCGAGGCTGCCGCGAGGAACTCCTCCATCAGTGTCAGGTCGGGTTTCCGAAGATCCGAGGCGCGGTGCGTCCCACGCGCGTCCGGAGAGAGGAAAGGCCCTTCGAGGTGGAGGCCCAAGGGTGTGGATGCGTCCGGACTTTCATGGCACCAGGCGGCCAGGGTCTCGAGCCGTTCGAGCAGCTTGGGGACCGGGGAGCTGATCAGGGTCGGCAGGAATCCCGTGACGCCCCGGCGAACCAGGTTTCGGCAGAGTTCCTGGAAACCCGCCTCGTCTGCGGTGAGGAGGTCGATGCCCGCGAAGCCATTGACCTGGAAATCCATGAGTCCCGGAGCCAGGAATCGGAGGGAGCCGTCTGCTCCGACCTCCTCCGGGTGGCGGCGATCGACCCCGGAGATCAGCCCCATCTCGTCGATCGTGATGCGACCGGGAGTCAAGAGACGATCAGGGAGAATGAGGCAATCAGCATCGAGAACTGTGCGGAGCATGTCCGAAGGGTAGCATGAGCCCCTTTCCGACCGGAGTCGTCATTGCGTCGAACTGCGATTCTCTTTCCGATAGCTGCTGCCCTGGCCCTCGGCCTCTGGATGTACCTGGCCCAGTTGGGCTATGGGATTCCCGGGGCTCGGTTGCCTTTTCTTCCCGAAGGCATCCAGAAGATCAGCAAGTCCCTCTCGGTCGGCCGGGATCGGCCTGAGTTCGTGCTGGCCTGGAGTGCGGGGGACTTCGAGTTTCGATCGAACCTTCGACTGGAAGAGGGCGAGGTCCTGGATTTCTACTACCGCGTGGCTCGTGTGCGCAAGGGCATCATGGACTTCAACCGGATCCGCTTCGAGGCGGGCGCGGAGCTCAAGGATCTAGGTCAGGACACGGTCGGGCAGAGGGTCCAGGTGCCCGCTACGGTGGAGATGCCACTGCGATTGCGTGGATGGGGCACGCGCAACTCGCTCCAGCTCGGAACCGAAGAGACAACAGGTGTTCTGGAACTTGCGGGTCGATCCCGATTCGCCCACGGTTGGTTCCATTTGACCGGAAAGGGACGGCTCGCCCAGATCGAGATCGAGAATCTCGGCCCACCGCAGAATGGCATGCAGGAGCTGTTCTGGTTCTTCGTGCCGATCCTCACCGCTCTCTTGACCCTTCTCTTCGTGGCACGGACCTGGAGCGCCCGCTTCCTCATGCTTCTCTTCTTGCTCGCCTTCTCGGTCGTCATGCTGGAGCTCACCTACCGCAAGAGTCCGATCCGTTCCCGCGCCTACGACCTCCAGCGGGTCATGCAGGACGCGGACACGCTGACGGCTTTCGGTTTCCTCCATCCCGAACGCAATCTGGATGTGCGTACGGGACGATTCTCCGATCTCTACTCCGTCGTGCTTCCCCCTCGAAAGGACGTCTACCGCGTGGCCCTCATCGGGTTCGAGGCTGCAGGGCAAGAAGATCGATCGCCATCGCAGCGTTGGTATGCACCTCTGGCTACCGTGCTCACCGAGCGCATGGGGCGGCCGGTCCAGGTCATCCATGCCCTTCACAGTGGAGCCCTGCCGTCGGCTTGCAGTCAGCAACTGGGGCCCTTGTTCAAGAAGCTGGGTGTCGATCTCCTGGTCTGGGCCGTGGCGCCCACCGACATGGAGGGCTTCGATGCTCCAGCCTGGGAACCTGCGACGGAAGGATGGTCTTCATTTCTCCTGATGAACGCGTTCGGTTTCGCCAAGGGCAAGCAAGAGCTTCGGTTCACAGGCGAAGCCCAGGCCTTTGCCCGCGAGCGCACGCGGTTGGAGAGTCAGTTCAAGAGTCTTGGGACTCTGGAGACGCCCGGAAGAGCTCCCTGGGAGGTGACAGGGGCTGAGGCTCGTCAGCGCGTGGAAGCGCTCTGCGAGGATATCATCCACGAGCTCCGCTGACGCGGTTGGTTGGCAGCGAGGCCGAGGCCTGCGCGGTACCGGATCATTTGCTGCCAATCATCAGCGACCCTCTCTCGATGACGAGATCCAATCGACAGGGGGAGGGGTCCTTGCCTACCTCGAGGGATTCCATCTTCCAGCCTCCGGGTAGGCGGTCGGTTTTGCGCGTGAGGGCCACACTGGTGTGCACGGATCCCTCGAGTGTCCGCAGGCCGATGCGGAGAGATACCTCGGACCCGCCCTGGACCAGGACCGTACCCTTGTGTGTGCGGTATTCGAGTGTCGCGTTCTTGGCCGGCTTGCTGATGCGGAGGTTTCCCTGCTCGGATCTTCCCCGTGCTTGGCGGAAGGCCCCCTTGATCTCGATAGCTCCCTGATCGCATTGGAAGATGAGCAGCCCTCGGGATTCTCCAATGCGGAGATCCCCACTCAGGCTGTGGAGGGTCTGGTTGCGACTCTGATAGGCGCTGGTATCCAAGAGCCCGCTCCGGGTGCCCAGGTCCAGATCCCATCCCTTGGGCAGATGGACTTCGAGTCCGATTCCCAATCGCCCCATGGGGTAGCTCTTGGGGGGACCGATCCGGAGTTCGGCTCGCAATCCCTTCTGAATCCACATGGGGCTACAAGCATCCGCGACTTCCTTGGCGCGAAGGGCGTCCGAGGCGCTGATCTGGTACTTGATCCGTACCCGGAGCTTGGGTGCCTCGAAGACCCGGATGAATCCCGTGGGCGTGAAGAGCTTCAGGCTGTTGGCCTCTCCCTCGAAGGGGGCCATCTCCTTCTCGACGATGAAGACGTGGGCGTCAGGCTGTGGTGGACGGTCACTGCTCGGGCAGGAGGGCAGGGCCAGGAGCAGGATCAGGGCGAGACGATACATCGGGGAGGAAGAGGTCTGACGAGTGGCGAGCGGGGGAGAGTGTAGCACAGTTGTCGTCGATCCCGTCGCTCCCCTGAAGGTGTGGAAAGCTCCATGGGGCCGTTGCGATCCCGGGGATGGGATCGGAAGCTCGAGGCGGGGATCAAGCCTCCTGGGCTTCTAGGCCGATGGGTAGCCTGAACTCTACTGGAACGACCATGGTCATCACTCTTCTCGCTCTGCTCTGCCTGGCAGGCCTGCTCTACATCCGACTCGACTACGAGGCGCGTCTCGATCGCAGTCGATCCGAGCGTCTTCAGTTGGAGAGGGACCTGGAGGGGCTCAAGGAGCGGCATGCGGGCGATCTGCGGGCGACGCAGAACATTCGTCGCAGCCTCAGCGACCAGAGCGAATGCCTGAGCCGCGCCAAGCAGGAGTTCCTGGAAGCCATCAGCCATGAACTGCGGACGCCCCTCACGGGCATCCAGGCCTCGCTTGAGTTCATCGAGGAAGAGGCCAGCGGCATCGAGGGGGCTCGCGAGTGGTTGGACATGGCCCAGCATTCGTCGCGACGTCTCGAGGCCATCGTCGGCAAGGCCGAGGAGATGGTGCAGATCACCTCTTCGCTCGCTCTCGAAGAGAACCAGATCGTTCCGCTGAACGGTGTCGTGGAGGAGGTCTGGGAGAAGGTCGCCGCATCGTCCAAGGAGAAGGACATGCGCTGCCGCTTCTATTGGAGTGCCTTCGAGGTCTCGGTGCCGGCCAGGCGCAAGCACCTGGTGCGCCTCCTGGAGCTCTTGGTGGGCAACGCCCTGCACTTCACGCCCACGGGGCATCAGATCGCCATGATCTGCACGCCCATCCTGGATCAGGATGGAAACGACACTATTTTCTTCCAGATCCTCGACGAGGGGCAAGGCGTGCCCGAAGGAGAGGAGCAGCGCATCTTCGAGCCCTTCCACCAGGTTCGTTCCGAAGAGGATCCCAAGCCTCCGGGGCTCGGACTCGGGCTCTCGATCTGTCGCTCCATCGCTGCCTCGCTGGGAGCCAAGCTCCAGGTGAGACGTCGCGAGGAAGGTGGCTCCTGTTTCTGTTTCGAGCTTCCCTGCCTTTTCACCAATCCTGATGATCGCCTCGACGTCCCAGGGACGCTCCCGCGCGTTCTCGACAACCTCAAGATGCTGCAGCGCACGCGCAACCGCGAGGACAAGACCAATGTCGAATCCCTCGCCTACGTGATGTAGTCGCTCACGCTACCAATATCGGGACAATGGAGCTGACGTCCCTGTCGGCTTTGGCGATACTGCCCCTCGTTCGGATAGGTCGTTGACGAGTGAGGTGGATTTGTTTCCTGCATCGAAGGTGGTTCTGGGGATCGATGGTGGTGGGAGTCGTACGCGTGTAACTCTCTGGCAGGACCAGGAGCTGCGGGTGCAGAAGACCGGGTCGGCCAGCAATCCCTCCGTGTTGGGCGTGGTGTCCTCACTCGATGTCCTGTCCGACCTCATTGCCGAGGCCTTGTCCGGTCATCCCGGCCACATACCTGCGGCCATTGGCGTGGGCCTGGCGGGAGTCGGGCCACGCGAGACGGGGCGCCGCGAGGCGATCGAGTCCGGGCTCTTGGACCGCTTCCACTGTCCCGTTGGTGTCTGGAACGACGCTGAGACCGCGCTGGCGGGGGCCACACTCGGCGGCAAGGGCGTGCTCCTGATTGGAGGCACGGGTTCGTCGGCACTGGGATTCGATGGTGCTGAACGTGTCGTGCAGATGGGTGGATGGGGCAGGAGCTTGCGTGATGCGGGTTCTGCCTATGAGATCTTCCAGCGCTTTGCGGAGCTCCTGCTCCTGGCGCAGGAGGAGGGCGAGATCGGCTTCGAGAAGGGACCGCGG
>JAJRTL010000350.1 GCA_024278315.1 Planctomycetota bacterium | reverse complement strand
CCCTGGATTGCCAGTAGGGAGTCAGCCGAGGATCCTCGACTCTGGGGTCAGGACAAGGAGAAGGATGGGGATCTGTGGATGTCATGGGTACGGCTCTTGACAGAATCCGGAGGCAACGCAGCCTGCACAACGGTGCGGCTTTGCGTGCCTGAGGGCGGATTTCATGCGCGTCGCCAGGGGGGCAGCGAGCGGCAGGTCAACTTTGAAAGAGCCGAGGGGGCGAACGGGGAGTCTAGAGCGGTCGACATGGGTAGACAACCCCCCTTCCCACAGGGGGAGGTGAATCAACCAGAAGTGCCCTGCGGAATCAGGACGGTTTGTCGGTCGACCTGGCGAGGACGTCGCGGAAGGTGCCGCGCTCGGCGGGCTCGGCCTGGCGCCAGCGGCCTTGGGAGACGCGGGAGCGGACCTGGGGTGGTGGGATGATGACGGAGGTCACGTGGCGGCCGTCCATCGAGAAGACGTGGACGCGTCCCTTCTTGCCGATGACGACCACGGTCTTCTCCTCGGTGTCGATGTAGAGGTGGTGGTCGCGCGCGGACTTGGCTTCGTCGAAGGCGAACTGCGTCGGGCGCTGGCTCTCTTCGCTGCGCTCGCGTGCGTGGTCGGTCTTGCGATCACGGTTGCGGGCATCGTGGCTGAGCTTGCGGACGAGATCGCGCAGCGCGGCGAGGACCATCTCCTCGGGATCGGCGGGGGTGGTCGGCGCGGCGGGAGTAGGAGCGCTCGGCGTGGCATCGGTTGCTGCGCTCGCTTCGGCAGCAACGGGATCCGTCGCGGCAGGAGTGCCTTCAGCGGATGTGGACGCTGAGCTATCCGAGGATCCGGCATCCGTCGTGTCCGTCTCCGTAGGCGTATCGCTGCTCGCGGATGCCGCACTGGCTGCGTCGGCAGCGGCGGGGGCAGTCGCGTCCGCAGGTGCACTGGCCTCGGCGCCGGCGGCCAGCGCCGGTGTGGCTTGCGCCTGCTTGCCAGCGAAGCGGTTGCCGAGCTCGTTGAGCTGGCGTTGGAAGGCCTTCAAGATGCGGTGGATACTCGGGTCGGGCAGGTCCACGAGATCGCTGGCGCAGACGATGTGGAGGTGGAAGCGGACCTTGCCATCCTCCCCCTTCTTGTGCGCGAGGACCTGGATCGTAAGCGCGACACGCTTGCCCTCTTCCGAGCTCTCGAAGAGGCCGATCATCGCCTGGCCGACGAGCACGTAGGGAGCCGTCGCCGGATCGAAGGTCGGGATGACTCCCTGCGTGACGTCCTTGCCGGACTCTATGAAGGCAACCGCGCCCTCCTTGCCAGCCAGCAGTTGCTCGACAGCCTCGTGCTTGCGCTCGATGGCGAGCGTCACGAGATCGGCGAAGCGCGGACGCCCCTCCTGGCCATAGCTGACCAGGACCTGGCGCGGATCAGAGGGTCGACAGATGTCGTCCTCGAAGCTCTCGCTCTGGAAGTTCCACGCGCGACCAGGCACGAGGAAGCCCTTGGCCAGCATGTCCTGCTCGAGGCGCGTGCGCAGGCTCGCCATGAGCGTCTCGGCCGTAGCGGGGATGTCGCGCTGCTTGAGCGGCAGGCGGAAGGAGAGCTCGACCTCACCCTGATCCACCGGACCGGAATGGAAACCCGTGCGCTGGCGCAGACCGACATAGGCACTGGCCAGATCGCGCAGCGCCTCGACCAGGAGCTCACCGGGCTGGCGACGCCCGGGACCCTTGGCTCCACGCTCGGGTCGACCGCCGCGCTCGGGCCTGGGTCCGCGGTCGGACTTGGGCGTGCGCTTGCGCTTCTGTCTCGGACGACGTGGGCGATCACCGTCACGCCGTTCACCCGCAGGCGCAGCGCCTTTGGTGTCAGCCGCAGCGGCGCCCCCATTGGCGCCCCCATCGGCGGGAGCAGCGGCTGCAGGAGTAGCTGCTGCGCTTTCAGGATTTCCGGACGCCGGGGTGCCGAAGGACTCGGCTGGCGGTACGACGGGTGCATCACTTGCCGTCGATGCGACGGGCTTTTCTGGGTTGTCGGTCATGATCTTGCCTTCTTCGTTGGAGAAGCCAAGAAGTCCCCCAGGCCGTAGCTGTCCCAGCGACGGTCCACGAGTTCTTGGGTCTTCTCGTCCATGACGATCAGGTCCGGCCAAGGTCTGGCATGCCCCTCTTCCTTCCATTTGCGCGTGGCGTCGATGCCGACCTTGCTTCCGAAGCAAGATTCGCGGCTGGCGTGGTCGAGGAGCTCGGCTGGGCCCATCGTGAACTGGAGGTCTCTCTGCGGGTCGATGTTGGCGACCACGTGGAAGAGAGCCTCGCGTGGGTTTTGGACGTCTACATCCTTGTCGAAGACGCAGACGACCTTGGTGAACATGGCCTGCCCGAGGCTCCAGATCGCGTTCATGATCTTGCGGGCGTGGCCGGGGTAGCGCTTGTCGATGGAGACGAGCATGAGATTGTGGAAGACGCCCTCGAAGGGCATGTGGATGTCCACGATCTCGGGAAACTGCTTCTTCATGATCGGCAGGAAGATCCGCTCGATGGCCCAGCCGATCCAACAGTCCTCCTGCGGAGGCTGGCCGACGATCGTCGTCATGTAGATCGGATCGCGCCGCATCGTCATGCACTCGACCTTGAAGGTCGGAAAGTCGTCCTCCAGCGAATACCAACCGGTGTGGTCGCCAAAGGGCCCCTCGACGCGCACGTCGTCGAAGTCGACGTAGCCCTCGAGGATGATCTCGCTCTCGGCCGGCACGCGCAGGTCGTTGGTCTCGCACTTGACCATCGGCACGGGCTTCTGCCGCAGGAAACCCGAGAGGATCATCTCGTCGAGGTCGGGCGGCGCGGGCAGGATGGCCGACATGACGGT
>JAJRTL010000349.1 GCA_024278315.1 Planctomycetota bacterium | reverse complement strand
TCCTCAAGGTAGATGCACACGTGATCGGCGACGCGCAGTAGACCTTTCCACCGTGGCTTGCGAACGAAGTGATACAGAGTCGAGGCCGCGTAGAGGAGAACGACGGTGGCGCTGTAGATGCTACAACTGACGATCTGCCAGGGGTCCCCGTACCGGGCCGCCATGACGACGAGGAAAGGGAGTCCGGCCAGACTCAGAACCAGGCCCAGTCCATGCGTCAGAGTGTTCGCGGTCTCGTCCGAGATTCTCCGGGAGAGCAGTTCTGTGCGTGCGCTATCGATGGATGTTCTCCAGGTGCCGAGTGACTCCACTCAGGACAGGTCTCGTCGAGCTGGCTCTCGCGATCAAGGCTCACGATCGTACCACCGTGATGCGACGATTGAACGCCGTTTGCCAAAGTAAGGCGAGCGCGCAGAGAACGGCCCTCCGCGAGCCAAGCGCGGGAGGCCACGAGTTGGCCATCGATGCATCACGAGAGTTCCGTGATTTGATTCAAGGGGACAGCTTCGATGCCGCTGGCCAGTGGGTAGCGATGCTTGCCGGCATGTACGACGACCAGGCTCTTCAGGCTTAGATCCTCGAATGCCACACGCATGGACTTTGTGAGAGAAGGCGCAGACGATCGTTTGAATTCGAAACCGAGGAGTCGCGTGCCGCGACGAATCAGCAGGTCCAGTTCAGCACCACGTTGTGTCGCCCAGAAAAAGCAATCACGTGGATCTGAACGAAATACTTCGAGGACATTCTGCAGAGCAAAGCCTTCCCACGAGGCTCCCAGTCGGGGATGCCGCTCAAGATCATGTCGGCTTTCAATCCTGAGCAACGAGTGCAGAAGGCCCGTGTCGCGCAGGTAGATCTTCGGCGATTTGACCTGCCGTTTCTTGAGGTTCGCAACCCAAGGTTGCAACTGACGCACGACGAAAGTCGAAGTCAGGAGATCCAGGTAGCGACGAACGGATTGATCGGAAACGCCAAATGACCGAGCGAATTCAGACGCATTCCAAGTCTGTCCATGATAGTGAGCCAACATGGTCCAGAACCGCTCCAGGGTGACGCTGGGTGTTCTAACGCCCAACTGAGGAAGATCACGCTCCAGAAAGGTCCGGATGTAGGATTTGCGCCAGGTCAGGCTCTCTTGATTCGTTCGCGCGAGAAAAGACGGAGGAAGTCCCCCCCGGAGCCACAACCTACCGTTCTGCTTCGGGGGGATCTCCAAGAGGGTGAAACCCTCCAGTTCCATGTAGGCGATCCTGCCAGCGAGACTCTCGGAGCTTTGGCGCAGTAGGTCAGGTGATGCACTTCCGAGTACCAGGAATCGCGTGCGCACGGGTTTCCGATCGGCAAGAACCCGGAGAACAGGGAAGAGATCTGGCATGCGTTGGATTTCATCGAGAATGACCAATCCGCGGAGCGGGGCCAACGTGAGCATGGGGTCGGAGAGTCTCTCTCTGTCGATCGGATTCTCTAGATCAAAGCGCTCCGTTGCTCCACGTCTCGCTGCAGCAACTTGCCCGGCAAGGGTCGTCTTGCCGCACTGCCGAACCCCCAGGATCCCAACCACGGGAAACTGCCGCAGGAGCTGCTCTACAGCTCGTCTTTTTGTGGCTCGTGCGATCATCTCATCACGGTATCTGTGCATATTCGACATGTCCAATCGAATATGCACACTTTTGGTAATAGGGTCGATTGTGCGATTCGATGTCAGCAGGCCAAAAGCGCCTGGCTGTAGACCTTCATACCGAGAAACTGGTTACCGGTCGGGATCTTCAAGCGGAGACTACCGGCATAGGTCTGGCCACTTTGCATGAGGGTGACAGGGATCGCGAGATCCGCGCTAGCCTCGAGGACAGCAAACCACCCCCGGAACCACCCCCGGGACACCCATCGCCCATCGACCGCCCCAGGGCCTCGCAATCGACTTGCTCGACTACGGCTCTACTCGCAGTGGGAGGGAGGCCTGCCATCCGCCACACTCCTTGGTTGGATCTAGCGGCGCACGTGTGCCACCTGAATCCGGTGTGGACGGCGGCGTTTGAACGCCGTTTACCAAAGTAACGCGAGCGCGCAGAGAACGGCCCTTCGCGAGCCAAGCGCGGGAGGCCACGAGTTGGCAATCGGTGCATCACGAGCGCCCTCGCTTGTGCAATCGATGGGTCTCCCCTTCCTGCTTCCTGCCGTTCCCTGAGGGTCGATGAGGTGGACCGCGGGATGCTCCCCTGCGATCGGGGCTCAATCTGATCGACTCTCCTCATCCCCATATCTCTCGCTGGTCCTCTCCCTCACTTCCGCTGGCGACTGTAGTCGCTCTGCGTATTTCTTTTGAAGCTCCAGGTAGTAAACCAGCAACTTCCTGGGGTCATGATCCTGCTCCTTGGAGATTGCCTTCCTGACGGAGCGCACAACTTCGATCGCTTGGTCAGTCTTCATCTTCGTCATGATTCTCTCCAAGAAGCTCCAGTGGAGTCACGAGCAAGGGAACAAAGAGTCCGAGCATCCCATTGACGCGCCTGATGTGCCCGAACTTGTTGGCGTTTGCCAAGTGCCGACAGTTCCAAGTAAGCAGGAAGGGGTGTGAATTTTGCTCCACGCAGATCTAGCAAAAAGCGAGGCCCATTCGTACAGGATCTAAGTGTTTACCAAACTAGAACTTAGACTATGAACTCCTGAGCCTCACGATGAGCCTAACCAAGATCCTTTCGAATGTCTGCGACCAACTCCAAGACCATTTGGTCCAACTCGCCAAGGAAGTCCCTTCTGTGGGAATGAGCCCCGCTGTGTTCC
>JAJRTL010000348.1 GCA_024278315.1 Planctomycetota bacterium | reverse complement strand
GAGGGCTCATCGAGAGAGGGATTCTCAGCCAAGGGATCATCGCAAGCCTGGGGGCTTTGACCAGCCTGGGGCTGATGCTCTCCATGTCGATGTCTGCTCTTCCTGCGCAAGGCGGCACGGGTTGGTACCGCCCGACCGGCAATGATCCCTGGGGCGGGAGCATCCAACCTTGGACGGGCCAGACCGGTGCGACGATCGGGGCACCCTACAATCGGTCCCAGTACTACAGCGGACGTGTGGGAGGCAAGGTCGGCTTCCAGGAGAATCAAAACCCACTTTGGGGGTGGATTGGTGCCGGGCAACCCAAAGCCTATGGGACCCATCTACCTCCCTATCCCGAACAGCCTGGTGGCGCGCGAGGCAGGGGTGCCTACCCGGGCCAGACGGCAGGAGGGCGGTTCGGGCAGACTGCGGGAGTGCGGGGGCAGGTTCCTGGCTCCTTGTATGGCAAGGATGACTATCCGGGTGGCCTGCTTCCTGGGGGGCGGACCCTGGGTGGCAAGAAACCTGTGAAGACTACGGACCCGGACAAAGGGCAGAGTCGCATGCCCGGCATGCCCAAGTGGCTCAACAAGCCAGGTCGAGGACGTCGCATCCTCAGCAAGAAAGATCTGGGCTACGGCCGCGATCCCGCGCGCTGCTTCCTTCTCCGGATGCAGGATGGGGTTGCTGTGCGGCCGGCCGAGGAGCAGGCCTTCTACCCGCTGGCCTACTGGGACAAGTCCCGTGTGTTGGCGCCGGGATCGGGTATTCGCGTCGTCGGGGGTGGCCGGGCTCTGATCGTGTTTCCTGCTGGGTCACAGCTGGACCTGTCGCAACCCGCCGAAATCTGGTTCCGCAAGGGAAGCCAGGACCGGCTCGAGTTGGAGTGCAAGAACGTCAACACGGCCAACGTCAATTTCGGCATGCGCGAGGTTCGGATGAGCCTTCCGGAGGGGACGCGCCTGAGGGGAAGAAGTCTTTCTTTCTCGATCACCCGAGAGCGGCGCCCTGCGCCCTGGATGCCCGGCGATACGGAGGACCATCTGATCGTCAGGAATTGGGGTCCTGGAAAGCTCTACATCGATTCGGAGGTTCCGGGGGCCGAGACCGTGACGCTCACCACGAATCGGCGCGTCGTGCTGCCCATTCCCGTAAGCAGGGATGCGCGTCCTCCGGTGGTGCATAAGGATGATCCACCGTTGGATCTGAGCATGGAAGGCGGCGGCGCCCCCTTCCAGACCAGCGTCCAGGCAGATGTGCGCTTCGATGGGGCGGCCCTGCTGATCCAATCCCGCACTGGCAAGGCACGATTGCAGTGGGGTGGCTTCGGGGCCAGATTGGAACCAGGCTGGCGTCTGCGGATCGATCCCATTGGTGGAACTCCTTTTGGCCAGGGAAGGGGAGTTCCCCATCAACGAATCCCCTCCAAAGAGCCGAAATAGTAGGGGGCCTCGGCTCCTGGATGCCGGAGAATCACTGCCTTGAGACACCGAGCCCCACATCGGACAGGCGAACGGACACCTTTCGATTTCGAATCTCCCCCCCCTCCCTAGATCGAGATACATGAAGGAACGCGCACTTATCACCGGCGGAGCCGGATTCCTTGGCTCCCATCTCTGTGAGCGCTTGCTGGATGATGGCCTCGAGGTCATTGCCATGGACAACCTTCTGACCGGGGATCTGCAGAATCTCGAGCACCTGTTCGGTGTGGAGGGCTTTACCTTTGTCAAGCAGGATGTCACCAACTTCATCCATGTGGCGGGCAAGCTGGACTACATCCTCCACTTCGCCTCACCGGCCAGTCCGATCGACTACCTGGAGTTGCCGATCCAGACACTCAAGGTGGGTAGCCTGGGGACGCACAAGGTCCTGGGGCTTGCCAAGGACAAGGGGGCGCGCGTGTTGATGGCCAGTACGTCCGAGTGTTACGGCGATCCGCTGGTCCACCCCCAACCCGAAAGCTATTGGGGCAATGTCAATCCCGTTGGACCGCGTGGCGTCTACGACGAGGCGAAACGCTTCGCCGAGGCCATGACCATGGGCTATCACCGCTTCCATGGCCTCGAAACACGTATCGTCCGCATTTTCAATACCTACGGGCCGCGCATGCGCCTCAACGATGGGCGCGTCCTGCCAGCGTTCATGGCGCAGGGCCTGAGGGGTGAAGACATGACCGTCTTCGGGGACGGAAGCCAGACTCGCTCCTTCTGCTACGTGGATGACCTCGTGGAGGGGATCCTGAGGCTCCTCCGCAGTGATGAGGTCTACCCGACCAACATCGGCAACCCTGCAGAGATGACGATCCTGCAGTTCGCGGAGAAGGTCCGGGAGCTCACGGGGAATCGAAGCAAGATTGCTTTCCGCGACCTTCCAGAGGATGACCCCAAGGTCCGGCAGCCCGATATCAGCAAGGCCAGGAAGCTACTGGGGTGGGAGCCCAAGGTGGGGCTGGACGAAGGCCTGCGGAAGACGCTGGGCTACTTCCAGGGCAAGGTGGCGGCTGCGGACGGGAGACAGTAGAGAACATGTGCGGAATCGTTGGCGCTTGCCTTGCTGAAGGATCGGTCGTGGACCTGCTGGTCGGAGGACTCCATAGCCTCGAATACCGTGGCTATGACTCTGCAGGGCTCTGCCTGCACGCCGAAGGGCTCCCGGTCACCAAGATGCAGGGGCGCGTCCAAGAGCTGGAGCGCGCCATCGAGGTGGCGGAACTGCCTGACTCTCGCACGGGAATCGCACACACACGCTGGGCTTCTCACGGCGTGCCCTCGGTGGACAACGCGCATCCCCATCGACGTGGGGCGATCGCCCTGGTCCACAATGGGATCCTCGAGAATCACGAGCAGCTCCGACAAGAACTCGGAGTCCTCGACTACCATTCGGAGACGGACTCGGAGGTCTGGACCGTCGTCTTGGAGCAGGAGCTGGGGGC
This sequence comes from Planctomycetota bacterium, assembly GCA_024278315.1. Classification (GTDB taxonomy): domain Bacteria; phylum Planctomycetota; class UBA1135; order UBA1135; genus JAJRTL01. Next base: position 6,355 of record JAJRTL010000348.1, on the reverse strand, counting down.
CGCCGCGATGGCTCCTTCCGTCGAAGAGATGTTGGCTGCGCTCTCACGTAGTTGTCGACGCGGGCGGGGCTCCTGGGCACTTGCCGTCATGCATGAGGCCTTGCCCGGTCGGATTTTCTTTGCTCGCCATGAGAGTCCTCTGGTCCTGGGGGTGGGCGATCGTGGCAGGTATCTCGCTTCGGATGTTCCACCCTTGTTGGATCAGACGCGGGACTTCGCCTACCTCGAGGATGGGCAGATGGGCTGGATCACTGCGACTGAACATCTCGCGGTGAACATGGATCTGGAACCTGTTTCCCTCGAGATCGAGCACATCACCTGGGATGCCGAGCAGGCCGAGAAGGGCGGTTACGCCCACTTCATGTTGAAAGAGATCGAGGAACAACCCCTGGTCTGGGAGCGGACGATTCAGGCCGCCTGCTCCAGTGAGGGAGGGTTCCTGGGGAGTTTCGAACTCTCTGACGATGAGATCAGGGAAGCCGACCGACTCATCATCGTCGCTTGTGGCACGGCCCTCCATGCGGCGCGCTACGGCAAATACCTGTTCGAGTCCCTGGTCGGGATTCCTGTGGAGGTGGACTACGCATCCGAATACCGCTATCGGGATCCCCTGGCGGGCTCCCGGGACCTTGTGCTGGCCATCTCTCAGTCGGGAGAGACAGCTGATACTCTCGGTGCGTTGCAGGTCGCCATGGACAAGGGCGCGACTCCCATCGCTATCTGCAATGTCCAGGGATCCAGTCTCTGCCGCAAGGCCAAGGCGACCCTGATGACCCAGTGCGGACCCGAGATCGGCGTGGCGTCGACCAAGGCCTTTACGGGACAGCTGGCAGCCCTGCATCTCCTGGCGCTGAGATTCGCCAAGGCGAGGGAGCGGATCGACGAAGAGGAGTTCGATCACCACCTGGTTGCCCTGCGTCAAGGACGAGAACTCCTGGCTCAGCAGATCGGTGAGGAACAACGAGCCTGGTTCGAGGAGCTGGGGGAGCGTTTCTGCGACAAGGGAATCTTCGCCTTCATCGGGCGGGGCATGTTCTACCCCATCGCCATCGAGGGCGCGCTCAAGGTCAAGGAGATCAGCTATCTCCACTCCGAGGGCTATCCTGCGGGTGAAATGAAACACGGCCCCCTGGCCTTGGTTTCCGACGACATGGTCATCGTTGGCCTCTGTGGGCCAACGCCTGTCTATGAGAAGACGATCGGCAACCTGCGCGAGATCAAGGCACGGGGAGGCACCATGCTCGTGGTCACCACCGAGAGCATGGAAGAAGCCCAGGGCATCGCAGACGAGGTTGTGCTCGTTCCCGAGAGCCCCGCGGAGCTGGTTCCTATCATGGCCATGATCCCGATCCAGTATCTGGCCTACTACATCGCGCTCGCCAGGGGCTGCGATATCGACAAGCCGCGCAATCTCGCCAAGAGTGTGACGATCGAATGAGTCCTCCGTCCAAAGAGAACGGAACCGACAGGCCGACCATGGCCGTGGTCGGCATGGGATACGTTGGGTTACCTCTCGCCGAGGCCTTCGCTGATGCGGGTTTCAAGGTGATCGGGCTCGATGTGTCGGTGGACAAGTGCAAGCAGATCAACTCGGGTAGGTCCGTGACTCCGGATGTGAGCGATGAGAGTGTGCAGAGACTCGTCGATACCGGGCTGCTGGAAGCCACGACCGACTTCGCGAAGGTCTCCGAGGTCGAACTCATCTCGATCTGCGTTCCGACGCCACTCTCCAAGAGCAAGGACCCGGACATCTCCTACATCGTCCGGGCCTGTGAGTCACTGCTGCCCCATGTCCGGAAGGGCACGGTAGTCGTCCTGGAGTCGACGACCTACCCTGGGACGACGAGAGACGTGATCCTGGAGCGGTTCGAATGGGCTGGCTTCGAACTGGGCAAGGACATCCACCTTGCCTTCTCGCCGGAGCGGGTCGACCCGGGCAATGAGACCTGGAACATCAAGAACACACCCAAGGTCGTTGGTGGCTTGACGCCCAAGTGCGGTGAACTGGCTCGCGATTACTATGCCCGAGCACTCGACAAGGTCGTCCTCGTCTCCAGCGCCGAAGCGGCCGAGATGGTCAAGCTCCTGGAGAACACCTTTCGTGCCATCAACATCGGAATGGTCAACGAGTTGGCCATGGTCTGCGAGAAGCTGGGGCTGAGTTCCTGGGAGATCATCGATGCCGCTGCGACGAAACCCTTCGGATTCCTCCCCTTCCGCCCGGGGCCTGGGCTCGGCGGGCACTGCATCCCGATCGATCCGCTCTACCTGAGTTGGAAGATGCGTACGATGGACTACAAGGTACGCTTCATCGAGCTGGCCGACGAGGTCAACTCCTTCATGCCCCACTATGTCGTGGGCCGCGTTCAGGATCTCCTCAACACGCAGGAGAAGGCTCTGAAGGGGAGTCGGATCCTGATCCTGGGGATGGCCTACAAGGCCGATGTGGATGATGTCCGCGAGTCGCCGGCCCTGGACCTCTACGAGATCCTCTCGGAGAAGGGCGCGCGCATCGCCTACCACGATCCTCATGTGCCGAGCTTCCGGTTCGGGGCGGAGGTCATCCAGGGTGTCGCGTTCGAGGTGGCAGTGGCCGACACCTACGATTTGATCCTGGTGGCGACGGGACACAAGGCCGTGGACTACGATGCGTTTGCCGATCTCGGCCTTCTCCTCCTGGACACTCGCAACCAATTGGGGCATCGAAAGGACGAGCATGTCCATCTTCTTTGATCCACAAGAGGGCCCCCGATCATGATTCCTCCTGAACCTGCCAGAAGAAGGCCCATCAACGGAGCCAGTCTCTAGATGACCACATATCTCATTACGGGTGGTGCCGGATTCATCGGCAGCCATATCGCGGAAGCCCTCCTTCAGGCCGGGCATGGGGTCAGAGTCATCGATGACCTCGTTTTCGGGAAGAAGGAGAATCTCGCAGGCATGGATCTGGAGTTCTTGGAAGGGAGTATTCTCGACGATTCACTCCTGAGGAAGGCCATGACGGGCGTCGATGGCGTCTTCCACGAGGCCGCCCTGCCTTCGGTTCCTCGTTCGGTCAAGGACCCGCTGGCTTCGCACGAGGTCAACTCGACCGGAACGCTGCGTGTGCTCCTGGCTGCCCGGGATGCCGGTGCCAAACTCGTCATGGCTGCCTCTTCCAGCGCCTACGGCGACACCGAGACGCTGCCCAAGACCGAGGACATGCCGGTTCACCCTCTCTCGCCCTATGCGGTCGCCAAGGTGTATGGGGAACAGCTCTGCTCCGTCTTCGCGCAGGTCTATGACATGGAGACGGTCGTCCTTCGATACTTCAACGTATTTGGTCCACGCCAGCGCGAAGACAGTCCCTACTCGGGTGTCATCGCCAAGTTCTGTGCGGCTGCGCTGAACGGCGATGAAGTCCGCATCGACGGTGACGGCCTGCAGTCCCGCGACTTTACCTATGTCACCGATGTCGCTCGGGGCAATCTCCTTGCGATGGAGACGAGTCTCCCTGCGGGAACACTCATGAACCTGGCTGGTGGTGGTCGCTTCAGTCTCCTGGATCTCCTGGATGCCTTGGAGAGGATTCTCGACACCAAGATTCCCCGACGGCATGTCGAGGATAGGGCCGGGGACGTGAAACACTCCCAGGCCTCGGTCGAGCTCGCTCGTGATCTCATGGGATTCGAGACCCAGGTGGGGTTCCAGGATGGGCTCGAACTCACGATCGACTGGTACCGCTCTTTTCTTGCCAACCCCTCTCTTTCTCCACAGGATTCCAGCTCATGAAAGGCGTCATTCTTGCCGGCGGCCTCGGCTCGCTACTTCTTCCCCTGACGAAGGTCACCAACAAGCACCTCCTGCCGGTCTACGACCGGCCCATGATCTACTACCCGATCCAGTGCCTGGTGAATGCTGGGATCGAGGACATCCTCCTCGTGACGGGCGGAAGCAGCGCGGGAGACTTCCTCCGTCTTCTGGAAAACGGTGAGGACTTTGGCCTGGCTCGCTTGAGCTACGCCTACCAGAGGGGCGAGGGGGGCATTGCCGCTGCACTGGCTCTTGCCGAGAACTTTGCACAGGGCGAGAAGATCTGCATCGTGTTGGGGGACAACATCATCGAAGGCAGCATCAAGAAGGCCGTGCAGGACTTCGAGAAGCAGGAGCGAGGCGCAAAGATCCTCCTCAAGAGGGTCGAAGATCCCGAACGATTTGGCGTCGCGACCCTGGAGGGTGACAAGGTGCGCAAGATCGTCGAGAAGCCGAGCCAGCCCGAGTCGGACCTGGCCGTGATCGGCATCTACATGTACGATTCCATGGTCTTCGAGGTCATCAATGGTCTCGAGCCTTCAGAACGTGGTGAGCTCGAGATCACGGACGTCAACAATGCCTACATCGAGAAAGGAGTCATGAGCTCCGAGGTCCTGGATGGTTGGTGGACCGACGCAGGGACCTTCGAATCCCTGTTGTACGCCAGCCAGTTGGTGGCCAAGGGTGGGGCCAACAAGGTCTGACATGGGGCTTCGATTCCTTCTTACAGGTGCCGGTGGTCAGTTGGCTCGGGCCTTCCTCGAGATCTTGCCGGAGTGCGGACATGAGGTGCAGGGCTTCGATTCCAAGGCCCTGGATCTCACCGATTCGATGGCGCTAGCCCGGGCTCTGGATGAGACCAGACCCGACTGGGTCCTGAACTGCGGGGCTGCCACAAAGGTGGATCTCTGCGAGAGTGAGGTCGAGTGGGCCAACGCGCTCAATGCACAGGCACCCGGCCATGTGGCTGATCTCTGCCAGGAGCGGGGAGTGGGGCTCTTGCACTACTCCACGGATTTCGTCTTCGATGGTTCGAAGGGAGAGCCTTACGCCGAGGAGGACACCCGGCGACCCCTCTCCGTCTACGGAGCCAGCAAGTCTCTGGGAGAGGATGCGGTCGCGGCGGCAGGACTGGAGAAGATGCTGGTCGTGAGGACGCAGTGGGTCTTCGGACCCGGTGGCAAGAACTTCCCGCGTGCCATTCTGGCCAAGGCTCGTGAGGGGGGGGCTTTGGTCGTCGTGGATGATCAGCGCGGTAGCCCGACCTTCACGTTGGATCTGGCCGCGATGTGTCTCGAACTGGTCGAGAAACTAGAAGTCGGCGAAGCGCAGTCCGGTGTCTACCACGCTGCCAACCGGGGTGAGATGAGCTGGTTCGAGTTCGCGGCCGTTCTCCTGGAGAAGACCGGATTGCAGGATGTGGAACTTAATCGCATCGGATCCGCTGACCTCAACATGCCGGCGATGCGACCCGCATCATCCGTTCTGGACACCAAGAAACTCGAGGCCGTGCTGGGACATCCCCTGCCCACGGTCCAAGCTGGAATCGAACGCTACCTTGCCCTCGAAGAGGGGATAGCCTTCAAGGATTGACAGTCTTCAAGCATGGATCCTCACAGGTCCTGATCATCATGAGCAAGATTCTCGTTACTGGAGGAGCCGGTTTCATCGGCTCCAATTTCGTCCATCAAGTCCTTGCAGAGAGCCAGGATGAAGTGGTCGTCCTCGATGCCCTCACCTATGCCGGAAACCTTGAGAACCTCGCTTCCGTGAAGGATGACCCGCGCTTCGGGTTCGTGAAGGCTGACATCAGGGACGCCGAAGAGGTCAAGCGTGCTTTCGAGGTGCATCAGCCAGATGCTGTCGTCCACATGGCAGCAGAGAGCCATGTGGATCGGAGTGTGCTCGACGCCAAGGCCTTCGTCGAAACCAACGTCGTGGGCACGCAGGTGCTCCTGGACGTGGCCCGCCATGGCGGTGTCGCCCGCTTCCTGCACGTCTCGACCGACGAGGTCTATGGTTCCTTGGGAGCACAGGGCGCATTCAGCGAGGACTCCCCAATCCAACCCAACTCACCCTATTCGGCGAGCAAGGCCGGCAGCGATTTCCTCGTGCGCGCGGCCTACGAGACCCATGGGATGGACACGGTCATCACGCGTTGCTCCAACAACTATGGTCCCTTTCAGTTCCCCGAGAAGCTCATTCCTCTGATGATCAGCAACTGCTTCGAGGAAAAGCCTCTGCCTGTCTATGGGGACGGCAAGAATGTTCGTGACTGGATCCATGTCTCGGACCACTGCCGCGCCCTTCGTGCCGTCCTGGCCAAGGGCAAGGCTGGCGGTGTCTACAACATCGGGGGCAACTCCGAGCGCGAGAACCTCCAGGTCGTGGAGGGACTTCTGGCTCTCACGGGTCGGTCCAAGGAGCTCATCCGTTTCGTCCAGGATCGGCCCGGACACGATCGACGTTACGCCATCGATGGCAGCAAGATCCAGGAGGAGCTGGGATTCGAGCCCAAGGTGCGTTTCGAGGATGGCCTGGCGGACACGGTGGACTGGTACCG
>JAJRTL010000347.1 GCA_024278315.1 Planctomycetota bacterium | reverse complement strand
TCGGCCTTGTCGGTAGCGTCCGCCTGCGCTGCGAGCGCCTTGCTGAGAGCTTGGTATTGCACTCGGCCCTTTTTGCCCATGCGGGGTGCATAGGTCGCCAAGAAAGCGAAGGGGTGCCGGGCGTCACTCTTACGTTCCGCCAGATGGAAGCAGACCCGCCCCACCTGGTGCCAGTCGGGTGCGAACCTGGCCAACCACTCTTCCGAACCTTCTCCAAGCTCTGCCACCTGTGCCTGGACCCAAGCATGCAGATCCCGCCAGATCCTCTCCAGGACCTCGGCCGTGAGATACTCGGCTCCAGGCATGGGAGGCACCGACCAGAGCCAGCTCGCCCATGGGCCCCCGAGTCCATCGACGGGCATTTGTGGCGCCGTGGGGTTCTTGCAGAACTCGCCCAGATAGAGGCAGGCGAACTCCCGCCAGTAGGCGAGTCCAGCCTCCACGGTCCCCTTCGGCCGCGTCGCCGCCATCGCAAAGAGTCCCGCTTCTGCATTCTCCGCGAATCCCGCCCGCACACGTTCGAGCCAGGAGCTTGCCTGGATCTCCGGTCCGCCCTCTGCGCTTTCCGTACCCAACAGCTGCCCCGACGGAGTGAGTTGCATCCCGAACTCTCGCGTCATCTTCTCGCCTCGGTGCTCACGCAGACCTCTTGCATCTTTCTGACGCTATCCTGCGCCCTTCCGCGTGCAAGATGACCGGCACGAAGAATGCGCTCAAGGACCGAGTCGATAGGTCAGAAGAAGTGGGTAGGAGAAGTGGCTTGAGGTCTACCGGCATTCACAGACAATGCCCTGCCAGGTCGGGAGAGACATGATGGGCGAAGGATGATCCGGAGCGAGGACTGATGCTGTGGGAATGAACACGAAGACACTCGCCAAGACCCTCGTCGATGCCGCCATGGAGCTGTCAAAAGTTTCGAAGCAGGAGCTTCTGCGGGGAATCGATGCCGTGGCATTCGAGTTGCAGCAGGTGGAGGGACTCGTCTACGCGGTCCTGGCAGATCTGGGGCAGCCGACGTTTGCGCTTCACATCCTGGTGGGGGAGCAGTCTCGCGAGCAGAGGGAGGAACTGATCGATGCGATCGATGGCGGTGCCACGGAACGTTGGCTGCAGCGTGCGAACGGTAGCTCCCTCTCTTTCATGATGACCCGGATGAGGGGCTTGAAGCCCGAATTCTCCCGCGTCCTGGACCGCGCCTCCTATCCACCGAGTCGTCTGGCACCTGTCTTTGGCGTCTTCCAGGGGACCAAGGATCCTCGTGCTGCGACCCGCGGGGAGTGGGAGATCTTCTTGGCGGTGATCCAGGGTCTGCTCGAGGCCGGTGCAGCGGGCAAGCTTGAGGGGCGGCGGAGTCTGGGCGTCTTGAGCCGTGTGCGGGTTGCGGGAGATCTGCGACGACCGGAGATCAGCGTGGATCTCATCCATGCGGCCAGCGAGGAGGTTGTGGAGCGCGAGACCCTCTTGGCGCATCCGGATTACGTGGATCCCAAGGCTCTGCCTGCCGACGATGCCCGCGAGGCGTGGAAGGCTGCGGATCAAGCCCTGGCCGAGAGGATCACACGGGCATGCATCCGATCGGGGCTTGGCAACCAAAAGGCCTGGAAGAGGTATCTGGGTGAGGGCAGCGTGGAGGATCTGCCCGAAGGGATGCGGGCCGAATGCATGATTGGCTACGTGGGCTGGCACGTCACCTGGTTTCGCGCCCAGAAGAGTTCCCCGACCATCCTCGAGGCGATGCTGGCCGAGTCGACACGGCCTGCCGAGCGCGCCCTCATCGAAGCCAGGATGCAGAGTCGCGTACAGATCGTGGAATACATTGCCCCTCTGTCTGCGCTGGCCTTCGAAGCTCAAGACCTCATGAGCGGCGAGCGGCTCGATATCGATGACGGTGGCCTGACGACCCACTGTCGCCCCGGGATGGGCCTCATCCTTCAGGTGTGCTCTGTGGGCCAGTTCCACCTCGTGACCCCCATGGGACCCTGGTATGCCACCGGGCGCCGCGATGAGGCCATGGGTCTGTTGAACGATCTGGGCATCTGGAACCAAAAGGATCTGGACCGGGCGCCGCATCTCGTGGGGCACCTGTGGGACTCCGCCGACCAGCTCCGCCGACCAGCTCCGCCGACCTTGCATGCCCCAAATCCAGAACCGTGACGGGGACCCTCTGCTCTGGCGCGGTCCAAGGCGGAGTTTTGGTGGAAGCGCCTGGCTGGAGCATGGACAGGGAGGGCCTCGCCGGGTCTTCTATGCAGCTTGGAAACCGCTGGAATGGAGGGCCTGGAGAGGCCCCAAGAGGATCGAGGGGAAACGGATGTCGAGTGTCGGGAGAAACCAACCCTGTCCCTGTGGGAGTGGGAAGAAGTTCAAGAAGTGCGGTGGGGCCTTGGCGGCGAAGGGGCCAGAGACGGCGGGAGCCCAGGGTTTGGCCGGGTCCCTCCGGATGCCTGCCTCGAGCGCTGTTCCTGCGCCGATCTCCAGAGAGAGGCAGGAGCCTCCCGAGCTCCAGTCGCCTCCTCGGGATCGGGTGAGGGAACTCGATGAAGAGAGGTCATGAAGCGGATCCAGGAGGCCCTGGTGGAGACCCTGGATCGGGTGGGTGAGGAGCTGGGGCTCAGCCTGGTTGAGCGCAAGATCACCTATTCGCAGACCAACGCCCGGATCGAGTTGGAAGTGGCCACCTGGCGCGACGACGGCGTGCTCATGAACAAGCAGGCAGAGGACTTTCTCCATCGGGGTCAGGAGTTCGCCTTCCAGCCGTCGGATCTGGGGCGGCGCTTCTCCTGTGGGGTGCACGACTTTCGGATCATCGGCCTCCGGCCGCGTGCCAAGTCTCCGGTGGTCTGTCAGCGGCTCCATCCCAGGGGGCAGGAGAGGGAGTACGTGGCCGCGGAGGCCAGT
>JAJRTL010000346.1 GCA_024278315.1 Planctomycetota bacterium | reverse complement strand
GCGTCCTCGATGCTGCCCAGGGCATCCACGAGCCCCTTGTCCTTGGCGTCGCGGGCCGTGTAGATCTTGCCGTCGGCCAGCTCGAGCACGGCCTCCCGATCCAGGCCGGGTCGTCCTCTGTCCACGATGTCCACGAAGCCCTGGTACATCTCCTCCACCATGCCGGTGAGGTAGGCCCTCTCGTCCTCCCGCATGGGGCGGTCCGGCGACAGGATGTCCTTGAAGGGCGTGTGGGGACTCAGGATCGTGACGCGCTTGAGGCCCAGCTTCTGCATGGCCTCGCTGTAGTTGATCGTGCCGAGGATCACCCCAATGGAGCCGACCAGGCCAGTCGGCTGGGCCGTGATGTGCTCGCTGGCCATGGCGACGTAGTAACCACCCGAGGCTGCGACGGCATGGAAGTAGGTGCTCACCGGCTTGCCAGTGCTCTGGCGGAATCGCTGGATGAGGTCATGGATCGCGTCCGAATCCGTCACCGTTCCCCCGGGCGAGTTGACGTAGAGGATCACACCCTCGACGCGGTCACTCTCGGCGGCTTCGGCCAGATAGCGTCGGATCGTGGCAAGGCTGGTCCCCTTGCTGGCGAAGGGCCCAGAGCCTCCCATGCCGATCGCTCCACGGATCGGGATCAGTGCAATGCGCTTGAGTGCACCCTGCTCACCGCCGTAGTAGGACTTGCTGACGGATCCCGTCTCGGTCGCCATGCCCGCGGCCGCGCCACCGGCCGCCATGACCGCCATTCCGAGCACCAACAGGATGAAGAATCCCCCGACGACGAAGAGCAGGATCCCGAAGATCCAAGCTAGATAGAACGAGATCCCTCGCCCTTGGAGTCGTGGCGGATAGGCCTGCTGGGGTACTGGCTGCTGTGAACTCAAGTCTTCTCTCCTGCACGCCTGGCGGCGATCTCGGTCTCGATGTAGTCGGCGATCTCCGCGGTCGGACTCCCGGGTCCGAAGAGTCGCCCGAAGCCCAGGCTCTCGAGCTCCTTCTGATCCTCTTCGGGGATGATACCGCCCCCCACGACGAGCACGTCCTCCAGGCCCCTTTCCTTCAGCTCGCGCTGGATCTCGGGGAAGAGACTCATATGCGCGCCAGAATGGATGGAGAGCCCCACGACGTCTACATCCTCCTGCAGGGCCGCCTCGGCGATCTGCGCAGGCGTCTGGTGCAGGCCGGTATAGATGACCTCCATGCCGCGGTCGCGCAGCACGGCGGCCACGACCTTGGCTCCACGGTCATGCCCATCCAGGCCTGGCTTGGCCACCAGCACTCGGATTTGCTCACTCATTCTGAATGCTCCTTGGCTCCCCATAGCTCCTTCAGCAGATTCGTAGCCTGCGTGTAGGGTGGGAGGCTCGTGTCTTCGAGTTGCTCTTTGCGAATGCGGCCACTCTGGGCCTCGCTCCCGAAGAGCTGGTTGTGCAGTTGCTGCTCCAGGATGCGACGGACCTGGGCCTGCCTGCGATCCTGTCGGCGCCGGGTCAGCTCACCCTGGGCGCCAAACTCGGCGAGCTTGCTCTCGATCTTGCCCAGGAGCTCCGAGACACCCTCGCCGGTCGTCGCCACGGTGCGCAGGATCGGCACGTCCTTGCCATGATCCCGGAAGCGCAGCTCCAGCATCTCGCGGAGGTCCGTCTCCAGGCGATCGGCTCCCTTTTGATCCGCCTTGTTGATCACGAAGAGATCCGCCAGCTCGGTGAGCCCTGCCTTGAGCGCTTGGATGGAGTCACCCGCTCCCGGATGCAGGACGACGAGGACGAGATCGGCCTCGGAGAGGATGTCGTGCTCGCTTTGTCCGACACCGACAGTCTCCAACAGGATCCTGTCGAAGCCGAAGGCATCCACGAGGTCCACGACCTCATGGGTGCGTCGCGCAAATCCACCCAGCGCGCCACGCGTGGCCATGGAGCGGATGAAGACCTGCGGGTCCAACACATGCTCCTGCATGCGCACGCGATCCCCAAGCAAGGCCCCGCCCGTAAAGGGGCTGGTCGGGTCCACCGCCACGACGGCGACGTCCTTGTCCTGCGCGCGATACTCGCGGATCAGGGCCGAGAGCAGCGTCGACTTGCCGGCTCCCGGAGGGCCGGTGACGCCGAGACGGGCTGCCGTCCCCACCTGCGCGTAGAGCGCATCGTACAGCCCTGGAAAACCAGGAGCCTCACGCTCGGCAAGCGTGATGGCCCGGCTCAGCATGCGCCGCTCCTTGCCGGCGAAGCCCTCCAGGATGTCGTGGTGCGTGACAGGCATCCGGATCGAGGATCAGCCCAGCAGGTTGCGGGCGATGACCAGTCGTTGGATATCGGTCGCGCCTTCGTAGATCTCGGTGATCCGGGCATCACGCATGTAGCGCTCGACCGGGAACTCGCGCGTGTAGCCGGCTCCGCCGTGGATCTGGACCGCCTCGCGCGCCGCGTTGTTGGCGGTGAGGCTCGCCATGAGCTTGGCCTGGGCGGCCTCCATGGTGCAGGGTAGCTTGCGGTCGCGCAGATCGGCGGCGCGCCAGGTCAGGAAGCGAGCGGCATCCAGATGCGTGGCCATGTCGGCGATCTTCCACTGGATGGCCTGGAAGCGCCCGATGGGACGCCCGAACTGCTCGCGCTCGTTGGCGTATTGGATGGAGGCCTCGAGGCAGGCCCGGCCGATGCCGAGGCTCTGCGATGCGATGCCGAGCCGCCCTCCATCCAAGGTGTCCAGCGCGAGTTTGAAGCCCCCACCTTCGGCACCCAGCATGTTGGCTGCTGGCACACGCACGTTGTCCAGCAGGATCTCGGTCGTGGGCGAAGCACGGATGCCGAGCTTCTCCTCCTTCTTGCCGACGCCAAAACCCTTCATGGTCTTCTCGACGATGAAGGCTGAGATGCCACCGACCCGATCTTCGCCCGTGCGCACGAAGATGATGAAGACATCCGCCTCGCTGCCGGTCGTGATCCAGAGCTTGGTGCCTTCGAGGATCCAGTCGTCGCCGTCCTTCCTGGCCGCGCAGCGCAGGCCGGCCGCATCGGATCCGGCTCCGGCCTCGGAGAGGCAGTAGCCACCGAGCCATTCGCCGGTGGCCATCTTGGGCAGGTAGCGTTTCTTCTGGTCCTCGGTGCCGTGCTTGACGATGGGCGAACAGAAGAGGCTGTTGTGCACCGAGACCGTGACTCCAGTCGAGGCGCAGCCCCTGTTGATCTCCTCCAGCAGCATGCAGAGCGTCACGTTGCCGAGCTGGCTTCCGCCGTATTCTTCAGGAATCGTGACCCCCATGAATCCCAGTTCGGCCGCCTTCTCGATGGCCTCTCTCGGAAAATGGAGTTCTTTGTCCCAGCGCCCCGCGTTGGGGGCCAGTTCTTTGTCGGCGAACTCGCGAGCGGTATCGCGGATCAGCTGCTGCTCCTCGGAGAGCGTGAAATCGACCATCGTTCCTTCCTTCGCCTTCTAGTTCTCGTACTCGTAGAAACCGCGACCGCTCTTCCGGCCCAGGTGGCCCGCAGCGACCATGCGCTTGAGCAAGGGGCTGGCGCGATACTTGGAATCCCCGAAGCCCTCGTAGAGGACATTCATGATCCCCAAACATACATCCAGCCCGATGAAGTCCGCCAGGGTAAGTGGTCCCATCGGATGGGCCATCCCCAGTTTCATGATCTCGTCGATCCCTTCGCGGGTGGCCACACCCTCCAGGAGGCATTGGATGGCCTCGTTGATCATGGGCATGAGCACGCGGTTGCTGATGAAGCCCGGGTAGTCCTCGGCCGGCACGGGGATCTTGCCCACCGCAGCCGTGGCGTCGAGCACCGCCTGGGTGGTCGCCTCGCTCGTGTCCTGGCCCTTGATGACCTCGACCAGCTTCATGACCGGGACGGGATTCATGAAGTGCATGCCGATCACCTTGTCCGAACGGCCGGTCACGCTGGCCAGCCTGGTGATCGAGATCGAGGAGGTGTTGGTGGCGAGGATACAGTCGGGGCCGGTGATCTTGTCCAGATCTGCCAGGATCTTGGCCTTGAGATCGAACTTCTCGGGGACAGCCTCCACCACCAGATCCGCATCGCTGGCGGCATCCAGGCTGGTCGAACAGCCGAGACGCGCCAGGCTCTCGTCGGCCTGTGCCTGGGTGATCCTCTCCTTCTTGACCATGCGAGCGAGATTCTTCCCGATCGTGGCCTGGGCCCGTGTCAACACCTCATCGCTGATATCGATGAGGGTGACCTGGCTGCCTGCACTGGCAAAGACCTGGGCGATTCCATTGCCCATGGTGCCTCCACCGACGATGGCGACCTTGTTCAACATTGCTGTTTCCTTGTCTCTCTGGATTGAAGAGCTGGGTTGAAGATTCTGGTTTCTGACGACACTCTCAGCACATCTCGACAGCGGTGACGACGGCATTGCCGCCCCCGAGGCAGAGACCGGCCAGACCGCGGGAGAGCCCCCGGTCCTTGAGAGCGTAGAGGAGGGTCGTGAGGATGCGGGCACCCGATGCGCCGATCTGATGGCCGATCGCCACGGCACCGCCGTTGACGTTGACCTTGGCCGGGTCGAGCTCCATCTTGCGCGTCAGTGCCACGGCTGCGACCGAGAAGGCCTCGTTGAGTTCGATGAGATCCCAGTCGCCCAGATTGCATTTGAGGAGGCTGCAGACCTTCTGGAAGGCAACCTCGGGGGCCATCATGACCCACTCTGGAGCCATGCCTCCGGTGGCGTAGCCGAGGATGCGGGCCATGGGTGCAAGTCCGAGCTCCTTGGCCCGGTCCTCATCCATGACGACCAGCGCAGAAGCGCCATCGTTGATGCTGCTGGCGTTGGCCGCGGTGACCGAGCCGCCATCGCGCTTGAAGGCCGGTCTCAGCTTGGCCATGGACTCGAGGGTCGCTTCGGGGCGCACGCCCTCATCGCGATCCACGACCGTGACCTTGCCCTTGCGGCCGGGCACTTCGATGGCGAAGACTTCATCGTTGAAGCGTCCGGCTTCCCAAGCGGCTGCCGCCCGACGATGCGACTCGACGGCGAAGGCATCCTGCTCTTCGCGGGTGACCTTGTATTCGTCGGCCACCAGCTCGGCCGTCATGCCCATGTGGAAGTCGTTGTAGACGTCCCAGAGCCCGTCCTGGATCATGCCGTCGACCAGCTGGCCGTTGCCGAGCCGCTGGCCCGCGCGCGCCTGGGGAAGGTAGTAGGGCGCGTTGCTCATGGACTCCATGCCGCCGGCCACGGCCGCCTGGATGTCACCGGCCTTGATGGCCTGGGCCGCCAACATCACGGACTTGAGCCCCGAGCCGCAGACCTTGTTGATCGTCATGGCTCCCGCCTCGGGAGGGATGCCCGCGCCGATCAGCGCCTGGCGGGCGGGGTTCTGCCCCAGGTTGGCCTGGAGGACGTTGCCCATGATGACTTCGTCGACCTGGTCCTTGGCGAGGCCTGCGCGCGTGAGCGCCTCTTCCACGGCCAGAGCGCCGAGCTTGGGAGCCGAGAGCGGAGCCAGGCCTCCCTGAAAAGAACCCATGGCGGAACGACAGGCAGAAACGATCACGGGACGACCCATGGCAGATCTCTCCAGTTGGACATCGGGACTCGTGGCAGCCCGGGGAAACCCCGCCGGACAGCCCCCAGCACACTCCGTGGACAGCCCAGGAGCATGAAAAGGGGGGGAGCATCGTAGGCCCGCCGCCCCGCAAGTCAAAAGCGCAGAAAGGCCCGCTTGCCCCCCATTTGATCCCCCTTTCGCCCTCCCATGCCCCCCCGAGTACATGGGGTCAGACCCTTTTTCTCCGGGTGTTTCACCCGGAGAAAAAGGGTCTGACCCCATGTACTCGGGGGGGGGGCGGAGGCGGGGTCAGGCGTGGGTTCAGCTGCAGCAGCTACCCGGGGAACCATGATCGTGGCCATGGTCGTGATCATGGTGGTGATCGTGGGCTTCGTGGGTGGGATCGGTGAAGAGCTGGCCCAGGAAGTCGCGGGTGCCCATGCGGATGAGGGCCAGGAGGAAGAGGCTCGTGACCAGGGTGAGGCTGCCCCAGTGCAAGAGCCCATAGTGACCATCGTGCAGAGAAGGCAGACCACGGACCTGAAGGCTCGGCAGGAAGGCGTTGACCGACCAACCCAGGCCGCAGGCCATGACCAGGACCAGGATCGCGAAGAGCAGGGCCAGGCGACGGCCATGGAGGCGGCTCAGGACGCCGAAGGTGGAGAGGTTCGTGGCGGGCCCCGTGAGGAGGAAGGCCAGGGTGGCTCCCGGCGAGAGGCCTTGGACCAGCAACACGGCCGCCAGGGGCGTCGATCCGGAGGCGCAGACGTAGAGGGGAAGACCCAGCAGGGCCGCGATCGGGACGTCGAGCCCGACCGGAAGCCCGGCCATGAAATCCGGATCCAGGTAGGGCACGAGCAGCGCGGAGACCCCAAGCCCGACGAGAATCCAGGCCGCTGTGTGCTGGACCATCTCCACGAAGCCCTCGTTCCAGATCGTGCGAAGCCGGGCGGCCCAGGCCTTGGGGAGTTCTGCGGTTTCCTCCCACGTGGCCTGTTCGCTGGAGGCCTGCCCCTGCGGACCCGCGAAGCGTGCCATGAGGATGCCCACCAGAAGCGCGAGGCAGGCCGCCGCCAAGACTCGCGCCAAGGCGAACTCGGGTCCGATGAGCTGGACCGTCAGGAGGACCGCGGCGATCTCCAGTTCGGGAGTGGCGATGAGGAAAGCGGTCGCTGCCGCCAGGGAGGCACCCGAGCGGATCAACTGACGGTAGAGGGGGACGATGCCGCAGGAACAGACCGGCAGCGGCAGCCCGATGAGCACGCCCTTGAGCGCTTGCGCCGCGGAGGAGCCCTTGGTCATGCCCCGCATCCAGTTGCGAGGAAGAAAGGCCTGGCTCAAGCCCACCAGAAGGTAGGCCGCGAGCAGCGCAGGCGCGCTCTCCAGCGCGAGCGCGACGAAGACCTCGGCGGGGCCGTCGCCGGTGGCGGGCGCAGCGAGCAGCCCTTCGTGGAGGGCCAGGTAGCCCACGAGGCTCACCGCCGCGCTGGCACCCAGGAGGGAGGCCACGTGCCATCTCGGGCGCTTGGCATCCGGCACCGCCGGCACATGGGCATGGAGCACGACATGGAGCAGCGATCCCGCAAGGAACGACTCGAAACCCGCCAAGGCGATCCCCGAACCACGCGTGAGAAGATCTTCGCCGAAGAAGAACCCGAGCACGGTCCCCAGCCCAGTCACGACCAAGGTCCACAGGGCGACCTTCACGCCGAGGGTGCGCGGGATGATCCACCAGATCGAGATGCCGACCGGAATGCGATGCAGGATCACCGCCCAGGCCAGGATGCCCCCTTGCACCTGGCCCTCGAGCCCCTCGGCATGCTCCTGAGCATGCTCGGATCCGACGCTCAGTCCGAGGCCGTCAGCCGCCGCGTGCAAGAAGAGCCCGAGCAGCGCGAGGATGACAACGGCGAGACGAACCTCGCCTTCGTGACCATGCAGCCGACGCTCGCCCCAGAGAGGAGCGAAGAATCCCGCGATCGCGAGCAAGAGACCTGGCCAGCCCACGGTTTCGATGGCGTGGGGAAGGATGTGCAGCGAAACCAGCCCCACGATGACCAGCAGGACGAAGGCATCGATGAAGGCCCCTGCACCCCGCACGCGCTGCGCCAAGGCGACGATGCTCGGGCCCAGCAACAAGGCAAAGAGCCCGAAGAATAGATTCTCCATCGAGTGTCAGTCTCCGAGCTCGCCCGCGAGACGAGCACGGCACCGCCCGATCGCCTCGCGCTTGCCCTCGATATAGGCCGCCAGATGCTCTTCAGGCACAGCCTTCAGCGAAGCCTGCTCGGGCACCCGCTCGTAGAGCTGCGCCAGGGCCCGGCCCAACGCATCGTCCACGACACCGCGAAGCTCCCACTCCATGAAGAGTGGCTCCTCCAAGCGTTTGTCCGCCACGAGCGCACCCTGATCCCTGGCTTGCTCCTCGGACAGGGTCTCCCCCTTCTGGACCCGCCCATCCAAAACCGCCAGATAGCTGCGGCGCGCTTCGATCATGAGATCGAAATCCTCGATGAGCATGCGACGGTGCGCCACGATCTCAGTGCCCATCCTTGTGGGTCGGATCGTCTGTCTTCGTTCCTTCGGCGTCCTTCTTCTTGTCCTTTTCCTGGGCCTTCTTCTGGTCCAGGGGATCGGGCGTCGTCCTGCGATCCAGCCACCTCTCATCCGCCCGCACGCGAGGCGGGCCGTCGACATCGAGGGTTCCGGACTCATCCGGGTAGGCATTGTCCCATTCGCGCCCCTTGGGCTGCTTGCAGGCCAAGGAGAGGAAGAGCAGGAGTGCCACCGCCAGGAGGCCTCTCATGGATTGTCTAGAAGTCATGGGCGATTGCTCCTATCAGTTGGATCCCCAACAGGCTCAGCTCTTGCCAGGACACAGCGCTTGAAGCGTGCATTCTGCGCAGCGCGGTCGGCGGGCGTCACAGACACCCCTCCCATGCCAGATCAAGGCGTGGGAGAACCAGATCCAATCCTCTTGGGACACAAGTTCGCAAAGTTCTGTCTCTATCTTGACCGGATCCTTCTGCCGAGTCATGTCCAGACGCAAAGAGATTCTGCCGACATGGGTGTCCACGACGATGCCCTCGGGGCGCCCATAGGCAGTTCCAAGCAGCACATTGGCCGTCTTGCGCGCGACACCCGGCAGGGTCAGGAGCTCGGCCATCGTGGCGGGGACCTCTCCGCCATACTCCTCGACCAGCCTCTTGGCCATGCCCCGGATGTTCTTGGCCTTGTTGCGATAGAAGCCTGTGGAGTAGATCAGCTTCTCGACGCTGGCCTGGCTGGCGCGCGCCAGCAGAGCTGGCTCTGGATACTCGGCGAAGAGTGCCGGCGTGACCTTGTTGACGGTCTCGTCGGTGCACTGGGCGGACAGGATCGTGGCGGTCAGGAGCTCATAGGGATTGCGATGGGTCAGCGCACAATCGACCTCGGGATAGAGGCGATGGAGCTCTGTCAGGATCCGCTCCACGCGTTTCAGGTAGGCCTGGGTCCGCCGGGGCTTGCTGATCTTGCCTTGGGTTCTCGTTCGGGCTGGCATGGCACCGTTCTACCGCATGGCCCAGCAAGCGGACAGAGTGAGGAGCCGCGCAATCACCCGGACGATTCATGAGATCGTTGTGAGCAAATGCGAGATCGGCGCAGCCGAGCTCGTTCTTGCGGTCTGACGAGCGCATTTCGAGTTCAGGACGGCTGCGCGAGATATGAGGCGACCCAAGAGGGTCGTC
>JAJRTL010000345.1 GCA_024278315.1 Planctomycetota bacterium | reverse complement strand
AGCTTGAAAGCGGAGGCGAAGGGGGCCATCTCCTGCAGTGTAGGCAGGGTCTGCTCGAGGAGGTTGGGGTAGATACCGAAGTTCACGAGGGATCGGGAGCCAACCTCGGCGATCTTCTCGCGGCAACGATTGGCATCGAGGAGCAGCGGGTCGTTGTTCTGGACCTCGAGGACGGTCGTCACGCCACCGCGCAAGGCGCCTCGCGAACCACTCCCGTAGTCTTCCTTGTAGTTGAGTCCGGGATCCCGGAAATGCACATGGTTGTCGATGGCCCCCGGCACGAGCCATTGCCCCTGTCCATCCAAGAGAGACTCTTCGCCGTGGCGATCGAGTCCAGGGGAGATCTCGGCAATCCGGCCGTCACGGACACGAATGTCCAGAGTAGGCCCGTCAAGCTCGAGGCAGATGCGCTGGATCAGGAGATCGTTGGAGGGATGGTCGGTCACGGTTCAGGCAGTGGTAGGGTTCAGCTCTCTTGAACGGAGAGCACGAGAATCATCACATCGTCATCCAGGGCTTCTTCGCCCAGGTGGTCCTCTAGGCGCGCCCGGATCCCATCGAGGACGGCCTGACAGCCCTGGCCATGGCTTGCCGCCAGAAGCTCGAACAGAGCCCCTTCACCCAGCATGTCCCGAGACACGTTGCGGGCCTCGACGACACCATCGCTCATGAGCACCAGGAGATCTCCGGGCCCCAGGATCTCGCGGGGGCCAAGATCGTACGGCACCCCACCCATCATCCCGAGGGCAGGACCCGTGTTGTCGAGGACCTTGACGCCCTCAGCGTGGACGAGATAGGCACAGCCATGGCCCGCGTTGACGTAGGAGAGATCGAACTGGCGGCCCGCCCCTTCCTGCGGCGGGGCCTGCTCCACCGTGGCGAGGAAGAGGGACATGAATGTCCCTGCATCCATGTTCTCCTCGAGTCGCTCATTCATGCGGCGAACGACTTCGCGAGGATCATCCAGGACCTCGAGGTAGGACCGGAGCGCCGCCTGGACCGAGTGAGCCAACAGGGCCGGGCCCATGCCGTGCCCCGTGGCATCGCCGATCATGAGGTGCAACTGGCCCTGGTCGTCCTTGAACACGTCATAGGCATCGCCGCTGGCGAGCTCACAGGGCTCATACCAACGCTGCACGTCCAAGCCTTCCGGCAGGTCGTGGATCTCGGTCATGAGTTGGGCCTGGATGCTCCGGGCGATCTCCATCTCATGACCGATCCTTGCGCCCTCCAAGGCCTGTGCGTGCAGCCGCGCGTTCTCGAGCGCGATGGAGAGCTGCTGCGCCAGGGCCGCGAAGAAGGTCAGATCCCGGATCGTGAACTCCTTGCGCTGGGCCTGCGAATCCACGTAGACGGCCCCCAGACAGCGTCCGTGGAAGGTCAGGGGGACGCACATCACGGCGCGGAGCCTCAGATCGTAGGCAGATTTGCCGAGATCCAGGGCCTCTTTGGAGGAGTGCACCACGCTGGCCACCGGCTCGCCGGTCTGGACCACCTTCTGCACGACCGAGGTGCTGTAGTGCAGATCCCGAGGAAGATCGACCCCTCCTGGGCCGCGGGCGGCCTTGACCCGGACTCGCTGGCTCCCCTCGGATCCGGCTTCCTCCAGTAGCAGGATGCCCCTCTCGCTCTGGGTCACCTCGAGCGACTTGTCGACCAGGTGGACCAGAAGGCTCTCGAAGTCCGGCTGGGAAGCCACTTCTGCCAGGGTGGCCAGCAGCACCTGGAGACTGCGCCGGTCAGCAGCAGGATCTCCGGTGATGAAGGCCGTGGACCGGTTGGCCGGATGGACGGGGGGCGCCTCTGTGGACGAAGCACCTTTGCGGCGAAATCGGGAAAACACGGGGGATCTATGGACCTACACTGGGGATTCACGAGCCCTCTACTTTACCGGAGGGGCTCCAAGCACTACCTTTCCCATCCCCATTCACCGACGCAAGGGCCGAGGAAGCCAGAATCCATGAAGATCGACAAACTCCTCTACGAACACCACGCCGAACTCAGATTCCGTGGTGAGTTCGACTCCTTCTACGCTCCCAAGCTCATCGAGGAAGTCGACAGCCTCATCCAGAGCGGAACGATCTACCTCGTGCTCAACCTGCGTCTGGTCAAGTTCCTGAACTCGACGGCACTCGGTTCGATGATCAAAGCCTTCAAGCGCTTCAAGGCCGAGGGCGGAGACCTCTGCATCGCCGAGCCCAGCCTCATCGCCAAGGACGTCCTGACCAAGGTCGGCGTGGATCGCATCATCCCGATGTTCACGAACGGCGACGAAGCCAAGGAATACCTCTTCACGCAGATGAAGGAGCAGGGACTCGCCACGGTCATCGGCGAGAGCCAGGTGCTCTTCTCCCCCACCGATACCGACCTGGCTTCCAAGCTGAATCGGGGAGTGGGTGTCGGGAGCGTGCTCTCGGTTGACCACAAGGGCATCCGCTTCCGTTGGACCGGCAACATCGGAGCCGAGGAGAACCTGGACGAGCTTCGGGCGATGATCCCCAATGGCGCGGAGATGAAGGTCAAGTTCCAGGTCAAGCTCTGCAAGAAGGGCTTCTTCGAAGTCCTCTCGCAGATCGAGGGGATCGAGGCCTGCGAAACCAGTGAGGGCAAACCCGCCATCACGGTGACTTGCGGATTCCTGGACCTGCCCGAGGCGGACAAGCTCGCGCTCGCGCAGTTCGCAGACGACCTCGACTACCTGAAGCAGCAGTTGCGCGACTTCGAGTAGCCGAGTTCCCGACCTCGGCTCAGACCTGCCAGGTCTTGCCCGAGTGGAGAAGCTCTTCGATGCTCCGCGCCGGCTTCTTGGCCTGCACCTGGGCGAGCTGCTCGTGGACCATGGTGTCGTAGGACTTGGGGCCCTCAATGGCACGGAGGACACCGATCGGCGTCGGGTCGATGCCTTCACGCAGCTGGGTCAGACCGAAGGCCAGGGTCGGGTTGGGATCCTTGGCGTCCCAGACGACGATGTCCTCGAGGGTGACTTCCCTGCCGAGATCCTCGTCGAAGTCCCCGATCTTGACCGCGGTGAGCGTGTTGCAGGTCCAGATGAGACCCTTGTCCAGGTCCTTGCCATAGAGCAGGGGCTTGCCGTGCTCGACGTGAACCAGCATGTCGTCGCGAATCTTCTTTTCGACGATGCTGTCATAGGCGTGGTCGTTGAAGATGTTGCAGTTCTGATAGACCTCGATGAAGGCCGTGCCCTCGTGGGCCTGGGCTTCGCGGATGATGGTCTGCAGATGCGGACTCATGATGTCGAATCCACGCGCCACAAAAGTGGCCTGCGAGCCGAGTGCCAGCGCCAGGGGCTTGAAGGGCGTATCGACCGAGCCGTCAGGCGTCGAACGCGTCACCTTGCCCTGCTCCGAGGTCGGTGAGTACTGCCCCTTGGTCAGACCGTAGATACGGTTGTTGAAGAGCAGGACCTTGAGACCCACGTTGCGACGGATCATGTGGATGAAGTGGTTGCCACCGATGGACAGGGCATCACCATCACCAGTCGCCACCCAGACCGAGAGCTTGGGGTTGGCGAGCTTGACTCCGCTGGCCACGGCCGGTGCCCGACCATGGATGGAGTGAAAGCCGTAGGTGTCCATGTAGTAGGGGAAACGGCTCGAACAGCCGATCCCCGAGATCACGGCGACCTCGTGCTTGGGGATGCCCATGTCGGCGAAAGCCTTCTGGACGGACTTCAAGATTCCGTAGTCGCCACAGCCGGGACACCACTTGACCTCCTGGTCACTGGCGTAGTCCTTGGCCTTGAGCTTCTGTTCGGGATCGGGCTTGGTTGTAGTGGTCATCCGATCATCTCCTGGATCTTGGCGTGAATCTCGTCGTTGTAGAAAGGTCTACCCATGACCTTGCTCATCTTGACCATGTTCATGGCCGGCATCTCGCTTCGGAGAACCGTGTAGAGCTGCCCCATGTTCATCTCGGGAATGAGGATCTGCTTGAACTTGGAGAAGGTCCCCGCGAGCGACTTGTGCAGAGGATTGAGGTGACGCAGGTGCAACTGGGAGACCTTGAGGCCCTCCTTGCGTGCCAGGTTGACCCCGCCGCAGATCGCGCCATAGGTCGAGCCCCAGCCCACGACGAGCAGATCGCCGCCATCCCTGTCTCCCATGAACGCGGGCTCGGCGATGTCATCAGCGATGATGTCGACGCGCGCCTGACGGAGCTTGGTCATGTGGAAGTGGTTATCAGGCGAATACTCGACGTTGCCGGTTCCGTCAGCCTTCTCCAGGCCGCCGATCCGGTGTTCGAGGCCAGGCGTGCCCGGCTTGACCCAGGGACGCGCCAGCGTCTTCTCGTCGTGCGCGTAGGGCAGGAAGCCCTCGGGGTCTGTGCGGAACTCCACCTTGATCTCGGGCAGGTCCTCTACATTGGGAAGGAGCCAGGGCTCCGAACCATTGCCGAGATAGCCGTCGGTCAGCAGCATGACCGGAATCATGTATTTGGTCGCGATGCGGAAGGCCTCGATGGCCATGTCGAAGCAATCCGACGGCGTGGCAGCGGCCAAGACCGGCATCGGGCACTCGCCGTTGCGTCCGTAGAGAGCCTGGAACAGGTCGGCCTGCTCGGTCTTGGTCGGAAGTCCGGTCGAAGGGCCGCCGCGCTGGACGTTGACGATGACGAGCGGCAACTCGGTCATGACCGCCAGGCCGATGGCCTCGCTCTTCAGGGCGACACCCGGGCCGGACGTGGTCGTCATGGCGAGGCGCCCCGCGAAGGACGCACCGATCGCCGAGCAGATGCCTGCGATCTCATCCTCGGCCTGGAAGGTGATGACGTCGTCCTGCTTCATGCCCGAGAGGGTATGCAGGATGTCACTGGCCGGCGTGATCGGATAGGAGCCCAGGAAGAGGGAGACGCCAGCCAGCTTGCTGGCCACCACGCATCCGTAGGCCGTAGCATTGTTGCCACTGATGTTGCGGTAGGTGCCCTTGGGCAGATCCGCCTTCTCGACCTTGTAGGTGTGCTGGAGCAGCTCGGCGGTCTCGCCGTAGTTGTAGCCAGCCTTGATCACCTTGATGTTGGCCTCAGCCACGTCGGGCTTCTTGCCGAACTTGGTGTTGATCTCGTCGAAGGTGCTCTCCATGTCCCGGTTGTAGAGCCAGAACAGGATGCCCAGCGCAGCCATGTTCTTGCAACGCATCTGCGAGCGGCTGTCGAGCGGGCTGTCCTTGAGCGTCTCCTTGGTGAGCTGGTTCAAGTCCACCTGGATCACACGGTAGTGGCCCAGAAAGGCCTCGTCTTCGAGAGGATTCTTCTCGAAGCCAGCCATCTGGATCTCGCGCTTGCGGAACACTGCCGTGTTGACCAGCAGCACACCGCCGACCTTGAGATCGTCGATGTGGACCGCGAGCGAGGCAGGGTTCATCGCCACCAGCACGTCGGGGCGATGTCCCGGTGTGTGGATGTCGAAGTTGCTGAAGCGGATCTGGAAGGCCGAGACTCCCGCGAGCGTCCCGATCGGAGCCCGTATCTCTGCCGGGTAGTCCGGGAAGGTCGCCAGGTCGTTGCCGAGCAGAGCTGCCGTGTTGGTGAATTGGGTCCCGGTGAGCTGCATGCCGTCACCAGAGTCTCCGGCAAAGCGAATGATCGCTTCGTCGAGGACCTCGACTTCCTTTTTGAGCCCCTGGCTGCCAGGGCTTTCGACGCTTGTCATCGGAGATCAGGTCTTGATGTGTAAAAGGCTCCACTACCACTTCCCGACCCAGGAGAGGGATCTCCCGGTGTCCACCTGGACACCTGTGGGAATGGCTCAGAAGCCAATAGTCTTCATGGATGCCGCGAAATCACTGGGATGTCAGGCACCAATAAAGGCCAAACAGGATAGCGATCTCATGTGCATCCTTGAAGGGTGATCTTAGAACAGCGTGTCGAAAAGGCGCGTGCCGACATTGATGAAAAGAACCCAATCGGGGCTCTCCGAAGTCAACCCAGCACGATAGCCCAGGGTGATCTCCGCTGTATCGACCCAGAAACCCAGTAGAAGGGAGAGCTCACCGAAATTCTGGTTCTCGGCAGGGGCCAGCGTCCAGAAAGTTTCTGCTCCCAAGCGCAGGCCGCTCCCGCCATTCTCATGCGGGCCGAAGGCGAAACCACGGTTGTATGCGGCCCCCATGAGGTAGCGAGCGGTGTACCCCACACTGCCCGGCTGTTGCTGGGCACCGGCGCCCAGGTTGAGGGCCAGGCTCTGCATGTGGTTTCCGCCCCGAAGGTTGCCAAGCAGGAAATATCCCTCGTTGGAGTCCACCACCCCCGCCCAGCGAGGAGGCTTGGGCTGCCCAGTCGGCCAGATCGCAAAGGCCTCGATCCCCCCCTCGAGGTCGAGCGCTTGCCCATCCCCCATGGGAAGGACACTCTCGAAGAGACGGCCGTTGAGTCCCATCCTCACATCCCCGGTCGTGCTCTTGCCGTAGCTCCCGGTTCCGTCATTGACCCAGCTCAGCGGCTGCCAGACGATGTAGGCCCGCCAGATCGAATCGAAGTCGTAGTCGTTGCGATTCACGAAGCGCAGGATGTCGTCATCCTGGCCCTCGAAGGCCAGATCGAAGGTCGCGACCCCCTCGTCCCGGCGCTCGGAGGTGCTCAGCCTCGACCAGGTCAGAGGCTGGATCAGGATTCCCTGTCCCCTGGGTATGTATTGCTGTGGCTCGGGCCCATCCACCTTGGTCCCGGAGGCACAGGATGCCAGCGAGAGCAGCAGGCCCGCGAGAATCCCCGCCCTGCGAACAGAAGCCCCCCAGACAGTCGACCCGAAAGTGGAAGACCCGCCGCCCGAAGACCCGCTGACAGAAGACCCGCTGACAGAAGACACCAAGGCCCTCACCCTAGCGTTCGCTCTTCACGACCAGCACCGGGCAGGGGGCTCGATCCAGGACGGCATCGGCGGTGTCCCCGAAGAACATCTTGTAGAGCAGCCCATGCTCCTGATCCCCGAACAGGATCACGTCGCT
>JAJRTL010000344.1 GCA_024278315.1 Planctomycetota bacterium | reverse complement strand
GAGGAGAACGATGGCTGATTCATCGATCCACTACGACATCATTCGGCGTCCGCTCTTCACCGAGAAAGGTAGCCGTCAGCAGGAACGCACCAACACGTACGCCTTCGAAGTCCACTCGGGCGCCAACAAGATCGAGATCCGCCAGGCGGTGGAATCGATCTTCAGCGTCAAGGTCAAGAAGGTCCGTACGATGAACGTCATGGGAAAGCTCAAGCGCGTGGGCGCCAGCTACGGCCGCACTTCCGATTGGAAGAAGGCACTCGTCACACTCAAAGAGGGAGAGGCTATCCAGCTGGCCTGATCAACCCCCTTGGCCCCGTGCACCGGACCCTCGCTGAGGACCGGGGCGGCAAGCCAGGGCGATCAACGTCAGTTGCGTCTCACATCAGGAAACAACCATCGGGCTCGCTTCTGCGGGTTCGTGCCGCGACGGGCATCCAACCCGACGTTAGTCCAGGAATCGGAAATCGATCATGGGTATCAAGGTCTACAAGCCGACTTCGAATGGCCGCAGGAACTCCTCGGTCAACGACTTCGCCGAGATCACGAAGACCAAGCCGGAAAAGACGCTCGTCAAGCGAATCTCGAGAACGGGTGGCCGCAACAACCGCGGCCGCATCACCTCGCGTTTCCGTGGCGGCGGACACCGGAAGCTCTACAGGATCATCGACTTCAAGAGGCAGCGGGACGGGATCCCGGCCAAGGTCCACTCCATCGAGTACGACCCCAACCGCACCGCCAACATTGCCCTGCTC
Organism: Planctomycetota bacterium; assembly: GCA_024278315.1. GTDB lineage: Bacteria > Planctomycetota > UBA1135 > UBA1135 > JAJRTL01. Next base: position 12,826 of record JAJRTL010000344.1, on the reverse strand, counting down.
CACTACACGGACGGAGTGAAAACCTACATCCTGGCCCCCAAGGGTCTGGAAGTGGGGGAGATGCTCCTCTCCGGCCCGGATGCCGAACCGAAGTCGGGCAACTGCAAGAAACTCAAGGACATCCCCTTGGGTCTTGCAATCCACGCGATCGAGTTGCAACCGGGACGCGGCGCCCAACTGGCCCGTTCCGCTGGCGCCTCCTGCCAGCTCATGGCACGCGAGGGTGACTACGCGGTCGTCCTGCTCCGCAGTGGTGAGTTGCGTCGGATCCACGTGGAATGCCGCGCGACCATCGGTCAGGTCGGCAATCTCGATCATCAAAACGTTCGTTGGGGCAAGGCCGGGCGCATGCGCCACAAGGGCCGCCGCCCCCACAACCGTGGCACCTCCATGAACCCCGTCGCTCACCCCATGGGTGGTGGTGAAGGTCGTTCAGGTGGTGGTCGCCATCCATGCTCGCCGACCGGAAAGCTGGCCAAGGGTGGTAGGACCCGACGCAAGCACAAGGCGAGCACCAAGTTCATCATTCGCGGACGCAAGAAGCGCTAGGAGCGAACTGAAGCATGAGCCGCAGTATCAAGAAAGGCCCGTTCATCTCCGCTAAACTCCTCAAGAAGGTGGAGAAGGCGAATTCCCAAAGTACGAAGGCTCCGATCAAGACCTGGGCACGATCTTCCATGATCTCGCCCGACTTCATCGGACATACCTTCGAGGTCCACAATGGCCGCCACTTCATCAAGGTCTACGTGACCGAAGAGATGGTGGGGCATCGTCTGGGCGAGTTCGCTCCGACGAGGACCTTCCGTGGGCACAAGAAGAAGGATTAGTGCTCCGATGAAGAACTTCACAGCAAGCCATCGCCACGCGCGCATGACGGCCCGCAAGGGGCGTTACATGATGGATCAGATCCGGGGGATGAACGTCAACGACGCCATCCACCTCCTCGAGTCGTCGCCTCGCCGGGCCGCCTTCTTCATCAAGAAGGTGCTCAAGTCGGCGATCGCCAACGCGAGCCAGGATCCAGACGTCAACCTCAACAGGCTCAACATCGACAAATGCTACGTCGACGATGGGCCACTGCTCCAAGGGCGTCTTCGTTGGCGTCCGGGCCCGCAGGGGCGGGCTATGCCCTTCCGCAAGAGAACCTGTCACCTGGTGATTCACGTGGGAGAAGAGGGCTAAGCCCCGTCCTGACGTAGGAGAGATACTATGGGTCAAAAAACACATCCCATCGGATTCCGCATTGCCATCACTGAGCCTTGGCGCTCACGGTGGTACGCGAACAAACGCAACTTCGCGACCTTCCTGATCGAGGATCAGAAGATCCGGAAGTACATCAAGAAGAACTGCTACTACGCCGCGATCCCCAAGGTGGAGATCGAGCGTGAGGGCAAGGCCATCACGGTCGTGATCCACACGGCTCGTCCCGGTCGCCTGATCGGCAAGAAGGGAGCTGAGGTGGACTTGCTTCGCGAGTCGCTCGAGAAGCTCACCGGACGCAAGTGTCGCCTCAAGATCCAGGAGATCCACAGGCCCGAGCTTGAAGCCACCCTGGTGGCGGAGTCCATTTCCGAGCAGCTCGTCAAGCGTGCCAACTTCCGTCGGACCCTCAAGAAGACGATCGAGTCCTCCATGGCGGCTGGCGCCAAGGGCATCAAGATCCGTCTGGCGGGTCGACTCAATGGTGCCGAGATGGCCCGTGTCGAGGTGCAGAAGGATGGACGTGTCCCCCTGACCACGCTTCGTGCGCAGTTGGATTACGGAACTGCCATTGCACGCACGACCGCAGGCACCGTCGGCATCCAGGTCTGGATCTTCCGTGGTGAGCTGGAGCCGGGGGAACGCACCCTGGGACTCAAGCCGATCCGCCAGATCCAACCCGCGATGGGTGCCGGTCGCATGGCAGGCGGGCGTCAGCGTCCCCAACGTCGTCGTCCCCGTCCTGGTGGTCCTGGTGGCGCTGGAGGACCGGGTGGCAGGCAAGATGGAGGCGCTCCGCAGGGGCCGTCGACACCGGCAGCGCCCCATCCCGCACCTGAGGCAACAGATACAAACAAGGGAGAAGGTGGCGATTCGTCCGCTCCGGCGAGCGAATAGGACATCCGAACCAAGCATCCGCTGCTCCTCGTGGGCAGCCCCAACGAAACAACGAGAATCACTCTCACAACCAGTGAATGAGGCGTCGCCCGCAAAGACGGGGGACAGGAGGCAGAAATGGCTTTGATGCCCAAACGGGTCAAGCACAGAAAGGTCATGCGCGGAAAGGTCCGTGGCAGAGCAACCAAGGGGGACACCGTCGCTTACGGCGAGTTCGGTCTACAGTCCCTGGAACCGGGTTGGATCTCCTCCAAGACCATCGAGGCTGGTCGTGTCGCATGCACGCGGAACGCTCCTGGCTCCAAGGTCTACATCCGCATCTTCCCCCATAAGCCGGTTTCTGGAACACCTGCCGAAACCCGCATGGGCAAGGGCAAGGGTGATGTCGACTTCTGGGCAGCCGTCGTCAAGCCGGGCACCGTGTTGTTCGAACTCGGTGGCGTGACCGAAGAAGTCGCCAAGCTGACCTTCAACCGTGTCGCCCACAAGATGCCAGTGAAGACACGGCTCGTGCGCAGGAGGCATGTCTAATGCGGAATCCCCAAGACATCGAGGAAATGCGCGGCAAGGATACGCGCGAACTCCTCTACGACCTCACCACGGCTCGCAAGGACCTCTTCCACTCCCGCCTCCATATGGAGTCCGAGGGCGGACGTCCGTCCGATATCGCGAACCTCAAGAAGAAGATTGCCCGCATCCTGACCGTCCTGAACCAGCGGGACGAAGCGGATGCGGCAGACACTGCTGCCAGTGCCACCGGAGCAGCTACTTCTGGGGCCGTCGCCTCTGGAGCATCGAATGAGGAGGGCAAGCAGTCATGAGTGCCACTGAAACCAATCAGGCCGATCGCAATCGGCGCAAGCTCGAGACCGGAGTGGTCGCGTCGACCAAGATGAACAAGACCATCGTCGTCGATGTCATCACGAAGACGCGACACCCCAAGTACGAAAAGTTCGTCACGCACAAGACCCGCTATCACGTCCACGACGAAAAGAGCGAAGCTGCGCAGGGGGACCTGGTCGAGATCATGTCCACACGCCCGATTTCCAAGACCAAGCGCTGGCGCCTCGTAAGGGTCGTCAAGCACGAGGAGATTTGATCTCATGATCCAGCTCCAGACCATGATCGACGTGGCGGACAACACGGGCGCCAAGGAAGCCATGTGCATCAAGGTGCTCGGTGGCAGTCGTCGTCGCTACGCTTCGGTGGGGGACATCATCGTTGCCACTATGAAGAAGGCCTTGCCCACGGGCGAGGTCAAGGCGGGCACGGTCGTGCGTGGCGTAATCGTCCGCACGGCCAAGGAAGTCCGTCGCAAGGACGGTAGCTATGTGCGTTTCGACCGGAACGCCATGGTGCTCATCGATAAAGACGGAAACCCCAGAGGGACCCGCATCTTTGGTGCAGTCGCTCGCGAGCTTCGCGAGAAGAACTTCATGAAGATCGTCTCTCTTGCTCAGGAGGTCGTGTGACATGCGCGGCAAAAAGAAGATCTACAAATCGGCTGAGAGCCGCCGGCGCCTGCGCTTGAAGCGTGGCGACAAGGTGATCGTCGTTTCTGGTGCCGACAAGGGCAAGAGCGGCGAGGTCCTCAAGGTCGACGACAAGACGGGTCGTGTTCTCGTGCAGGGCGTCAACGTTCGCACCAAGCATATGCGCAAGACGCAGGAGAACCCCCAGGGTGGTGTGAACAAGAAAGAGTTCCCCGTGGATGCAAGCAACTTGATGCTCCACAGCGAAAAGGCGAAGAAGGGCGTTCGCGTCCGCTACGAGGTCAGGGACGGCAAGAAGGTCCGTGTCGGAACTTGTGGCACGGTTTTCCAATAATCAGATTCAAGCAACGGGTATCGAAGCGATGGCTCGCCTAAAAGACAACTACACGAAGCAGATCCGACCGGCTCTCCAGGAGCGCTTCGGCTACAAGAACGACCACGAGATTCCCGGGATCCAGAAGATCACCGTGAACATGGGGATCGGGAAGGCAGTCGAGTCCAAGGCCCGTATCGAAGCGGCAGTCGCCGATCTGGCAACAATTACCGGACAGAAGGCGGTGGTGACATTGGCTCGCAAGTCAATCAGTCAGTTCCACCTCCGCCAGGGCTATCCGATCGGTGCGATGGTCACGCTGCGCGGCAATCGGATGTATGAGTTCCTGGATCGTCTCATCACGGTTGTCGTGCCGAGGCTCAGGGACTTCCGCGGGCTGCCCAAGAAGTTGGACGGCCGTGGCAACTATTCCATGGGCTTGACCGAGCAGCTGGTCTTTCCCGAGATCAACCTGGACAAGGTCCAGTTCGTCCAGGGCATGAACATCTCCATCTCCACAACGGCCCGCAGTGATGAGGAAGGCTTCGCCTTGCTCGAGCAGTTCGGGATTCCGTTCCAGAAGGACTAGATAGAAGCATGGCTAGAAAGTGTCTTATTCGAAAGGCGGCTCTGACCCCGAAGTTCTCTTCGAGGCGACAGAACCGATGCCAGCTCTGCGGCCGTTCGCGTGCGGTCTACCGCAAGTTCGGGATCTGCCGCTGCTGTTTCCGCAAGCTCGCCCTGTTGGGGGAGATCCCCGGTGTCCGGAAGGCATCGTGGTAGGCCCCCTCACCCCTAGGAGCGTATTCCAATGGTCATGACCGACCCCATTGCCGACATGCTGACCCGGATCCGCAACGCGGCGCGAAACAAGTTTGCTACCGTGTCCATCCCTTCTTCCAGAGTGAAGGTGGGGATCGCGGAGGTCCTCAAGCGTGAAGGCTTCATCAACGAATACACGATCCTCGAGGATGGCCCCAAGGTCTTCCTCAACGTGGCTCTCAAGTACGGTCCTGAGGGAGAGGACGTGATTCGTTATATCCAGAGATACAGCAAGCCCGGTTGTCGCCGGTATCGCGGTGTCGATGACATCCCCGAAGTCCTCAATGGTCTCGGGATTGCCATCCTCTCCACGAACAAGGGCGTCATGTCGGACAAGCAAGCAAAAAAGGAGAACGTCGGAGGCGAAGTCCTCTGCACGGTCTACTAGGCAAGCCCTTCTTGGTGCCAGGCCGCATCGAGTCCGCCTCGAACGCTTCGAGGCGAGTTTGGTCGAGCCGAGCCCAGAAAGAGAACAAGAAACGATGTCCAGAATCGGAAAACAACCCGTAGTCATCCCATCAGGGGTAGACGTCAAGCAAGACGGGCAACAGATCACCGTCAAGGGCCCCAAGGGGCAGCTGGCACTGACTCTTCATGCGGGGATCAGTGCCGCCGTGGAAGAGAAGCTGGTCAGCCTCTCGATCCCCGAGGGTCAGGAGAAGGAGCTTTCGCCCTTCTACGGCCTTGACCGCGCACTCTTGCAGAACAACGTCATCGGCGTCACCGAAGGCTACAAGAAAGAACTCGAAATCGTCGGGACCGGCTATCTGGCCAAGCTCGCCGGCAAGAAGGTCGAGCTCTCCATTGGTTTCAGCCACCCTGTCTTCATCGATATCCCCAGCGATCTGGAAGTCGAGATTCCCAAACCAACGGAAATCTCGATCACGGGTATCGACAAGCAGAAGGTGGGGCACCTGGCGGCAGTGATCCGCAAGGTGCGCAAGCCCGAGCCCTACAAGGGGAAGGGCATTCGTTACAAGGGTGAGATCGTCAAGATCAAGCCAGGCAAGCAGCTCGGAGCAGGCGGATAGGCTTGAGAGTCCGATCATGAAGACAACCTCACAAATCAAACGGAGAGAGAAGCGGCGGCTGCGGAGAAGGAAGAGCGTGCGACGCTCGCTCGTTACCTTCAAGAACACCAGCCCACGGCTCTCTGTCCACCGTAGTAGCAAGCACATCTACGTGCAGGTCATCGATGACGCGGCTGGGAAGACCCTGGCGTCGGCTTCTTCCATGGACAAGGAGCTCAGAGATGAGCTTTCCGGTCTGGAGAAGAAGGCCGTTGCTGCCAAGGTAGGCACCCTGGTTGCGACCAGGGCCAAGGCTGCAGGCGTAGACAAGGTCAAGTTCGACCGTGGTCAGTACAAGTACCACGGCAGAGTCAAGGAACTCGCCGAGGCTGCCCGAGAGGGCGGCCTGGTGTTCTAGGAGAGAGTTCAACCATGGTGAAAAGAAAGTTCGAAGTGCTGCCTCTCCAAGAAGCAGCCGAGCTCCAGCTCGAAGACGATGTCGTCGCCATCAACCGGTCGGCGACGGTCGTCAAGGGTGGACGTCGGTTCTCCTTCTCTGCCTTGACGATCGTCGGCAACAGGCAAGGTGTCGTCGGTATCGGATACGGCAAGGCGAAGCAGGTGCAGGGTGCGGTGGAGAAGTCCGTAAAGGACGGCCGCAAGAACCTCGTGCAGGTCGTGCTCGAGGGAGACACCATCCCACACCTCGTGACCGGTCGCTACGGCGCCAGCGAGGTTCGTCTCATCCCGGCTTCGGCTGGAACGGGCATCATCGCCGGAAGCAGTGTCCGCAAGGTCGTGGAGCTATCCGGCGTGAAGAACATCCTTACGAAATCATACGGGTCCAACAACCCGATCAACCTCGTCAAGGCAACCCTTGACGGACTCGCTCAGCTTCGTTCCAAGAAGGACACGGCCGAGCTCAGAGGAGTGGAACTCTAATGGATCTGTCTTCTGCGAAGGCCATGGGCCTGAAGAGGGATCGCCCCAAGCGAATTGGGCGCGGCCCCGGTAGTGGAACTGGCAAGACTGCTGGCAAGGGACACAATGGACAGAAATCCAGGTCCGGCTACAAGCGCCGCCTCGGGTTCGAGGGCGGGCAGATGCCGCTGTTCCGACGTTTGCCGCGCCGTGGTTTCAACAACAAGAACTTCCGGACGCGTTACACCATCATCAACGTCCAAGACCTGGAGGTCTTCGAGGAAGGTGAGGAAGTCACGCTGCAGGCCGTCCTGGACAAGGGCCTGGCCTCGATGGACACGCCGCTCTTGAAGGTGCTCGGTAACGGTGCATTGAGCAAGAAGCTGATCGTCAAGGCGGATCGTTTTTCCACGAGCGCCAAGGAAAAGATCGAGGCAGCTGGTGGGGAGGCTCATGTGATCCCACCCAAACCTCGATATCTCAAGCCAGGGAACACAGTCAAGAAGCGCAACCACAAGCTGGTTTGAGCCAGATTTGATCCCCTGCTAGAGCGCATGCTCTCATTGCCCCTGGCCCTGCACGACAACCTTCCCAGAAACGGGTTCCGATGAAGCTGACAGTACTCAACATCTTCAAGATCCCTGAGATCCGTAACAAGATCATGATCACCCTGGGATTGGTGCTCGTCTACCGGATCGGGTTCCTGATCCCTCTCCCTGGCATCGACATCGTCAAGATGAAGGAGATGACGGGGCAAGGGGGAGCCGCAGGCTGGATGGGAATGCTGAGCTCGCTGACCGGCGGCAACCTCAACCAGGCGACCTTGTTCTCGCTGGGGGTGATGCCGTACATCTCGGCGAGCATCATCTTCTCCTTGCTGACCAAGGCCATCCCTTCGCTCGAGGCCCTCTCCAAGGAGGGGGGTGCGGGGCAGCGCAAGATCAGCCAATACACACGCCTGGCCACGATTCCGATCTGCATGGTGCAGTCGCTGTTCGTGATCCTGGGACAGCTCAGCGCACCGGGCACCTTGCTTCCTGGCGTGGGCGGTCTCGGATACTACATCGGTGTCGTCGTGGCACTGACCGCGGGGACCATGTTCATCATGTGGATCGGTGAGCAGATCACCGAGCATGGCATCGGCAACGGCATCTCAATCATCATCATGGCAGGCATCATCGCTACGGTGCCCAACGCCCTGATCGGTTTCTTCAAACAGTCGACACTCGATCCCGACGAGATCTGGCAGATCATGCTCATGTATCTCTCGAGCTGGGTCGCCGTCATTGTGGGCATCGTCTACGTGACCAAGGGGCAACGTCGCATCCCGATGCAATCCGCAAAGATGATGCGGGGACGCAAGACCTTCGGTGGGCAGAGGCACTACTTGCCCTTCAAGGTCAACCAGGCGGGCGTCATGCCGATCATCTTCGCCGGCGCCTTGATGATGCTCCCGAGCATCCTGGCCCAGGCCCCCTACATCGGTCACATCTTCGAGGTGTTCCGGAGCAACTACAGCTTCTGGTACATCACAGTGCTGTCGACATTGATCCTCTTCTTCTCATTCTTCTGGGTGAACATGATGTTCCAGCCCAAGGAGATTGCAGACAACCTGAGAGACCAGGGTGCCTTCATCCCAGGCATTCGGCCAGGCAAGAAGACGGCTGAGTATCTTCAGTTCATCATGACCCGTGTGACTCTCGCAGGGGCCTCGTTCCTCTGCATCGTCGCCGTCATGCCCAACCTGATCACCCGGCAGATCGGCATCACCAATCCGATCTTTGCCTACTTCCTCGGTGGCACGTCCATCCTGATCGTGGTCGAGGTGGCCCTCGATCTGGTCGAGCAGCTCAATGCCCAACTGATCATGAACAACTACGAAGGGTTCATGAAGGGTGACCAGCAGCGCATGGCAGGGTGGAGCAAGCGCCGCTCTTGATTCGAACGATTTCCTGGCAGGGAGTCCGCACCATGAGTCTCACGCGCGTTATCTTCCTCGGTCCACCGGGTGCAGGAAAAGGCACCCATGCTGTTGGCCTGGCCAAGGCAATCGGCATCTCCCATCTCTCCACCGGTGATATGCTAAGGGCGGCCGTGAAGGCCGGTACCCCGCTGGGCATCGAAGCCAAGGGCTACATGGAGGCCGGCAAGCTGGTCCCGGATGCGCTCATCATCGATCTCCTCTTCGAGTCGATGGGTGACGAGAGCAAAGGCTGGATCCTGGATGGTTTCCCGCGAACCGTTCCCCAGGCCGAGGCGCTCGGGACGAGGCTGGAGACTGCGGGCATCCAGCTGGATGGAGTGATTCTCTTCGAAGTGCCGGACCAGGTCCTTGTAGAGAGAATCTCCTCGAGGCTTTCCTGCCCGAGCTGTGGAGCGGTCTTCAATCGCATCACGCAACCGCCTGCCAAGGAGGGGACCTGCGATCGCTGTGGAGCCGACCTGGTGACGCGCAAGGATGATGCGCCCGAGGCTGTCACGCAGCGCCTCGTGGTCTACAAAGACCAGACCGCACCCCTCATCGCCTACTACGAGGATCAGGGGAAGCTGACGCGCGTGGATGCGAATCGGGACATCGGGGAGATCCGACAGGATCTGGACGGAATCTTCGCCTAGCCACTCTTCCCTCTAGGTCGTGGCGAAGGAGAGGGGTATCCTCTTCCGCTCGATTCCGGATGGGCTGGAATCGTCGCCGGAACGGAAGGCTCAGCGCTGGGGAGACCGTGGTCTTCTCGCCAGGAAGGCGTACCGATACGGTGTTTCCGGAAATCGTCTGGCGGCCTGCCTTCGTCAGACCCATTGCTAGACAGAGTTCAGTTGCATGGCCAAGGAAGAACCAATCGAGATGGAGGCCATCGTCAAGGAGGCCCTCCCCAATGCCAGGTTCAAGGTCGTCCTTGAGGGCGGACAAGAGATCCTGGCGTACGTCTCAGGCAAGATGCGCATGCACTGGATTCGCATCCTCCCTGGCGACAAGGTCACCGTGCAGATGTCGCCCTACGACCTGACCAAAGGGCGGATCGTCTACCGCGGTTGAGGTCCATGGATCCCCGGCGGGTGGAGCATCGCCATCGGATCTCAGGTCCTGAAAGATCCTAGTTTGACGTTGGCGCGCCTGCTTCGATCTGTAGAATGCCCCGTTCAAAATTCGGTGGAGAAGCCTGAGAAGGCTCCAGACGCCGAACCCCCCAACCGCTTCAACTGATTGTCAGCTCGGAGGATAGGACCTGTGTCCGCCTCCGGTCATCGAGGCCCCTCACGGGGTCACCCATCCATGGGGTCGTTGCGGTGTTTCGTCGAGTTCCTCGAATTTCCCAGTAGGTGGCGACCATGAAGGTCCGCGCTTCTGTCAAAAGACTCTGTGAGAACTGCAAGATCGTCCGCCGACGTGGCGTGGTTCGTGTCATCTGCACGAATCCGCGACACAAGCAGCGGCAGGGTCGCTAGTTCTTTCTCTGGCTTCCCGTCGCGTCCTTCGCGAGGTCCCCAGACCGTAATCCCTGAGATTGGCTGCCGTCAGGCTCTTGAACGAGACCATACGACCAGCCGGAGCAATACAAGATGCCTCGAATCCTTGGTGTAGACGTTCCCAACGACAAGCCTGCCTGGGTCGCGCTGACCTACATCTACGGCGTTGGCCCGACCTCGTCCCACAAGATCCTGAAGGAGCTGGGGCTCAACGAGACGACCCGCGCCCGTGACATCAGCGATGAGGACATGGCTCGGATCGCGACGCACATCGAAAAGAACTACATCGTCGAGGGATATCTCAGGCGACAAGTCCAACAGAACATCGCACGACTCAAGAACATCGCCTGCTACCGCGGGCTTCGTCATCGTCGTGGTCTTCCCGTCCGTGGGCAACGCACCAAGTGCAACGCACGCACGCGCAAGGGTCCGAAGAAGACCATGGCAGGCAAGAAGAAGTAGAGACACCGTCCTGGCACTGACCCCTTGGGGTCAGCCAGGACAAGAGCACTTCTCCGGGGCTTGGCCAGGAGAAGACATCCCCCTTACACGCTGCGACGTCAGGTTCGCTTGACTCTCAGCATCGATTTCGCATCTGATGAGCCCCGAGTGGGGGAGGATGCTTCCGGACGGATTGCTCGTTCCGGGGGCTCCCCACCCAAGCCCGCGGCCACTCAACGCAAGCAACCTTTCCCCGTAGAGGCCGACATGGCAACTCCCAAAGGAAGCAAGAAGAAGATCCGCAAGCATGTAGGCAAAGCAGTTGCCCATGTGCAAGCGACGTTCAACAACACGATCATCACCATCACCGACCAGAACGGTGAGACCCTCTGCTGGTCCTCGTCTGGCGCTATCGGTTACAAGGGCTCGCGCAAGAGCACGCCCTTCGCCTCCCAGCGCGCAGCCGAGGATTGTGCCCACAAGGCAAAAAAGATGGGTGTCCGGGAGATCGAGGTGAAGGTCAAGGGACCCGGCTCCGGTCGGGAATCCGCGATCCGCGCCCTGCACTCCGCAGGTCTTCAGATCAAGTTGATCGAAGACGTTACCCCCCTTCCCCACAACGGCTGCCGGCCCAAGAAGAGGCGCCGGGTTTAGTCGTTGCACCCTAGATGCAAGCACCGGGAAACCGGTGCGGAATCAGGCACTGATTCTTCGGTGCGTCCAGAGAACACTCGTTAGCAGGAATGGCTTAGCAAACATGGCTAGATTCCACGGAAGCGTCTGCAAGCTGTGCAGGAGAGAGGGCATGAAGCTCTTCCTCAAGGGACAGCGTTGCTTTTCGGAGAAGTGTGCGATCAACCGGCGTAACTACCCCCCGGGGCAGCACACCCGGCCTCCGCGCAAGACCTCGGAGTACTGTCTGCAGCTCAGAGAGAAGCAGAAGGCGAAGAGGATCTACGGCATCCTCGACAAGGCATTCATGAACCTCTTCAAACGCGCCGAGCGTCAGAAGGGCAACACGGGTGCCAACCTCCTGATCTTGTTGGAGCGTCGCCTGGACAACGTGGTCCTGAACCTCGGGCTTGCCAACTCGCGCTATCACGCTCGCCAGATGATTGCCCATGGCAACATCCGGGTGAACAAGAAGCGTATGGACATCCCCTCCTTCCTGGTCAAGCAGGGAGACGAGGTGGCGGTCGTGGCCAAGGAGAGCGTTCGCAAGATGGCGACCGATGCCGTGGAGCTCAACAAGGGTCAGCCTGTTCCCGAGTGGATCGAGGCCGAGCCTTCCGAACTCCGTGGCAAGATCGTTCAGTTGCCGCGACGCGAAGACGTTCCCCATCCCATCAACGAGCAGCTCATCGTCGAGCTTCTTTCCAAGTAGACCTGAGGAGATAGCCATGAGAATCCGTTGGCGTGATTTCGAGCTTCCAAGCCGGGTCGAGATGGAGAAGGAAACCGCGACTCCGACCTATGGCCGCTTTGTCGTCGAGCCCTTCCAGAGAGGTTTTGGCACCACGATTGGCAATGGTCTGAGGCGTGTGCTCCTGAGTTCGATCGAGGGGGCAGCGCTCATCTCGGTCAAGATCGAGGGGGTGCTCCATGAGTTCTCCACGATCGATGGGGTCTATGAGGACATGACCTCGGTCATCCTCAACCTCAAGAAGCTCCGTCTCAAGATCGAGAGCGATGAAGAGGTCGAGTTGCTGATCGATGTGCAGCGCAAGGGCGAGATCACGGCCGAGGACATCCAGTGCCCGGCCGGAGTCGAGATCATCAACACCGATCTCAAGATCTGCACCCTGACCGACAACATCAACTTCACGGCCATCCTCGCCGCCAAGAAGGGGCGCGGGTATGTCACTGCCGAGGAGAACATCTCGGAGGATCAGGAGCTCGGGGCCATCCCCGTGGACTCCCTGTTCAGCCCGGTCTACCGCGTTCGCTATTCCGTCGAGGCGACTCGCCTCGGCAAGCAGACCAACTTTGATTGCCTTGTTCTCGAGATCTGGACCGATGGCACCGTCTCTCCCGAGATGGCGCTGGTAGAGGCTTCCAAGATCTACCGCAAGCACCTCAATCCCTTTGTTCAGTACTTCGAGCTCCAGGAAGAGCAGGCTGTCGCGCCGATCACCCTGGATCTCCCGACCGAGCAGATCGCAGAGGAAAAGAGTGAGTATGACGAGGTGCTGGATCAGCCCCTTGAGAAGCTCAGCCTCTCCGTCCGGGCCAAGAACTGCCTGGACTCGGAGAACATCCTG
>JAJRTL010000001.1 GCA_024278315.1 Planctomycetota bacterium | reverse complement strand
GTAGCGCAGCACGGCTTCCTCGAGCAGCACGGCCTCGTTCTTGAGGAAGTAGTTGCGTGATCCCGCCAGCTTGACGGCACGCGGGAAGTCGAAGAGGTCCAGGCTCTCGCCCAGCTCCACATGGCTCTTGGGCTCGAAGCCAAAGTCACGCGGCTCCCCCACCTTGCGCAGCTCGACGTTCTCGGCATCGTCTTTACCCTCGGGCACCTCGGGTGCCGGCGGCATGGGTAGCGTGAGCAGCAACTGCTGACGCCGCTCCTTGAGCTCCTTCTCGCTCCCGCTGAGCTCCTGAATCTCCTGCTTGATGGCCGTGGTCCGCTCAAGCAGGACGGTCCGTTCCTCAGGGCTGGCCTGGCCCATCTGCTTGCCCATGCCCTTTTGCTCGGCACGCAACCCCTCGACCCTGGGTAGGATCTCGCGCAGGTCTTGATCCACGCGCAAGATCTCATCGACCCGATCCGCACAGGGAATGTGCTTCTTGCGACCGGCTTCCTTGATGACGTCGGGATGCTCCCGAACCCATTTCATATCGAGCATTTCGTTCCTCGCAAGTGATGTCCACCATGCCTGCCCCCTCATCCAGACGGGGGGCGAGGGACATCAGGGGGCAGATCATGCCTCCCGCCCCCGCCAGGAGGTAGCCCGAAATGACCCGCTCCCCATCTATATCCCAGCGATCCAGGATGGAGCTTGCGAGGCTCCGCCCGATCGCGGAGCGCCTGAATGAGCTACTTCCAGACGGGGAGCAGGTTCTTGAAGAGCTTGTGCCCCTTCTGTCGCACGCCGACAAAAAAGGCTCCGCTCTTGACGGGCTTCTTGACCGAGAGCTTGACGTCCACAGTCTTGTCCTCCCGATCCGTCACGGGGAAGTAGGGCGCGTCGAGGACGAAGGCATTGTATTTCTCCCGGATGGCCCGGAGGTCGTCGGCGCCCTTCATCCGTCGCCAGGATCCAAGCACCTTGCCCGACTTGCCCGTGTTCTTCTTGGACCAGACGAGATCGGGCTCGAGGATCTCAGCCCCGATCCGGCCATAGAGTTCGCCGCCGACCCCCTTGACCCAGAACTTGGAAGCATCCACGATCACCTCGTTGCCATCCTGCTCCACCTCGAACTGGATGGTGTAGGGAGCGCCCACCTTGACCTTGGTCATCTCGCCCGAGACCACGTTGAAGGGCTTGCTCTCCCCGGTCAGCATCGTGGCATTCATGGCCCGATTGCCCTCACCATTGATGACACGCCCATAATAGATGACGTACTGGCCAGCAGGGACCTCGATTCCCTTGGATCCCACATTGGCGATGTCGAAGTAGGCGCCCTTGAGAAAGCCCTGCCCCTGGATGATCAGGTAATCAGGCTTCGCCTTGCCAGGCCCCTTGAACTGCATCTTGACCCTACCCGTCGGAATGTTGGCGGGATCCATCGGGCGGTAGTTGAGGTTTTCGTTGTTGCCGAGGACGTTGAGCTTGTACCAGTAGTCATCGATGTGGATGTAGCGCGAGAAGGGCTGCAGGTGCTTGCTCTTGCCGACCATCATCGAGTCGAAGGCGGGATGTCCCGTGCCCGTCTTGGCCTCGATACCACTGCCGAAGAGACGGTCTCCACGAATGATCTTGGCGGGATCCTCTCCTACAACACCGTTGAAGTTGTCGTCGTAGAGCTTGATCTTGGTTCCCTCGATCGTGGCGTGGAGAACCGCAGCCGAGCGATAGAAGAGAAGGGCATACTTCCGCTGGCCCCACTCGGGAGCGAGATTGATCGCTACGCTGAAGAGCCCCTGCTGCGAGCTGCCTGTCCAGAAGAAGAACGCATAGTCATAGGGTTCGTCTTCTTCTCCTTGCTTGAAATAGGGGAGCCAGACACCCTTGGGCTTGTTGCCGACAGGAAGGCGCTTGGGCTTGTTCTTCTTGCCCACCGCGTCCACGAGAGCCATGTATTTGTTGGCACCCTCACGTTTGACAAAGATCTTCCCGTCTTCGAAGCTCTTCATCTCCGCCGGTTTCGTCCCCTCCACACCCAGGACGGCCCAATCCATGGGATTGCTGCTTCCATAGGCACAGATGGAATCCACGGGCTCCTTCAGCATGGAGATCTGCATCTCCACACGCGTCCACTTGGAGCCTGGCAGATATTTCGTCAGCTCGGCTTGCTTGGGCTTGGCCTTGGCGATGTCGGCCTTCTTCTTGACGTCTCCGGGCAGACCACCACCTTTCTTGGCCGTCTCGAGGGACATCTTGAAGCCCTTGAGCCAGTTGCTCCAGGCTGCATAGTCCTTGTCCCGCGTGTAATCCAGGTCCTCCTTCCTCACCTTGAGGAACTCGGTGATGATCTCGATCTGCGTCTCCATGCGCTCGATGGACTCCTTCTCGAGATCCCGAGACAGCCCGAACTTGGCGAGCAGCGCCAGACTGTACTGCCACATGTCCCCCAGGTCCTTATAGCCCTCCAAGGCCTCCTCGAGCATGGAGTAGGCGTTGTTCTTGTCCTCCTCCTGCTTACCTGCCTGATAGGCCTTGAGCGCTCCGTAGTACTGGCGGTACTTGCGCTCGCAGGCAAGTCGGATCTTGCGCTCCTCATCCCCCCACTCCGCAGTGTAGTCCTCGATCTTCTCGAGGATCGTGGAGAGATGGGCCTTCTGGAAGAGCTCCTTGTACTTGTCCATCCGGGGAGCAAGTCGGCTATCCCCGTTCATATTATACTGATTCGCCAGGATCTCGAAGTGATTGATCGTCTCGTTGGGATACTTCGTGATGGCACGCAGCATCCCCTTCTCATCCTTCGTCTGATAGGCCGAATCGAAACGCTTCAGAAAAGTCGAAAGCTGATTCTGCGGCATCACGACCGCCAGGGGTTGGGTCGATCCTGGCAACGCAGGAGTCGCGTCCAGGGAGAAGCCGGAAGACAGGAAGAGCCCTGCCAGTGCCGCGGACGTGAGTGCAGCGGAGGTGAGCGTCGAGAGCGTCAGGCGAAGCATCGTGATTCCCTTCTGGTGTTCGGTGGGCTGGGCCACTGGCCTCCTCCATCCTAACTCCAAGAGCAGGGGAATCCACCGGCCCAGGGCTTCCATAGGCCCCTTATCACGCCTCTTTACCGGAACGATTCATGACCTCCATGCGTCTGACGGCGTCTTTCGGTCCAGGACCGCGAACCTGGCGGTTCGCTCGGCATTGCTTCGATTCGACGACCCTCTTGGGTCGCCTCATCTCTCGCGCAGCCGTCCTGAACTCGAAATGCGCTCGTCAGACCGCAAAAACGAGCTCGGCTGCGCCGATCTCGCATTTGCTCACAACGATCTCATGAATCATCCGGGTTAATCCCGCTTGTCCTTGGAGTAACGGCTGAGGAATCGCCTCTCCGACTTGCTGAGTGCGGTAATGCCGACATCCTTGATCTTCTTCAGGAGCGCATCCAGGCGTTTGGCCCGGTTGCGTTCACGCCTGGCCTCTCGCTCTCTGCCAGCGTTGGCCATGCGATAGCCCAGACCCCGGATCCACTCCCGTTGCCACCAGGCCAGAGCTCCGGCGGCAGCACCTCCGACATGGGCTGCATCCGCGATCCCACCAGGTCCCAAGCGCAGTGAGATCAGCATCGCGTAGAGCGCCACGGCACCCAGGAGGGCAGCGAGCACCCAGAGCCGCACAGGAATCAGGATCAGGATGACAAGACTCATCGGCGCCATGAAGGCGGCGTAGGCCAGGATGCCATAGACGGCTCCGCTGGCTCCGATACAGGGAACCATGCCTTGGCCAGACAGCGCTGAGAACAACCACCAGAGGATGCCTCCCAGAACGCCCGACCCGACATAGAGCGAGGTGAGTCCCTTGGGACCCACCCGCTGCTCGACCATCGTCCCGAAGAAGTAGAGCATCAGGCCATTCATCAAGAGGTGCCCGAGCGAGCCCGCGTCATGTACGAACTGATAGGTGAGGAGACTCAGCACCCCCAGGAGGGGGTTGCCGAGGAACTCGTCGAGGCTGGTGCCCAGGATGTTGGCCAAACCCTGTGGGTTGCCTGTGATCATCACCCAGATCAGCTGGAGCAGGGCCACGGCCCCGTTGACGATCAACAGGACCTTGACCGCTTGGGTCAAGCGCGGGAAGGAGATGCCCCCTCCTCCGCCACCATATCCCTCGTTCCAGCCTCCAGGGTTCATGCAGCTCTCGCGTCATTGAGGACGTTCTGGCGAGCCTTGTCCATGAGCCAGGCCACGAAACCAGCCAGGACGACGACGGTTTGGGTCGCGTAGAACAGCACCAGGTTGCCGTAGAGGTTCCCATCGAAGCCGTAACTGTGCAGGCCGATCTCGAGGAGATTGACGTGGAACCAGGAGAAGGCCACGACGACGTTGCCGAGGACTGCAAAAATGCAGATCCCGAAGTCGCGCAGGAATCCTCCCATTCGCCCATGCAGGATGGCTGCCTGGATGAGGCAGATCAACAGGGCCCCGTTCTCCTTGGGATCCCATCCCCAAAACCGCCCCCAGCTGTCGTTGGCCCAGATTCCACCCAGGATCGTCCCGACCACCGAGAAGATCAAACCAAAGGCGAGCACACCGTAGACCATACGGACGATGTCCTTGTAGAAGGCCTTGTCATTCCGTCGGAAACCAAAGAGCTTGCCGATCAAGAAGATGTGGGCAATGAAACCCGCGAGCATGCCAGCTCCATAGCCGATGTTGATGGTCGTGACGTGCGTGGCCAACCAGAAGTTGGTATCCAGGACGGCCACGAGCTGCGGCATCGTGTCTTCAGCCTTCATCGCGGCATAGCTGTTCCCGAGCATGAGGCCGATGAATCCCAACACCAGGGCCACCGCGAGGCCCAACCCCCGTCGCTTCACCCATTCGATGACGAGACTCGCCAACACGCAGGTGGCGGTGATGAAGGGGAAGGTCTCGTAGAGAGTACTGATGGGAGGCCGCGATCTCACCCAACCACGCGCGGTGATGCCCGTGATCATGAGGGCCGTGCCCAGGAGCGCAAACGCGAGTGCGCCGCGCACCAGATGCGCCCGGATCGGCAACTCCTGTTTGGCGAACCAGGCAAGCGCAGGAACAAAGAACAGGACCGTCAGCAGCATGTGGGGTTGCACTCCCATCATCATGCCGGCATAGCCCACGACCAGGATGAGCAGCCCCGAGAGACCGAATCCCGTAGGGATCTCGCTGCCCTTGCTGAAGATCCAGGAGAGTGCCAGGAGCAGGAAGCCAGCCATGAAGGCGTAGATAGCATT
>JAJRTL010000343.1 GCA_024278315.1 Planctomycetota bacterium | reverse complement strand
GAAGTCCTGGTCCAGATCAAGGCCTGCGGCGTCTGCCATACGGATCTCTACACGGCCAGCGGTGCGGACCCGAGCGGCTACGCCCCCTGCGTCCTGGGTCATGAGGGTGCGGGCGTCGTCGCCGAGATCGGCGAAGGAGTGAGCAGCCTGTCGGTCGGCGATCACGTCGTGACGCTCTTCTCGCCCGAGTGTGGTGAGTGCCTGCACTGCAGGAGCGGCAAGACCAACATCTGCCTCGCCATCCGCGAACAGCAAGGGCAGGGCTACCTGCCTGACGGCAGCGCGCGGCTCTCGCGGGGCGGCGAGCCGATGCGCCACTTCATGGGCACGAGCACCTTCGCCGAGTACACGGTCATGCCCGAGATCGCGCTGGCCAAGGTCCACCCCGAGGCAGCCATGGACAAGATCTGCCTGCTGGCCTGCGGAGCCACGACCGGCATCGCGGCGGCGATGTGGAAGGCCGAGGTCGAGAAGGGCAGCACGGTGGCGGTTTTCGGAGCGGGAATGGTCGGCCTGGGTGCCGTGGTCGGCGCGCAGTTGCAGGGTGCCGAGCGCATCCTGGTCGTGGACACCAGCCCGGCCAGGCTCGAACTGGCCAAGAGCTTCGGAGCCACCGACACGATCCAGGGGGGACCCGATGCGGTGCAGGCCATCCTGGAGGAGACCGGTGGCTTTGGCGCAGACTACACCTTCGAGGCCACCGGGATCACGGCGGTCATGGCGCAGGCCGTGGAGTCGGCGCGCATGGGCTGGGGACTCTGCACCATCCTCGGCGTGGCCGGTCGCGGCGAGACGCTCGACATCATCCCTCGCTGGCTGATCACGGGCAGGCGCGTGCAGGGCGGGAGCTTCGGCGGCGCGCGCGGACGCAGGCATGTGCCCATGCTCGTGGACCTCTACGTCGAGGGCAAGCTGCCGCTGGATGGCTTCGTGTCCCACCACCTGACGCTCGACGAGGTCAACCTGGGATTCGATCTCATGGAAGCACAGGACGGCATCCGCTCGGTCATCCTCTTCGACTGACCCCGACGAATCATGACCTCGATGCATCTGATCTCTTGAATTAACGGGGCTGAACAACAAGGAGTCCATGGACATGTGGGGAGAGATCCGCAACCAGCAGGGCGAAAGGCTCGACTACAGCTATCTTCCCGGCAAGGATGCGCAGGCCGAGCTCGTCGTGATCGGCCACGGCGTCACCGGCAACAAGGACAGACCCTGGGCGATCACGCTGGCCGAGGCGCTGTCGGCTGCGGGTCTGGCCACGCTGCGCTTCTCCTTCGCCGGCAACGGCGAGAGCGAAGGGCGCTTCGCCGACTCCTGCCCCAGCAAGGAGAGCGCCGACCTGGCCTCCCTCCTCGATGCCATCGCGGGCCCCCCCATCACCTACGTCGGCCACAGCATGGGCGCCGTCGTCGGCGTCCTGCGCGCCCGCCGGGATCCCCGCATCACCCGCCTCGTCTCCCTGGCTGGCATGGTCGACACGCTGGCCTTCGTCGAGCGCAAGTTCGCCGACCTCGTGCCCGACCAGGACTGCATGTGGGAGCTCCCCGCCTGCCCCTACTCGCAGACCTTCCTGGACGACATGCGCCGCATCGAGACGGTGGCCCCCTTCGCGACCGAGATCACGATCCCCTGGCTCCTCGTCCACGGCACCGCCGACACCGTCGTCCCTCTCGAAGAATCCCAGCACATCCAGACCCTCGCCATCGGCCCCACGAAGCTTCAGGTACTGGAGGACTGCGACCACGTCTTCACCGACACCTTCGCCCCCAAGATGGCCCACACCATCCTCCACTGGCTACCCGAGTACATGGGGTCAGACCCTTTTTCTCCGGGCAATACACCCGAGTAAAAAGGGTCTGACCCCATGTACTCGGGTGGTGGGACTTGTGATGAGGGAGACGGGTCTTTTCTGGGCTCAGGAGGTGGAGCTTTGGGACGCGAGGGTCTGTTCGAGGATGCCGAGGGCCTGGGTGGCGTCGGCCTCGCTGAAGATGAGGGAGGGGCGGAAGCGGACGCTCACCGGACCACAGGGGAGGGTCGCGAGGCCGGCGTCCCAGAGGGCGGTGCGCAGGAAGTTGCGCGTCTGTGTGTCGGGTAGGTCGAAGGCGATCATGAGCCCACGGCCACGGGCCTGGCTCATCTGTGGCTGTCGCTTCTGGAGATCCAGGAGGCCTTTCAGGAAGAATGCGCCGACCGTGGCAGCGTTCTCCACCAGCTTGTCCTGCTCGATGATCTCGAGGATGCGGGCGAAGCGCACCATGTCCACGAGGTTGCCGCCCCAGGTCGAGTTGATGCGCGAGGAGAGGTGGAAGACGTTGTCCTCGACCTCATCGATGCGCCTGGTCGAGAGAATGCCGCAGACCTGGGATTTCTTGCCGAAGGCCACCAGGTCGGGCGTGACACCGAACTGCTGAAAGGCCCACATGGATCCGGTCATCCCCACGCCGGTCTGGACCTCGTCGAAGATCAGCAGCGCCTCGTGTTCGTCGGCAAGACGCCGAAGCTCCTGGAGGAACTCGGGGCGCAGGTGACGATCGCCACCCTCGCTCTGGATGGGCTCGATCAGGATGGCGGCGATGCCCTGCGGATCCTTGGCGAAGGCCGTCTCGATCTCGCCGATCGTGACGGCTTCTCTCTTGGCACACTCGTCCGGATCCATGGGAAAGCGGATCGCAGGGCTGCTCACACGGGGCCAATCGAACTGCGGAAAGTCCGCCACCTTGATCGGCTCTGTGTTGGTCACCGAGAGCGTGTAGCCCGATCGCCCGTGGAAGGCATGCTCGAAGTGCAGGATCTTGTCCGCACCGCCCTCGATGCCAGCCGCGCGGTTCTTGCGTGCCTTCCAGTCGAAGGCCGCCTTCATCGTGTTCTCGACCGCCAGCGCACCGCCCGCGATGAAGAACATGTAGGCGAACTCCTCGGGCACCGCAATCCGGCGGAAGGTCTGGACGAAACCCGCATACTCGGGCGTGTAGATGTCACTGTTCGTCGGGTTGTTCAGCGCGGCGCGCAGCAAAGTCTCGCGGAACGCAGGCTCTTCGAAGCCCTTGGGGTTGTGGCCCAGCGGCAGCGCCGCGAAGTAGGCATAGCAGTCCAGGAATTCCTTCTGTTGCAGGGCGTCCACCATCGTCGATCCCTGGGATCGATCGAGGTCCACGACGAGATGGAAGCCATCCACGAGGATGTTCTGACGAAGGACCGGGAAGACCTGGTCGTTGGGGATACGAATCTTGGACATCATTCTCTCCTGTTGCCTGGGCCAAGAAGGGCCCGAACGCGAGATCTCTCCGGGCGGAGTGCATCCCCCATCGAAGCGGATCGCTCCTGGAGATGCTGGACCTCGCACATGAACTCTCGCTGTCGGCTCTCTCCTTGGGGCTGAGGCGAGGGAAGAGCCGGGGGGAACTCCGGTGTGGCGGCCGCCTATCGGTGCGAAGAGTTCGGCGGTTCGAAGATCTGCGGTCGCAGGTCCTTAGGGCAGGAGCGGTAGCTGTGTGTCCTCATGCGTGCCCATAGAAGACCGCTTCCACTGGTCGAAGGCAAGGATCTGACCCCATGTACCCGGATGAGGGAGAACTGGAGCCCACGTCTGGACCGGGGTGGAGAAGGACCTAGGCTCTAGCCTGAAAGATTCATGACCTCGATGGGTCGGACGGGGATCTTTCGGTCCAGAATCGCAAACCTGGCGGCTGGCGCGGCATGGCTTCGATTCGACGACCCCCCAGGGTCGCCTCATATCTCGCGCAGCCCCCCTGAACTCGAAATCTCCTCGTCAGACCACAGATTCGCCACTGGCTTCGCCATTTGCAAATCTGCTCGCAACGATCTCATGAATCATCCGGGCTGACTAGCAGGTCCAGAATCGGAATCGCCAACCCAGAGCCGAGAGGAGTCGCGGAGATGAGCAAGAGCATCAAGGGAACACAGACCGAGAAGAACCTCATGAAGTCCTTTGCAGGTGAGAGCCAGGCGAGGATGCGCTACACCTACTTCGCAAGCGTGGCCAAGAAGGAGGGGCTGGTGCAGATCTCCGAGATCTTCACGGAGACCGCCAACCAGGAGAAGGAGCACGCGAAGCGCTTCTGGAGCTTCCTGGAGGGCGGGGATGTCGAGATCACCGAGGCCTACCCGGCGGGCGTCACGGGGACCACACTCGAGAACCTGAAGGCGGCGGCAGCCGGCGAGAAGTTCGAGTGGACCGAGCTCTATCCAGGCTTCGCCAAGGTGGCGCGCGAAGAAGGCTTCAACAACATCGCCAAGTGCTGGGAGCTCATCTCCATCGCCGAGAAGCAACACAACAAGCGCTATCAGGATCTCGCCGACAACCTGGAGGCCGGACGCGTCTTCAAGCGCAACGGCAAGATCACCTGGCGCTGCCTCAACTGCGGCTATCTGCACGAAGGCGATACCGCCCCCAACGTCTGCCCAGCCTGCCTGCACCCACAGTCCTACTTCGAGATCCTCGCCGAGAACTGGTAGGCAGGAGGGACTCAGGCCGTTCGTCGTGAGAGGCGCGCGCCCTCACCGGCGCGAGGCCTCAGGAGCCGAAGACGATGCGGACCGAGTCGTCGAGTTCGGTAGGGATCTCGAGTCGGCGCAGCAGGTTCTGGGATCGGCGCAGGCCGCGTGCGTCTTCGAAGAGCCGTGAGATCAGGCCGAGCTGGAGGGCCTCGATCGTCGAGCGCTCCGGGCCCCAGCGTCGCGCCAGCTCGAACCAGGCGAAAGCCTGCTCGAAGCTCGCGTTGCGCTCGGCCTTGCCCTCGAGCCCGGTGACCTTCTCCCGGCTTCGGCTCGCGCGCTGACCGCGCAGGAGCGCCAGACGTGCCCGAGAGAGAGCGCGCTGGCGCAGCAATGGTAGATCACCCTCGTCGCCATCCTCATGGATCAGGAGGCGCGCCCGAGAGATCAGGTCTCTCAGGTGCTCGGCCCAGGAGTAGCCATCTTCATCCCAGCCCTGCACAGCATCGATGACGATGCCATCCTCTTGCTCCCGTCGCTCTTGGAGCCTGCGCCGCTCTTGCCGGTAGTGGGCAACCTGCGCCTCGAGGGACTGTTCAGCCTTGCCGATCGACCCGAGGCTGAGCTCATAGCTGGGGACGGCCTGATCCCAGCGTTCCTGCCAGTCGGACCAGGTCATGCCGAAAGCAAACAGCACGAGCACCAGGAGGCAGAGTTCGCTGAAGCGCGTTGCCCGACCGAAGAAGCGCACAAACCCCTTGCTGCGTCCCGCTTCCACCAAGAAGTCCCGGCGCTCCGCGAGCCCGGGCTCGAAGAGCCGTGGTCCCGGATCCTCTCCGCTGCTCACGAGACTCGCGAGGCTCTCCACGCAAACCTCATGACCAAGATCTTCGGCCGCGGCGAGATCGGCTTCGAGGATGTAGCGACGCCTGAAGTACGCCAGCATGCCGATCAGCAGGAATACGAAGGCGCCGACCACGGTGAGCTGCAGGTAGGCTGCGATCTGCGAAGTAGCCCCCATCACGAACAGGGAGAGAAAGGCCAAGGGCAGCAGGAGCGCCAACAGCATGAGGCGCAGGCCCAGGCGGTGCAGGATGCGTTGGAGGCTCGAGACCAGGAGAACTTCGAGTTCAGTTCCCGTGTAGTCCTTCATCTCGCGCTGCGGCAGCAGGACCTGGCGGGAGAAGCCACCGTTCAGCAAAACCGGACCGGGGAACTCTGGCTCTTCCCAGAGCGTCCGGAAGCGGACGAAACGCAGACCGAGACGCTTGGAGATGGAGGAGAGCACGTTCTCGTACTCGGCATGGGGGAGGGGGCCGACCGTGTAGAGCCAACGCACCCAGATCGGTGCCAGGGGCAGGAACACGAGAGCCGTCAACAACATCGAAAGCGGACGAATCAGAGGCAACTCATCGACCATCGCCCTCGTGACCGGGTGCAGCGGCAAGAGATCCTGGACGACCCACACAGCGGCCCAGAGGGGAAGGGCCGCGAAGACCTTGCGCAGGCGCAGCCAGGACGGCCGCGGCGTGCCATGGAGTCGCAGGGCCCCGAGGAGACTCAGGATCTCGAACCACAGATAGGGCGCCAAGGCATAGAACTCGCGCGTCAGCTGCCAGCGAGGATCGAGACTCACGTCCACCCAGAACAACCAGCCGCCCGGGAAGAGTGTGAGGCCATAGAGAACCAAGGGCAGCAGAGGCAGGAGGGAGCGCAGGGGGAGCAGCCAGACCGGCTCGGTCCGGTTGCGGTCCCTGGCCCAGACACGCACCGACCCCGCCAGGAGGTGAAGGAGCAAGAAGGCCGAGACCAGAGCGAAGAACCAGGTCAGCGCCCCATGACCCAGCTCGGGGTCATAGACGGTTTCTTGCCTGCCCGCGAGAATACGGAGCAGGAGCGCCAACAGGAAGCTCAGGGATACGGGCATCGTGGAAGGATTCTATCCGGGCCGGGGAGGATCTGTCTCGCAAGGAACGCGAGTCCTGCCACAGGGTTCGGTCGGTCCCTCTATCGGCCCTTCTTCTTCTCCAGCTCCTTCGGCTTTTTCGGATCCTTTTCCGGATCCCTCTCCAGGTCCAGCTCCAGGATCGAGTATCCGTCCAGCTCGAAATGCTCGACCCGTAGATGGACTTCCCGGGCCCCGTCGAGGGTCAAGGTCGCTTCATGGGTCTTGGGCGCATGCCAGGTCCAATCGTCGATGAGCCCTTTGCCATCGACGTAGACACGAATGCCGTCATCGCTCTGAGTCCGGATACGATAGCGGCCAGCAGGAAGGAGGATCTTCGTCTCCGCAAAGGTCCCGAAACGGTCCTTGCCCGGCCCCTTCTGGCTGATCTCCTGGGACAGCTTCAGCGAACGCGGACCCTGCATTCCGTAGCGCAGATGCAGGGAGGGCAGGGTCGCCAAGAGAGCCCCCTGCAGGGCCTCCTTCTTCCAGGCGGCGTAGTCCTTGCGCGGATCGGTCTTCCAGGCGAAGACGCGGATCTTCCAGAGAGTCGCTAGCAAGCTTCCCTTCAGATGATGGGAGAAGCCCTTGCCGGTCCAGTGCAGGTCGTAGTCATGCAGCCCCGGATCCTCGGCGAGCAGTTCGAGCCGCCAGCGGTCCTTCGTCTTGTTCAGCGGCATCTGCAGGAGACCTAGACCGCGCGGCATGCCCGACCTGGGAAACTCGACAGTGGGCGAGCCGGAGACACCGTAGAGCTCCCAGACCACGCCCTTCTCGGTGCGCGCGAGCGGACGCAGGAGCGGCGACTCATGGTCCCAGGGTCCCCACACGCCCATGACGATGTTCTCACGGCCACGCAACGGCTTGCGTGCACCGACCGGATGGGATTCGCCGAGGATCTGGCGCTTCTCGAGCACCTCGGACACGACATTGAAGGTATCGAACTCGACCAAGGCGGCACCACCTTCGAACTTCGTCTTCACCTTGACGTCCTTCATGTCTCCGGGATCGAAGCGCACGCCTTGCACCTGGCCCCGAAGATGGAGAGCCAGATCATCGCCATGGAACTGGTTGGACAGGATCCATGTCTCTCCTCCGGTCTCGGGATTGTCCCTCACCCAGGGGAGTTTCTTGAGGCCCTTGTCCTCATCCACCCAGAGGTGGATACCACACCGGTTGCTCACGAAGATATTATCGGTGATCGTCAACCCCTTGCCATGCTCGATGTTGATTCCACCTCGCTCGAGACCGTACCCACGGTCGCCATTGGCCTCGAAGTGATTCTTGTGGATGTTCATGTACTGTGAGTACCCTCCCCAGATTCCACAAATCGCGTTGCCCACGAGCCGGTTCTCTTGAAACTGTTCGAACAAGGAAAAGGTCTGTTCGAAGCCATGGGCAGCCGCGTAGGAGAAGTCGTTGCGTAGATAGGCGTTCCTCCGGTTCCCCTTGCGATAATAGGTCTTGAACCACCATGGTGGCTTCTTCTGACCGAGAGCCTCCTTGCCGGAGTTGCCGAAGAAGCCATCGCCTCCATGCGTCGCCGAGTTCTCGGCGACGAAGTTCTGCTCGCACTGCTCGAACATCAGGATGCCCGCACTATCCTGGCCACGGTTGTAGACATCGTGGCTGTAGCCGCGCACACAGAAGTCGAAGGCGTTGCGCGTGATGATGCACTTGGATGTCCGCCATAGCGCAAGGCCCCAGCCCGAGAGGAAGGAGCAGTCGTTGTCGTAGACCTTGGCGCCGACGACGCGATCCAGGACGATGCCGTTCTGACCACGGCGCACATGCACTCGACGGATCGTCGGGCCGAGAGACTGCTCGACGTAGAGAGCTGCCCCCCACTTCTTGCGCCATTCGTAAGCGTCGTTGTCGTGGGGGTAGAGCCAGTCGGCAACATCCTCGCGCTCAGGCGTCGAGCGCAGACGCTGGCGGTAGTTGTCCGAGGCATCCAGGTCCTCGACCAGGACCCGTGAGCAGTTCTCGATCTGCACGCCGACCTTGAAGCCATGCACCCGGAGACCCGAGAGCACCAGATCGGGACTGTCCGCGGCGCGGATGCCGATGCCAGACAGCCCGTCCCAGGGAGTGCCGGGCGCCGCCCCGCGCAAGACACTGCCCTTGGCGAAGCGGATCGTGATGCCCTTGCCCTTCACCTGGATCACGCCGTTTCCATTGGAATCGGGGATGACCTTGCCCTCGGGGATGACGATCCTGCAGGAACGCGTCACGACCAGGTCATCCTGATCGAGGATGCGTTCGGGCAGCGGAGAGGGGGCGGCCGGTTGGGACGCATCCTGGCTCGTGGCTTGCGGGCAGAGAGCGAGGAGGAGGGGCAGCAGCATCTCAGTGCTCCTTGTTCTTGTCATCGCCCTTGCCATCGCCATCGCCTTAGTCACCGCCCTTGCCATCGCCCTTGTCCCCGTCCTTGTCGTGGTCCTTACCACCCTCCTTGTCCCCATCCTTTTCCGCTTCCCTGTCCTTCTTCACAGGCCGTTCGACCGGCTTGGCGTAGCCCAGGCGTTTGTACTTCTGCATCAGCTTGTCGAATCGGGGGTCCTTGCGCAGGGGATCCAGATCCTTGTCGCTCGCGAGAAGACGATCGGGGATGGCCTTGCCACCGGCGAGCCCCTTGTCGAAGACAGCGAAGGCCTCGTCCAAGCGGCCCAGCTTGGCCAGCGAGCAGCTGAGGTTGTAGCGCAGGCCGGCGAGCGACTCGTCCTTCTCGGCCTTGCGCAGCACCAGACTCTTGGTGAAGGCCTCGACGGCCTTCTCATGCTGACGCGCGTCGGAGTAGAGCCGCCCCAACCGCCCCAGGCCATCGCGCTGATTCCATTCCTGTGCGGCGCTGCTGAGTTTGCGGAACTCGGCTTCCTTGGCCTCGAAGCGCTGCTTGTCGCCGAAGTCCGCCAGGCAGAGCATGGCCAGATACCGGATCTCCTGATCCAGCATGAGATCGTCCTCAAGGGCCACGAGACGCTTCAGCTGCCGCTTCTTGGGAGAAACACCCAGGTCCCGGGTCGCGCGGAGCAACCAGGCCTCGTTGCCTGGCGAGAAGAGGGGGCTCTTCTCGTCCAACATGGCGAGGGCCAGCTTGAGCCCGTCCTTGCCCAGTGCCGACAGTGCGCGGAACTGCCCTTCGTAGACCGACCCTCCATCCCGGGCCTTGCCAATGCAGGCGAGGATCCACTCACGCTTGGCCATCTCGAAACGCTTGCGGAAGTCCTGCAGCCAGACGAAGGCCGGCTGCCCCATGGCGATGTACGCCTTCGCCTCGGGCCCATCGCTCTTCTTGGCCACGAGTGCCGAGAGCAGCGCTGAGCCGAGCCTGGCTTCGGAGGGCTTGCCGCCCCTGCCCATCTTGCCACCGGTCTCCCCCCCCGTCTCTCCTC
Organism: Planctomycetota bacterium; assembly: GCA_024278315.1. Classification (GTDB taxonomy): domain Bacteria; phylum Planctomycetota; class UBA1135; order UBA1135; genus JAJRTL01. The sequence goes on along the minus strand of JAJRTL010000343.1, from coordinate 7,769 downwards.
CCGCGTCACCGCCGGTCTCCCCCCCGGCATCCCCGCCGGTCTCTTCTTCATCCGGGAAGGCCAGGAGCAGATCCTTGGCCCGCTGCGTCCAGGCGGCCAAGGGAGCCAGGTCCTTGGCCTCTGCCTGGGTCAGGATGCGGATCGGTTTGTCGATCTTGTCCTTCGCGATCACATCTTCGAGGACAGCTCGACAGGCTTTGGCGAAGTCGGGTGCCGCGTGCTGGGCCGGGAGTGTGGACAGGAACAGGAGGGCAGGAGTCAGGATCTGGAGTTTCATGGCAGGACCCGGTTGCAATCATTTCTCGAAGTCAGCAGAGTACCCTTTGGATCCGGGACGTCCAAGGCAGGTCCCCGGACTCCTCCTCCATCCCAGGCTCGAAACCATGAAACGACCCGCACAGATCCTCCTGGGCCTCCTCACCCTGCTGCCCCCGGCCTTCTTCGTCCTCCTCATCATCAAGATGGTCAGGATCTTCCAGAGTGTGACGAGCGGCAGGGCCATCGACCAGGACTTCGTCATGGCACAGATGCATTCCATGATGATCCCAGGCCTCATCACGACCCTGGTCTCCTTCCTGGTCATGGCGATCTACCTCATCGACGTCAACAAGAACGAGGAGGTGGACAAGAACAGCCGCATGCTCTGGATGATCCTCTTCATCGCCGCGGGTTTCATCACGATGCCGGTCTACTACGTCCTCTACATCCACCCCTGGAAGCATGCCCGACCAGCCGCCGACGCATGAGTGGCGGCCTGGTCTACGACAGCGGCGCGGGTCGGATGTGCCCGCACTGCGAGCGCCCCCTCTCGGCCTGCGTCTGCAAGAGCACGGAGTCGCTTCCCGACACCGACGGCGTCGTGCGCCTGCGCCTCGACACCAAGGGACGCAAGGGCAAGGGTGTCACGCTGATCACCGGCATTCCCCTCACTCCGAGCGAGCTCAAGGCCTTCGCCAAGAAGCTCAAGAAGAAATGCGGCAGCGGCGGCAGCATCAAGGACGGCACGGTCGAGATCCAGGGCGACCACGTCGCCCTGCTGATGACCGAGCTGGGCAAGCAGGGCTGGACGGTCCGCCGCTCCGGCGGCTGACGCACCTGGCTCGCGAGCCGCGCGCTGCACTATTTCTTGGTCCGGCTGGGAACGCTGGGAAGGCCGGGACGAGGAGTCAAGGGCTTGCGTCCGGAAAAGCGCTTCTCCCACTTCGCCTTCTCCTGCAGGTACTCATCGATCTTCCGCAAATAGGCACGAGCCATCTGTATGGTCCTATCGTCCTTGAAGGCTTCAAGCAGGTAGGGCGCGGCCTTGGGCGAGAAGGTCTTGCCGATGGCCTCGACCGCAGCCAAGCGCACGCGGTGAGATCGATCCTCCATGTAGGGAGCGAAAACAGTCAAATGGCGCTCATCCTTGTTGTCTCCCAACCTCTCGATGAGAAGGGACGTGAGACGATCATCCAGTCCCTGCGGCAGCTTGGTCAGAAGCCCGGTGAGCACGCGCGTGCGTTCTTCACGTCCGAGGTTGTGCAGGAAGGCCTCCAGCTTCTCGCCCGCAGGCTTGTACTTCATGTGCAACTGGAAGAGCATGTCGGCCTGGAGCAAGCCGATCGTGGCTTTGCGCAGCTGGCTGACCCGAGCCAGTTCCGGCCGATCCAGGACGCCAGCAATCAGGGCAGAGGCATGAGGAGAGGCCAGCATGGCTTCGTAGATCGGCGTGCGCTCCTTGCTGCGTGCCAGGAGTGCAGCACTCGCAGCGGAAGCCACCTCGCCCTCGGAGCTCTTCACGAAAGCCAGGAGCTCCGCGTCCCGCTTGCTGGACGGCAGTCCTCGGAGCAGTTGGAAACAAAATCCCACGATCGAGCCGCGAGACCAGGCATGACGTCTGGATGCCTGCTGGGTCTCCGCTGGCTTCGCGATGAGTTCGAAGAGCACGGACTCCAGCTCGGGTCGGGACTGGCCCGGAACCAGGTCCTCCGAGACCCGATTGAAGATCTCCTCGGCGATCCTCCCGGTCGTGTGAGGGGTGAGGTGTAGCGCCTTGATCTGCAGTTCACGGTCGAGATAACCGGCCTCGATGAGAGTCAGTAGCAGGCCATGCCGATTCCAATACGTGTCCCTTGGACCTTGGTCGACCTGGGGATCCCCCGAGGCGCCTAGGAGGAAGTCCTGAAGCAAGGGCCAATCCGCAAGGCCGAGATTCCTGACCATGAGTTGGGCAATCCGTTCCTTGACGTCCGCCATGCTGTTACCCGAGTGCGTGATTTCATACTGCTCCGCTTGCCTCCAGACCTCGAACATCTCCTGGATCCAGTGGCCTCCGGACGCACGCTCAAGGATTCTCACCAAGTCCGAAATAGGGCGCCCCAGCCGGCTCAGATCCTCGAATCTCCTGCTCTCGAGCAGGAGCTGATCTCCGCTCTCCACGAGCAGCATCATGGCTTGCGTTCGGATCTGGTAGTCCGGGTGCTCCATCAGGCCGAGGAGAGGTTCCATCTTGGGAACGAGCGCCTTGCGGGCCTGCAATCGCTGCAGGGCGAAGCGAAGGAGTCCCATGTCCTTGCTGCGGAACAGGGACGAGATCTGCTCGGGGCTCAGGCGGATTGCCAGATCATCCAGTTTCATACGAACGCGTGAGCGCAGATCAGGGTATGCAAGTGCGACCATGAGAACGCGAGGCCACCGTGTGTCCCTCTTCAGGACCTGTGCCAAGAAGTTCCCCCGATCCCCTGCGCCCAATGTATGGAGCAGAGCCAGTACCTGGTCCTCGTCCTCGTCCTCCATTGTCTTGAGAAAGACCATGAAGGCAGCAGCACGCACATTGGAGTCAGGATCTTTCATGGCTCTTCGCAGGAAGTCCCGTCCTCGCGCGTTCTTCTCGAGTTCCTGCGCACCGATGACAGAGATCAAGGCGCTCTTGGTAGGACCGCGCCCCTCCTTGTAGACAAGCTCGATCTCCTTCAGGATCTCATCCTCTTCGATTCCGAGTCCCGTCATGGCATAGATGCCCGCAAGTCGCACCTTGTCCCGCTTGGAGGCGAGCGCCAAGGGATAGAGCTTGCGGCGTGTCCCCGATCCGAGACTTCCCAGCAGGCCCGCTGCCATCTCCTGCCGCGCGGGGGAGGGATCCTTCAAGTAACGCTCGACCAGGGCACCGAGGCTCTCATCGGGGTAGAAGCCCAAGAGCTTGCTGGCGTTCATGAGGCCAAAGGGTCCCATATCATCCAGTTCGGCCACGAGGGCAGAGACCATCAGAGGCCCCAGGCTTCGGAGCGACTGGTAGGCCTTCGACGCCGCGCTGTTGCGGCCCGAGCTGGGTCCTGTATCCAGCTCATGGATCAAGCAACGCAGGGAGTCCTGCTTCCGGACCTCCTGGATCTCCTGCGCCCGCGCCAAGGTCTGCGCCTCGAGGGCCTCGCGGTATTCCTGCGCGGCGCGGTCGCCGCTCTCTGTTGCCTTCTTGCCGGGCTTCTGTGCTGCGAGCGGAAGAAGCAAGGTCAAGAGGCCGAGGCTGGTGAGGCCCAGGGTTTGGATCGTCTGGGGCTTCGTCGTCGTCATCATCATCTCTGTCCTCCAGAGTCGTGGTTGTGAGCTTGGATGACGCTAGCAGGACCCTGGCAGCGAGATGTCATCGGGGAGTCAGAAGCGTAGGGGACACTCTGATTTGACAGCCCCCTGACAAGCAGGGAATCACAGGCCGGGTAGGATCTGGGCATGCACGATCGACCCCGCTCCCGGCTCTGGCTCGGCGCCAGCCTGCTTCTCCCCCTGCTGATCCTGGCCTCGGGTCTCTGGTTGGAGTTCGGGGGGCTGGTCGACTCGCGGCGGCGAGAGGAGAGTGCGCAGGCCATGGAGGTGCTGGCGCGCCTGCGCGAAAGCTTCGACGAGCGCCTGGCCAAGGCCGCCAGCGAGCTTGCAGAGCGGAGCCTCCAGCTCGACGAACACCTGGCTCCGGTCGCGCCCTTCTTGCGACGCCGACCCGAAGCGCAACTGCAGCACAAGGCAGTGCTCTCCGCCGCCGGGCGCATCGGCCTCGAGAAAGAAGCGCTGGGGCAAGTCCAGGAGGCCCTGCCCTTTCTGGATCTCGCCTGCAAGGACAGCGGCGACTCGCGACTCCATCTGGCCCGGGCGCGCTGCCTCTGGAAGCTCGAGCGACGGGACGAGGCTCTCTCGCTGCTGCAGGAATTGAGGTCCCGGAGCGAGGGGGTCGAGCCGGGTTTCCTCCTGCCCGTGCAGCTGCGGGCGGCAGCGCTGGCGGGTCATTTGTTGTCCGAGGCCGGACGCAGCGCGGAGGCCGCTCGCATCCAGGCAGAGTTCTATGCCTTCCGCTATCCCGTGCCGATCGAGGCCGCGGAGAGCAGCGACAGGCTCTTTGGCTCGCTCGGCCCCCTGGCCCAGGACAAGGATCGGCGACGCTACCTGTGCCTCGCCGAGGCATGGCGCCAGATCGAGATCCACGGTATCCCTCCAGGCCAACTGATCCTTCCGGGCGGCACCCTGATCGGAAAGCAGAGCGGCGCCTCTGTCCCCGTGCTGGGCCGACGAGAAGTTTCAGAACTCTTGAAAGCATCGCTATCCTCCACACCGGAGTTCTGGCAGGTCGAGGTCCTGGATGGCGAGAGCCCGACCGCAGCGAGTAGCGATCCCCTCGCGCGCCTGGTCCTCACTCCTCTCCCGCTGGAGCTCACTGCCACGCCCACCACTCTCCTCGACAGCCGCCTGCTGCAGTTGGTGGGTCGCGGACTCATGGTCCTGGCCCTGCTGAGCTTCGTGCTCGGCAACCTGCTGGTCTGGCGCATGCTGCGGCGCGAGCTCGAGCTCTCTCGCCTGCGCAGCGACTTCATCGACCTGATCTCGCATGAGCTCCGCACGCCGCTGACCGCGCTGAGCCTCAAGGCCGAGATGCTCGCGCATGGCGAGGTCCGCCCCGACAAGGTAGGGAGCTACCAACGCGGACTCAAGGCCGAGGTCGACCGGCTGTCGTTGCTGGTCGGCGAGATCCTGGACTTTGCACGGCGGGAGAAAGGACGCACGCCCATCGAGAAGCGCAAGACCTCCGCGCGCGCCCTGCTGGCCAGGGGGCTCGGCGAAGCGCGCCCCGCGCTGAGGCTCCCCCATCAGCGCGTACGCGTCGACGCTGCACGCGACCTGCCGACCCTCGAGATCGACCTGGACCTCCTGGCACGCGCCCTGCGCAACCTCCTGGAGAACGCCAGCAAGTACGCTCCCGCAGGCAGTGAGATCCAGCTCCAAGCCGAGCTCTGCGAGGGAGGCCTGCGCCTCTCGGTCTGCGACCAGGGTCCGGGCGTGCCCCGGCCCGATCGGGATCGGATCTTCGAACCCTTCATCCGCGGCGACAACGCGGCCGGCAAGCCCGGCTCGGGGCTGGGGCTCGCGCTCGTGCGGCAGGCCGTCGAGGCCCACGGCGGGCAGGTGCGGGTCGAGGATGCAGAGCCCGGCGGCGCACGTTTCTCGGTGATCCTCCCCCTCGGGACACCCAAAGGAGACGCCGCATGAAACAGCTCCTGATCGTCGAAGATGATCCCGGGATCCGCGAGAGCCTCGTCGACTTCTTCCGTCTGCGCGATTACTTCGTGCTCGAGGCCGCGAGCCAGGCCCAAGCCGAGAGGATGCTGGCGGACAAGGACTTCGCCGCCATCCTCCTGGACCTCCAGCTCCCCGATGGAGACGGCATCGACATCCTGCGAAGGCTACGCCAGTCGGGCTCGGATACACCGGTCCTCCTCGTGACGGCGCGCGGCGAGGAAAAACAGCGCATCCTGGGCCTCGAAGCAGGCGCTGACGACTATCTGGTCAAGCCCTTCAGCGCCTATGAACTCGCGGCGAGGCTTGCGGCCGTTCTGCGTCGCAGCGCGGGACAACAGGGACTGCTGCGACTGGGCCAGAGCGAGATCGACCTGGAAGGTCACGAAGTCCGGCGCGAGGGCCGGGCCTGCCGCCTGCTCCAGAAGGAGGCCGAGCTGCTGCGTTTCCTGCTCCGCCGCCCCGGCCAGACCTTCTCCCGAGAGGAAATCCTGCGCGAGGTATGGGGCTACGATGCAGCCCCCACGACGCGCACCGTGGACACGCATGTCTACGAGCTGCGCCGTAAGATCGAGGATGAACCTGGCCATCCTCGCCACCTCCTGACCGTCCACGGGGTCGGCTATCGGCTCGTCTTGGATTCTGAAGGCGCGAATCCGCGTCCCACTCCAGGTAGGATCTCGCCATGACATTCTCACTCGTGAACGTGTTGGCGTATTCCTTCGTCCTCCTCAGCATCTTCGGATTCTCCCAGCAGAGGAAGGAGGAGGACAAGACCGCCAAGATCTCCTTCGTCCTCCTGATCATCGCAGCCTTCCTGACGATCCTCGTCAATTCCGAGATCCTCCAGCTACCCGTGGAGGGGACCTTCATGGCAGTGGTCTACTTCACCATGCTGGGTCTGGCCCTGCTCGTCTGGTTGGCCCTCAAGGAGAAGTGCTTCTCTCCCCTCCTTCTCTATCTCGCCGCCCTCCAACTCCTCGTCTACTTCCAGATCGTCCAGCAGGTCTACTAGGACGCCTTGCATGAGTGAGCCACATCCCGTCGAGATCGCTTTCTTCAAGATGGAGGGCTCTGGCAACGACTACGTCTACCTGGACATGGACCTGTTCCAGGCCGGACACCAGACCTTCGTCGAAGAGCACGTGAAGGATCTGGCCTGCAAGATCGCCGATCGCCACTTCGGCGTGGGTGGCGATGGTCTGGTCCTCGTCTCCCGTGAGGGTGACATCGACGGTCGAATGAAGATGTACAACGCCGACGGATCAGAAAGCGGGATCTGCGGCAACGCGCTTCGCTGTGTGGCCAAGTATCTCGCCGAGTGCGGAGAGAATCCTGCAGAGTCCATCGACATCCACACCGGTTCGGGAATCAAGCACTGCGAACTCCAATGGACGGAAGACGAAATCACCCAGGTCCGGGCCGACATGGGTACTCCGATCTTTGCCGCCGCCGATGTCCCCTTCGACGAGAAGGCTCTACCCGAGGGAGCCAAGGCCCGGGACACCGAAGCTGACTCTGCCATTGCCGTCGAGATCCCGCTCGGCAAGGCAAGGGTTCCGGGCTACGTGCTCTCCATGGGCAATCCCCACCTCGTCCTCTTTGTGGACCGCGACCCGGGCGACTACGATCTCGCAGCTCTGGCCGCCCCTCTCGAATCCGCCTCCATGTTCCCCGACCGCGCCAACATCGAGTTCGTCCAGGACCTGGGCCAAGGCCGTGTCCGCCAACGCACCTTCGAACGCGGATCAGGCGAGACCCTTGCCTGCGGCTCGGGCGCCTGCGCCGTCGGCGTAGCTGCTGTCCACCACGGCCTGCTGCCTCGCGGCGACCTCCTACAAGTCGAACTACGTGGAGGCACCCTGCAAATCGAGTGGTCGCTCACGGGCTCCGTGTTCATGACGGGACCGGCCACACATGTCTTCGAAGGCGTGTATCGCTACCGCCACTAGCCCGGATGATTCATGAGATCGTTGTGAGCAAATACGAGATCGGCTGCGCGAGATGAAGGCGACCCAAGAGGGTCGTCGAATCGAAGCAATGCAGAGCGAACCGATAGGTTCGCGATCCTGGACCGAAAGACGCCGTCAGACGCATCGAGGTCATGAATCGTTCGGGCTAGCCCGAAGACTCCATGACCTCGATGCCTCTGACGGGGACCCTTCGGACTAGCGCGAGGGGAGCCGGGGGCTGACTGTGGTCGTCGTTTGTCTGTTCCAAGGCGAGCTCCTGCT
>JAJRTL010000342.1 GCA_024278315.1 Planctomycetota bacterium | reverse complement strand
TCGCTCGACGACTACCGCAAGATGCTCACGACGACGAAGCCTGCTCTCCTGGGCGAGAAGAAGGGGACGGCATGACGGGACTTGCAGACAGGTCGGCACGCGAGAGGGCACAGCAGGACTTCGAGCACAACCTCGTGATCACTGCCGGCGCCGGGACGGGAAAGACCTCGCTGCTGACCGGGCGCACGATCGCAGCCCTGCTCTTCGAGAAGATCGAGGCCGAGAAGATCCTCATCACGACCTTCACCGAGAAGGCCGCTGCCGAGATGTTCGAGAGAGCCGAACAGGCATTGCTGAGCATCGCCGATGGCAATCCCAATGCCGATGCGATGCGTTGCATCGAAGCGCGAGAAGCCGATCCGCAGGACCCTGGCCTCCAGAGCCGCGCATCCGAGCTCGTCGATCAGGATCATCTGCCGAGCATCTCGACCTTCCATGCCTTCTGCCTGGGTCTGATCCGCGAACATGCCAAGACGCTCGAGTTCTCACCCTTGGCCCGGGTCCGCGATGAGGAGGAGCGCAGGGAGGAGTTCGAGACCGTCTGGCATGGTTTCTTGCAGTCGGAACTGGGCACGCTGCCGCTCCCTTCTGGCACGGTCCTCTCCGAGGAAGAATGGCGCGAGGTCCTGGCTCTGCCTGGACTGACCCCACTCAAGGCACTCGTATGGAACTACCTCGAGCTCTCGCCCGAGAAGGGGATCCGCTGGGACGAGGGGGTCGAGGAACTCCAAGCAGCAGCTCAGGAGATCCTTGCCGACCACGCAGAGTTCCTGGATCGGCATTGCACGGAGCAAGCCCCCAAGCCGAGGGCCTTCCTGTCCAAGGCCCGCGCGCTTCTTGCAGAACTCGTCGAGCATGACCTCTCCTTGGATATGCCCGAGACTTGGACGGCGCGCAGCGAAGAGCTCGCAAAGCAAGGCATGCCTGGACCCTCGACGAGCAAGGCCCTCAAAGCGGAAAGCCAGGCCGTCAAGGCTCTCGGCAGGCAACTCCACGCCATCACCAAGGGTATCTACATCCACCTCACGCGCGTCGACACCACGTCCCTGCGCAAGATCTGCCAGAGCTTCCAGGAGCGCTGGCGCAGACACTGCGCACGAGAGGGCATCCTCTCCCACAACGATTGCCTGGGTCTCGCGCACGAACTCCTGCGCGATCACCCCTCGCTCTGTCGGAGTCTCGGCGAAGGCTACCGACAGATCCTGGTCGACGAGTTCCAGGACACCGACCCGCTCCAGTACGAGATCCTCTTCTTGCTGGGGCGTGACTGGAAGCGTAGCGAGCAGGACCCGACAGCCTTGCGCGAGGGATTGTTCTGCATCGTGGGCGATCCCAAGCAGAGCATCTACCGCTTCCGTGGCGCGGACATGACTACGTTCGAGCTGGCCTTGCAGCGCATGACCCGCGGCAGCGGTGCAAGGCTCGACCTGAGCGTCAACTTCCGGAGTACCGCCGAGGTCCTGGACTTCGTCAACGAGACCATGGAGGGGCTGATCCTTCCCGAACCGGGTGTTCAGCCGGACTATGTCCCTCTGGATGCCCCACCCCTGCCCAGGCCGGCACAGGGACCCACTGCCGAGCTCCAGCATCTGGTCTTCGATCCGGACATGGGTGACAAGCGGCGTCAAGAGGCGCGCATGCTTGCGAGCGAGGTGCGCGCGCTCGCCGAGTCCAGGCCCGGGCTGCCCGATGGACAACCGGCATGGCGCGACATCGTCTACCTCTTTCGGGCCAGCACCGATGCCGACCTCTACGCACACGAACTCCGTGAAGCAGGCATCCCTGTTCTCCTGGAGGGGAGCCGCAAGTTCTACACGCGCCACGAGATCGAGCGCTTCCTGGCCTTCCTGCGCGCACTGATCCGCCCCCATGACGAAGCCGCCCTCGTGGGTTGGTTGCGCTCGCCAATGGTCGCAGCCAAGGACAGCGAGCTGCTCGCCTTCATCGAGGACGGGGGGAGTTGGGAGGACTTCTATCGCGAGGACGCACCGGACTCGCTACCCGCAGTCCTGGCGGCGGCACGAGCCGACCTGGATCGGCTCCGTTCCGAGATCCGCAACCTCTCCGCGCACGACAGCCTGGCCCACTTGTTCCACGATGGCGTCCTCTCGCCGATCGAAGCGGCAGGCTATGGCGGGCAACAGGCTTGGGCCAACCTGGAGCGACTGGTCCACATCGTCGGCCAGTGGTCGCAGGAGCGCAGCCTGGACCTCGGGGAAGCGCTCGACCGCCTGGAAGAGGATTCCCTCACCGAGAAGACCATGGAAGAGAGCCCCCTCGCCGACCCAGGGCTCAATGCCGTGCGTCTGCTGACCGCCCACAGCTCCAAGGGCTTGCAATGGCCGGTCGTGGTCCTTCCCGACCTCTCCCATGGCACGAAGAACACTCGCGACGCGAAGGACTTCGTCCTCGTCCGCGACCAGGACGGAAGCCGCCTGCTCCTCGATAGAGAGCCCTTCCAGTCTCCGCTCTTGGAGCTCCACCTCCTTCGTGAAGCAGGGCATGAGAAGGCCGAGCGCATGCGCCTGCTCTACGTGGCGATGACCCGAGCCGAGGACCGACTGCTCCTCTCCTACTGTGACAAGTCGAAGGGTGCGAAGTTCGCGAGCCAACCCTGGGCGCAGGCCTTCGAGCCGTACGGCTTCCATGCCAAGAACCTGCTCGAAGACGGCAAGACCCTGGGCCGACATCTCATCTACCGGAGAGCGACGAGCCTGCCTCACCAGAAACGCGAGAAGCGTGAAGGTGCCCCACCTGCCCTCCTCGCCCAGAGGGTCGAGGCCTGGCACAGCGCGAAGGACCAGGCCCATGCGCAGCTCCGTCCCGCTTTTCACGCCCCCAGCCACCACGCTTCCGACTCGGCTGGGCATGAGGGGGCAGCGCCAGTGCACACGCGCACCGAGGAGGGTGGAGCGGCCGAACTGGGGACGCTGATTCACGCCTACCTGGCCTGCATGGGACAGGGCGAAGCCGACCTGAAGGAAGAGCGCCTCCAAGCGCTGGCCCCCCACGACGCAGCGCGACGCGACGCCGCCGCCGAGATCCTGCGCGTCTTCCTCCGAAGCCCCCTGGCCGATCGATTCTCACAGGTGCGCATCCTCGGGCGCGAACTTCCGCTCCTCTATCGCGACCCCCAAGGGTCGCGCTGGCAGGGCAGCATGGACCTGGTCATCGAGGAGGACGGCGAGATCATCGTCGTGGACTTCAAGAGCGATCGCGTGGGATCGGCGCAGATCGACGAACGGGCCGCGTTCTACGAGAGCCAGCTCAGCCTCTACGCCCATGCACTGCAAGAGGCCTGGCAGCTCGCAGAGCTACCGCAGCGCGAGCTCTGGTTCTTGCGCCCCTGCCGCGCCCACCGCTATCCGCCTGGCTAGACCCTGATCGCAGGCTAGCGAGTGTGTGCGTTGGTCGCCCAAGCGTGTCAGGCACCATGACTCCACCGGAACCCACGAGTTCACCATGGATGAAAAGAACCCGATGACCTTCGCATGGATCGAAGATCACCGGGTTCGCTGTCCTCTTTCCCCCGGGGGCTGGGGGCACAGACTCTAGAGTCTATGAAGCTCGTTCTTCTTGCTCGCGCGAGGTGCGGGCACAGCATCCGCGCCTCCCCAATAGATCACGCTTCCCCTGCGCGCCTTGCTCTTCTTCTTGTCGTGACCCTTGTGCTTCTTGTGCTCGTGCACAGGAGGGAGAGCCGGAGCGGGTGGCGTTGCCGGAGGAGGGGCGGCCCTTCTCTTTCCTGGGACAGAGCCCCATGGATGGGTTCGGAATTTTTCGGACCCTCTGCTTCTTGGCGCATTGGACGTCGCGAGACCAAACCAAAACTCGGCGAAGGGGATCGTCATCGGCATGAGGGTCGCATCCAAAGGATCTGTCGTGAGGAAGTCCGGCACAGGAGACGCGTGGAGTTGGCCGTTCTCCAAGAAATACGTCATGCCCTTGGTGACCTGGAACGTCTTTCCATCCGACCCCATGAACTCCTTGCCCACCGGCAGGCTCAGGTATCCCGTGCGGGAACTCGTCACCCCACTCCGTGTCTTCCCCGAACTGTGTCGACGACCCACGCTGCCGCGACGGGCACTTCCTGTCCGGGTCTTGCGCGATCCTGACTTCATGTGCGCCTCGAGCAGCTTGCGCAGGGTGCGGATCTCACCACGAATACCCTGAAGCTCATTCCAGATCACCTTGCCTTCGACACCCAGCGTGCTCGGTGCGGATCGGCGACTCCCTGAGGAGCGGGGTCCTAGATTGCGCCAGCCTCCACTCCTGCGCCCCGTGCCAGGTGCGCTGGGACCCGGCGGCGTGGGGACCCGCGTGACGAGGGCGCGGCCCGGTCTCGCCTTCAAGCTAGCCAGCTCACGCGTCAATCGGACGATCTCCCTCTCAAGCTTGGCCACTGCCTGCTTGTCCTGCGCTGCGGGCCCCTTCTTGCTCCATGCGTGGATCGTGTCTCTCCGCTTGAGGGCTTCCAGAGCCACGGCCTTCGCCTGCAACTCGGCCTGCAACTTGGGGAGCTCGAAGTCGCTCCCATAGTTCTTGGTCTTCTGGGCCTTCAAGGCCTTGTAGTACTGCTCCTTGGCACGATCGACATTGCATTGCACCTGCTCCTGCGCCCGCAGGGCATTGCTCCTGATCTGCTTCTGCGCCCGCGCGGCGCTGCGCTGGACCGCCCGGTCTGTAGCCCGACGGTTCGCCTCGATCGCCTGATCGGCCTTGATCCTGGCGAGTGCTCGCTGTGCGCTCGCAACCTGGGCCAGCAGGCGGCCGCGCGCGTCTGTGATCGAGACACGCTGACTCTCGAGTTTGGCGAGCCTGCGATGCAATTCAGCCTCGGAGCGCTTGTCGTGGGCCTTACCGCCCTTGCGACTAGCCTCACCCTGCAGACGGACCAGGGACCGATCCAATTGCTGGGTCTCGCCATCCAGACTCATGACCTGGACCTTCAAGGCATCCAGGCGATGCATGACCTTGGCGATCTCCACAAGATCGCGCTTCGACAGGCGCTCTCCTACCCTTTCCTGGATCTGGCTGAGGACAATGGCCGAGGATAGATCCAGGATCTCCACTGGCTCGGTCAACTCCTGAAGCTCGACAATCTCGACCTCGAGAGGCTTGGTCAGATCCCGAAGCTCGACGATCTCGACCTCCGACGGCTCAGCCACTTCCTGGACCTCGACAATCTCGACCTTGTCCTTGGCGGGCTTCTTCTCCTGGGTCTTGACACCTTGCGGCACGAAGACGACCAGCCCTCCGAAGGCGAAACTCAACGCGGCTTTCATCATCTCTGCTTCCTCATCTCTGGATCTGGGGACCTGTGGAAGCCAGCGGAGAAACAAGAACCGTGCCAAGCCCGGAAACCACCCCATGCCATCCATAACCCATTTATCTACTGAGGCTTAGAGTCTCGATCAAGATCCATGAAAACGCATTCGTGTCAACATGTAGGACTCTCCTACATGCCACCTGTGGGGATCTCCTACAGGTAAAGGCCCGGACGAACTCATCGCGACACACCCAGCTTCTGCCTGATGCTCTCCAACTTCGCTCGCATTTTCTTCATGGAGGTGTCGAACTCGACTCGGATCTCCCCTTCGAGCCCCGGCCCCAGAGCCGCCAATTCCTTGAGTGCCGTCGCGGTGGCCAGGTACTCGGCTTCGAGGCCGGCCTGTTCCTCTGCTCCTAGCTTCGCCGTCACGCTCGGAGGCTCTTCAGGCTCTCGGTCGGGGACCTCCGCCTCCCCGAAGAGCCGCAGCCCTCCAAACAGCGAGAAGCCCAGCACGGCCGGCGCCACCAGCGCCGCCGCTCGCCAGGTCCGGCGCGCGCGCACGACCGGTCGGCGCAGCAGTTCGAGCGCAGCCTCGGGATCCGCCGGGCGTCTCTCGGGACGCTTCTCCATGAGTTTGCGCACGAGCAGATCCAAGGCAGGCGGGACGGCGGGGACATGTCTGGAGAGCGGAACCAGACGCGCCGAGACCTGCAGCTGCGCCGTGGCCATGGGCGTCTCCCCCTGGAAGGGCGGCCGCCCAGCCAGCAGGTAGTAGAGCGTCGCGCCGAGGCTGTAGAGGTCCGAGCGGATGTCCAGACCACGCTCACCGCGCACCTGCTCGGGTGAGACGTACTCGGGCGTGCCGAGCATCAGCGCCTGCGTCAGCTGACTGCTCTCGTCCACGATGCGCACGAGCCCGAGATCGCAGAGACGCACACGCTCTTGGGGATCGAGGATCAGGTTGGCAGGCTTGAGGTCGCGGTGCACCATGCCGAGTTCGTGCACGTAGGCCAGGGCCTCGAGGACCTGGACAGCGATCGACTCGACGAGGCCTGCATCCAGCGGGCCCTTCTCCTCGACCATGCGCTGGAGGTCGGATCCCTCGACCAGATCCAGGACCATGTAGCGATAGGGCGGCGCCTCGCCCGCATCGATGACGTTGACGAGCCCCTCGTGCCGCAGGCGAGCCAGCGCACGGACCTCACGGTCGAAGCGCGCAGCCGTGACCGGATCCTCGGCCAGGCTCGGCAGCAGCACCTTGAGCGCCACCTCCTTGCCGATGTTCAGCTTTTTCGCACGATAGACCGCGCCCATGCCGCCCCGACCGAGCAGACCGAGGATCTCGAAGCCAGGCACGATCTGCGTCGGCTGGTCGTTCACCTGTCCTGTGGCTTTGGGCTCAGATTCCATGGAGTCGGATCTTGTCGTAGAGTGTCGATCTGTCCACCCCCAGGAGGCGCGCGGCGGCGCTCTTGTTGCCCCCTGCAAGCTCAAGAGCCCTTCGGACGTGCCGCGCTTCCATCTCGCGAAGATTGACGAAGCTCTCTGGGGTCTCCACCGCCTCAGGCGCCCCCCCGTCCTTGCCCAGCGTGGCTGAGAGTCGCAAATCCCGAGGCTCCAACACCTTGCCATCACCGAGCAACAGAGCCGCGTGCAGCACTTGACGGAGCTCGCGGACATTGCCAGGCCAGGAGTAACGACAAAGGGCCTCCATGGCCGGGCCGCTCAGTTCGCACGCAGAGCGACCCTCCCTCGCCGCCAGGCTCTCGAGGAAGAAGCGACAGAGCAGCGGCAGGTCTTCTGGTCTCTGCCTGAGGCTTGGCAACTCCATGGTCACACCGTTGAGTCGCCAGAGGAGATCCTC
>JAJRTL010000341.1 GCA_024278315.1 Planctomycetota bacterium | reverse complement strand
TGAGGAATGCGGGCCAGCCAAGGAGCCCAGGCCAGTGCGCAGCCACCCACTCCGCGCAGCCTCGCCACCCACACCAGCAATCCGCGCCCTGCTGCCCCTCACCGTCGCGATTGCCCGTTCACTTTTCACCCTCCGGGCGGGCGATCGCGACGGGGAGGGGTAGCAGGATCTGCCCTGATCCCGAGCAATAGCCCAGCCTCAACCAACCCAGCTCAGACCAGCTCCGTGTTTGAGGCCAAGCAGGGGCCGAGAGAGTCCTGATAGATATTGCCCAAGGTCCAGGGCTCTGCCTTGTCCTCACTCCAGTCGAATCCTGTTGTTGTCCAGGAGAAGTTGTGGGGCAAGGGCAGGGCTAGCACCTTCTCTGCCCGGGCATCGAGAGAACCAGATCCTGGCCTCGCCGACACGAAAACCTCTGGTCCACGAGAGAGCCGGACGCAGAGCCGATACCCTGCGTCTGGAGCAGGGCTACTTGTGCGAGGAGACCTCGTGGGTGTGGAGGCGGTTCAGGGCGCGCAGGAGGGCATATCGAGCTCGAACCAGGTCGTATTCCTCACGCCCGGTGGTCCCGGCCTCGAGATGCTCCCTGGCCCGTTCTGCCGCTGCCTGGGCTCGATTCAGGTCGATCTCGTCCGCTCGCTCGCCGGCATCGACAGCAAACTCGATCTCGTTGTTCGAGATCGAAACGAAGCCACGTGCGAGGGCAATTACTTCCTGCCCACCGCCCTCGTCCTTGATGCGAAGCAGTCCGGGCTCCACAGTCGTGATCATCGGGGCGTGTCCGGGCAGGATGCCGTAGAGACCATCCCCGCCCGGATACTGGATCGAGGCCGCTTCACCCTCGAATATCACCCGATCCGGCCCGATGACCCGGATCTTGAGGGCCCGATTGCTGGTGGAACTGCTGCTGCTCACGACCTGTGACTCCTAGAGGTTCTTGGCCCGTTCGATGGCCATATCGATGGACCCTACCATGTAGAAGGCCTGCTCCGGCAGATTGTCGTGCTTGCCTTCGAGGATCTCCTTGAAGGAGCGCACCGTATCCGCCATCGGAACGAACTGCCCGACGTTGCCGGTGAAGGTCTCTGCGACGAAGAAGGGCTGCGACAGGAAGCGCTGCATCTTGCGAGCGCGCCCCACCATCTGCTTGTCCTCGTCGGAGAGTTCTTCCATGCCCAGGATGGCGATGATGTCCTTGAGATCCTCATAGCGTTGCAGGACGCGCTGGGTCTCACGGGCCACCTCGTAGTGCTCCTCGCCGACCACCTGCGGATCCAACATCTTGGACGTCGACTTGAGAGGGTCCACGGCCGGGTAGATCCCCATCTCGGAGATGCGCCGTTCGAGGATGATCGTCGAGTCCAGGTGAGCGAAGGTTGCGACGGGCGCGGGGTCGGTAATATCGTCAGCAGGAACGTAGACCGCCTGCATCGAGGTCACCGAACCGTTCTCCGTCGAGGTAATGCGCTCCTGGAGGGCCCCCATCTCGGAGGCCATCGTGGGCTGGTAGCCCACGGCCGAAGGCATACGCCCCAGAAGGGCAGAGACCTCGGAACCAGCCTGCACGAAGCGGAACACGTTGTCGATGAAGAGGAGCACATCCTTCTTCTCGACGTCGCGGAAGTACTCGGCCATCGTCAGACCCGAGAGCGCGACGCGAAGACGGGCTCCGGGCGGCTCGTTCATCTGACCGAAGACAAGGATGGCATTGTCCAGCACCGAGGCCTTGCTGCCATCGGGTTGCGTGTATTCGGACTCGGCCATCTCGAGCCAGAGGTCGTTGCCCTCGCGGGTCCGTTCTCCGACGCCAGCGAAGACCGAGAAGCCGCCCTTCTCCACCGCGGTGATCCGGATCAACTCCTGGATCAGCACGGTCTTGCCCACGCCCGCGCCTCCGAAGAGGCCGATCTTACCACCCTTGGCGAAGGGGCAGAGCAGGTCGACGACCTTGATTCCGGTCTCGAAGATCTCCGAGATGGTCTGCTGCTCCTCGAACTTGGGCGGGTTGCGATGAATCGGCCAGTAGTCGGCCGGGGTCACGCCCCCCATGATCTCCCCCGTACGGGGATGGGCGACGCCCTCTTCGAGGGGGTTGCCCAGCAGATCGAACAGACGCCCCATGGTGGCCTCACCGACAGGGACCTTGATCGGCGAGCCGGTGTCGTCCACGTCGTTGCCTCGCTGGAGGCCGTCGGTGGAACTCATGGCCACGGTCCGAACCGTGTCGTCACCGAGGTGCTGAGCCACCTCTAGGACCAGGGTCTTGCCCTCCCGGACCGGATCCGGAAGGTGGAGAGCATTGTTGATGGCTGGCAGCTGACCCTCGGGGAAGCGTACGTCGACGACAGGCCCGAAGACCTGCAGGACCTTTCCCGTGGCAGTTGTGCCAGTCGCAGTTGTGCCAGTCGTAGTAGTAGTTGTCACGACTCAAACCTCATGGACGGAATCTTGGTTTCCTTGAATCTCTTCTGAATCTCTGTTGGTTGGATGGCGATCGCCTAGCCCCTGAGAGCTTCGGCCCCACCCACGATCTCGAGCAGCTCCTTGGTGATCCGCTCCTGACGGGCGCGGTTGTAGAGCTTCTGCAGATCGTCCTTCATGTCGTTGGCTGCTTCCGTCGCGTTCTTCATGGAGATGCGACGCATCGCGAACTCCGAAGCCAGGGACTCGATCAGCGCATTGAACATGCGTGTCTCGAGGTACTTGGGCACGAGCGAGTCGAAGATCACCCCCGGACTCGGTTCCAGGATGTAGTCCTGGGAACGTCCCTCCCTGCTGTCCCCCTGGTCGGGCACCATCGGCAAGAACTGGAAGCTCACTGCCTCGAAGCGAGAGGCACTCTGGAAGGCCGTGTAGATCACATCCAGACAGTCATATCCGCGATCCAGGAAGAGCCGCTGCCCTCCTTGGGCCACCCTTGCCGCCTCACGGAAGGAGACCTTTTCGAGGTTGAGATCCTCGAGATAGAACTGCACGTCGTAGCCTCGCTTGGGGAGGAAGGACATGCCCTTCTTGCCGATCACGAAGTAGTGCAGCTCCTCACCTTCATGCTGATCCCGATGCTCCTTGACCTTCGCGAAGAGGTTGGAGTTGTAGGACCCGCAGAGGCCTCGATTGCTCGTGATCACGAGGACGGCACGTCGCTTGACGGCCTTTTCCTCGAAGAGAGGATGAGAACCCCCATCGACAGCCGAGGCCAGGTTCTGGATCAGCCGACCGATCTGCTCGGCATAGGGCCGAGACGCAATCGCACGATCCTGGAAGCGACGGAGCTTGGTCGTGGCGACCATCTCCATCGCGCCCGTGATCTGGGCGATGTTGCCGATGGACGTGTATCGGGTCTTGAGATCTCGGATGTTTGCCATGGAACTACGCGCCCAGGAACTGGGCGTTGAACTCCTTGAGGGCCGCTTCGAGCTTGTCCTTCACCTCGTCGGTGAGCTTCTTGCCGTCACGGATCAGATCACCGACCTCGCCCTTGGACAGGCGCATGAAATCGAGGAACTCCATCCGCCAGCGAGCCATGTCGGCCACGGCTACCTCATCGCAGAGCCCCTGGGTGCCTGCATAGATGAACATGACCATCTCCTCCACGGGGAAGGGCTTGTACTGTCCCTGCTTGAGCAGCTCCACGAGGCGCTCGCCTCGACGAAGCTGATCCTGCGTGGCCTTGTCCAGGTCGCTACCGAACTGCGCAAAGGCAGCCAGGTCACGATACTGGGCCAGGTCCAGACGCAAGGAGCCAGCCACCTTCTTCATGGCGGGGATCTGAGCCGCGCCACCCACACGAGACACCGAGATACCGGCGTTCACGGCCGGACGGATACCCGAGTTGAAGAGGTTGCCCTCGAGGAAGATCTGACCGTCGGTGATGGAGATCACATTGGTCGGGATATAGGCCGAGACGTCGGCTTCCTGCGTCTCCACGACCGGCAGCGCGGTCAAGGAACCGCCGCCCTTGGCGTCGGAGAGTTTGGCTGCTCTCTCGAGGAGACGACTATGGAGGTTGAAGACGTCACCGGGGAAGGCCTCACGTCCCGGCGGGCGACGCAGCAGGAGCATCACCTGACGATAGGCCAGCGCCTGCTTGTAGAGGTCATCGTAGAAGATGACGACATGACGACCCTCGTCGCGGAAACGTTCGCCCATACTCGCGCCGGCGAAGGGTGCCAGATACTGCTTGGAGGCAGCATCGGAGGCCGGAGCCGAAACGATGATCGTGTAGTCCATGGCCCCATGGGACTCGAGGGTCTTCATGACCGACTTCACGGTGGACTGCTTCTGGCCGACAGCCACGTAGATGCAGATGACCTGCTCCTTGTTGTCGGGATCACCACCACCGGTCACCTTCTGGTTGATGATGGTGTCGACGATGATGGCCGTCTTGCCGGTCTGGCGGTCGCCGATGATCAGCTCGCGCTGGCCGCGACCGATGGGGATCATCGAATCGATGGCCACGAGTCCCGTCTGCAGCGGCTCGGTCACCGGCTGACGCTCGGTCACCGAAGGGGACTGACCTTCGATGGGATAGTACTCGCTCTCGGGGAGATCGATCACACCCTTGCCGTCCACGGCCTGCCCCAGTGCATCCACGCCGCGCCCCAGCATGCTGGGGCCGGTGGGCACCGAGATGATACGGCCCGTGGACTTGACGACGTCGCCTTCCTTGACGAGGGAGTCGTCACCGAGCAACACGGCGCCGACATTGTCCTCTTC
>JAJRTL010000340.1 GCA_024278315.1 Planctomycetota bacterium | reverse complement strand
GGGGGAGCTGGGTCTGCTGGTGGGCGCGGAGGGATGGCCGGGCGACGCGGGTGGTGTGTGTGATGTGTGCGACGCGTCTGGAAGTAGTCCCTCTTCATCAGGAGGCAGATCGGGACGACAAGAGCTCGAGGAGGACCCGAGTGAACTCGGGGCAGGAAGGGGAGTCCTGGCCTGTGAGAAGGTTGCGGTCGACCACGACCTGGGATGCCCAGACCTCGCCACACTGGAAATCGGCTCCCGCGTTCCGGAGAGCGTCCTCTACCTGCCAGGCGAGCCGCCTGTCAGGTCGCCAAGCTTGCTCTTCAGCGTTCGTGAAAGAAACCATTCGGTAGCCGGCGAAGAGCCAGGGCCTCTCCTCTTCCAACACCGAGAGCAGTGCTGCGGGAGCGTGGCAGATGGCCGCAAGCAAGGCGCCGCGCTTGTGGGCCGTCCGCAAGATCCTCGCCATGTCGGGCGACGAGGATAGATCCACCATGGGTGCGTATCCACCCGGAAGAACGAAGGCCTCATAGAGACCCGGATCGATGCCCTCGAGCAACAGCGGGGTGCGCAGAGCTCTCACCGAGTCCAGATCGTTACGCAATTGCAGGGCCGCATCCCCCTCGCCAAGCGAAACCGGGTCTGGAACCGGCCGATGTCCACCTGGAGAAGCAACATCGATCCCGTATCCAGCCTCAGAGAGGGCTGAATACGGGACCGAAAACTCCGATCCCCAATAGCCTGTGGGAAAGCTGCTGCCATCGTCGCACTGCATCTCAGTCGCTGCAGACACGATGAAGAGGACACGTCGTCCAGCGCATGACGCAGGGGCAGATCGTAGATTCGACTGCCTATCGGGTGTAGAGGATGGATTCATACCTGTGCATCTTTCGAAGGATGCGAACAGACTATTCACAAAACAGCGAGTCAGGTGCTACCGGTCAGGGAGAGCCTCTCGCTGCAGCAGTCGAGGTAGCGACCGAGGAGGAGTTCACGATCTACCAGGACCGGATTACAATGCCAGATCGGAACTATTCAATGCTCGGACGCCAGTTCTGCCCCACACATCCACGCGGATCAAGTAGACTCGTCGGCGTATTCACCTCCAAGAAGTCCATACAGGAGATACCCCATGGGGTCCGTCTACGAGCAATTCAGCGAAGACGAAATCATCGACAAACTCAAGGAATACAACACCAAGGACGTGCTCCACGATCTTCCGATCTGGAACGAAGAGCACCCCGACGATCCACCGGTCGGTTTTGCCATGATGCAGGATTCTGAATTCGCCGCCTACATCTGCAGAAACTCCGAATTCGAGCCTCCACCTGATTCTGAGCCTCAGATCATGGCCGGCTGCATCAGCCGTCGTGTCTTCGTGAGCTGGGTCGCGGAAGAGAAGCCGAATCTCGACCACACGATCGACGAGGCTATTGGTGAATTGGGAATGCGATTTCCGATCCTATACGCTACACGCCACAAGGCATCCCTCGAAGGCGTCGACGACCTGGCGACCTGATCATGACAGGTGACATCTACGTTCATGACGCGGGGGTTATCGCGGGCACCAATGGTGGGAACCGGTGGCAGGGAGGCTGCACTGTGGTCGTATCCAGGAGCGTAATGTGATCTGCTTGCGGGAAGACAAGTGAGCCGGGGGGACAGGTACTTGACCCTGGCTACGGGGTTGGTCTTGCTGACCGGGCTGGGTTTCGTGGGACTGAACTTCCTCGTGGGCTCTGCGTACTCGTCCATGACGCCTACGGAGGAGGAGAGACAAGGAAGGACGGTGGATGGCGCCCCTGCGATGGAGATCGGGCCGAGAGCTGTGAGCGACGAGGGGCCGGTGGTGAGTGGTGAAGCGGGGGAGCGATACGAGGATCGTGGTGAATCCCGGGCCAGGCTCAGGGTCTACGTCACGACAAGGGGCAGCCAGCCGATTGCTGGAGCACAGGTCACGGTCAGGATCTTTGATCGGTATTGGGGGCGCAGCTGGGTCCAGGAGGGGCGAGAGCCGAGTGTGCGTCGGACGAGGCTGAGCAACGCCCGGGGCGAGGCCTTTTTCGTCCTGCCTGCGATGGAGACGCACGCCATCCTCTTCGTGGATGCCGAGAGCGATGCGTATTCGATCCGTGGACGGCACCGTGTTCTTTCGGCAGGGGAGATCGCCACGGGGTCCATGTCGTTGCAGGGTATGGCACGGGACTTCAGGATCGAGGGCAGGGTCCTGGACCTGGAGGGGCAGGCCTTGAGAGGGGCCAAGGTCGACTGCTCGGGCTTTGGGAGAAGTCAACCGGTGCTCACGGACGATCGCGGAGGGTTCGTCCTCACGGTGCCCAGGCTTGGCAGCGTGCAGGTCCGGGCCTGGGCGCACGACCGGGTTCGACAATGGCAGACCATCCCCACTCCGGAGGGCAGACAGGGGGCGAGCTGTGTCTTCCGGCTTGGAAAGGGCAGAAGCGTCTCCGGTCGAGTCGTCGATGCCAAAGGACAGGCTATCGATGGAGCTATCGTGGTGATCCGCACCAGGCGGACGCAAGAGAGCGGACGGACCGACGACAAGGGTCGGTTTCTCGTGCAGCATCTGGACCCGGTCCAAGTCCTCCAAGGCATCGACATCTCTCATGCAGACTTCCTGAGTACGAAGAGGGAACTGCCTGAGAAGGCCAACGCCGACCTGGGTGTCTTCCGCTTGGAGCGTGGCATGTCCTTGCGTGGGCGCGTGCTGGACCCGACTGGCAAGGCCGTGCAGGGAGCGCTGGTCTTCCTGACTCATTCACGGGATCGCCTGGATCGCATCTCGGATGATCAGGGGAGGTTCTCCTACGAGGGCGGCATCCCCAAGGGTCCGGTTGCGCTTCTGGCCAAGGCACCCGGCTTTGGCGCAGGAACGCTGAAGCTCCAGGCTACCGCGGGCAGAGGTAGCCTCGGCGACATCAGGCTGAAGCTCGCCGAGAACCACAGCATCGGCGGGCAGATCCGGGACGCCCAGGGCAAGCCCATCGCGGGCATCCATGTCTCGGCCTATCGACTCGATGACCAGTGGGGCTTCCAACTGGAGAAGTCGGCCGTCAGCGACGCTCGAGGACAGTACCGGATCACAGGCCTGCCCTTGGAGAAACTCGAGATCTATGCACACGGCGCGCTGCTCTGGCGCGATCAGGTTCGCCAAAGCCACGTGGATCACGAGAACGTGGACTTCGTGCTCGGCCCCATCCTCGCGCTCCGCCTGCGGATCGTCGACGCTCAAACAGGCAAGCCCATCCCCCACCTGCAGATCACCGCCTGGCTCCCCGGGGAAGCCGTCGTGCGAGTTCCTCTCTGGTGGAGGAAGGACCCCCAGCGCCCCGGCCTGCACGGCTGGTCG
>JAJRTL010000021.1 GCA_024278315.1 Planctomycetota bacterium | reverse complement strand
GCGAAGGGCCTCGAGGCAGACCTCGGCATTCTCCAGGAGCATGGAATGTCCGGCACCTTCCACGGCCCGATAGCGTCCCGCAGGCAAGGCCAGCGCTGTGGCTTCCACGTCGCAGGGGAGGACGAGGCTGTCTTCGAGGCCGGCATGACAGAGGACGGGTTGATGGACGCGCGCCAGCATCTCGGGGAAGGGGGCCTGTCGCAGGGCGTCGACCTGTTGCAGAGTCGTTCGGAGTTCGTTGTGCCCGGGGGAGAAGGACCGCGCCAGGTCGTCCAGGAGGCGTGCACTCTTGGTCTGGAAGGCGGCACCGAAGAGGAAGGGCCGGATGCTCTTGAAGATGCGATCCTCGGGAAGGTCGCGGAAGACCGACTCCCAGAAGTCGTAGACAGCGATGGCCCGGGCACTGCCTGAGGCTTCCGTTCCGTAGAAGAATGCCTCTTCCACGAGATCGGGGTGCTCGGCCATGAACCATGCCGAGACCTTGCCTCCGAGCGAGGTACCGAGGAGGCTCGTGCGGGCGAGTCCCTCGGCGGCCATGAGTGCCGCTAGATCCCAGGCGGATGTCTCGAAGGTCCATTGGCCCGCGTGTTCCTGGACCAGCCCCAGTCCCGGTGGGTCATAGACGATGGCCTTCCAGCCCATGCGTGCCAATGTCCTTGGCAGGGTTCCGAAGAGGCGAGAGGATCCCCCCAAGCCCGGGACCAGGATCAGGGGATCGCCCTCGCCCTCCACGCGGTAGGGAATGCGAACGCCGTCCTCTCGATGGGCGGTTCGCCAGGGATCTGGAAAGCGATGCGGGTTCATTTGCCGGGAGAATAGCTCCGGTTCTCAAAGGCCCCCATGCTCTCTTCCGAGAGTCTGGTGAGATTCCGGGAGAACTCGAAGCCGAACTGGTAGAGCGGCTTGCGTCGAGCCAGGGACCGGCGATCAGGAAACCAGGCAATGAACAGGGGAACGGTCCAAAGGCTGTTCGAGGCCGCGCAGAGATCGGTCAAGGCCTCCGAGGAACGGACAGGCCCCGCCAATGGAGGGGAGATGGCGAGCCAGTAGATGGCGTCGGGTCCTTCCTCCGGGGCCAGGGCAGCGGGCAGGGCTTGCACCTGACCGATGGCATCCAGGAGCGGGCTCGAAGGATCGGCGTCCCCTGCACCTGTCTGCTTGTCGAGAAAGGCCCGGATCCTGGATCGCCCCTTCTTGCCCAGGCTCAGGTAGCCCTTGCGTGGGAGGCTCTCGCGTTTCTTGGAGTAGGCCACGATCCGGAGCTCGGTCGTTGCGGGAAGGCCGTCGAGCACCTCCTGGAGTTGTCGACGGATGTCCTCGCCCAGTTGCGTGCGTCGGTCCTCCTTGTCGACTTTGGTCTTCGAGGCACCTGCCTTGGGCCTGCGCGAGGATTCGGGAACCAGAGGGCCAGCGAAGGGTGCCGAGACATCCAGGAGGATCAGCAGTCGTTGACCCTGCAGCGGCAGCCCGAAGAGCTTCTTGGATTCCTTGGGGTAGGGGGGGTGCTTGAGGCGGTGGCGTCGGTTCATGGGGACCGGGCGAGCCTTGGCGTCGAGGCGTTCTTGCCAGGCCTGTGCATCGGTGGGGCCTGGGTCCGCTGCCGCCTTGCCCTTGCGGCTGCGGTAGAACCCCGATCCGATCATGTCGATCAGATTGCCCTGGAGCCACCAGCGCAGCCGCTGCATGCCTGGACCTGCGCCCTGCGCGGCTCCCAAGGCCTTGGGGAGCACAGGAAGGAGGAGATCCGGGCGTACCCGCCAGAGCCAACGGCAGAGAGCAATCTTCTCGGAAGTCGGAGTGCCCGCGGCCAGCAGGATCGTCCGGGCCTTGGCGCAGAGGTCCTTCCAGATCTCCTTGTTGCGACGCTCCTTCCAGGTGCCGAGTGCTTCGGTGGCAGGGACCAGCCCGGCCCAGAGATGGACGCGCACGCTTGGGTCGCTCTCCTTGGCCAGGCGCTCGATCAGGGCTTCCAGTGCCGGCTCTCCGGTGATCCGCCCGACAGCTCTTGCGCTCGCTGCACGTAGCAGGGCGTCCCCATCCGTCAATCCGGGAAGGAGGGTCGCCACGTCTCCGTAGTCGCCACACTCGGCCAGGACCTGCGTCGCGAGGATGCGGAGCCTCGCTTCGGCCACCTTCTGCTTCGCTCTTGTTTTCAGGATGTTAGAAAAATATGCTCGGACATCCTGGTCCCCCAGGCGGGCCAGGCTCTTGCGTGCCTGGGTCCGGAGCATCCAGGGTTGCATGCGAAGGCTCTTCTTGTTCAGGAGTTGTTTGCCCGGTCTGGTGGGCGCTACCTGCGCCGCCATCTGCACGAGGACCTTGCGGCCTTCGCCCGTCACGTCCGCCGCCAGACCCGAACAGATAAAGGACAGCTCGTTGGCGTGACTCCAGAACCAGTAGCGGCCCTTGGCCTTGACCAGGGCTTGGACGCGCTTGTCATTGACCTGTAGGACAAGAGGTCCACTGCGGGGGGAGGGGTCCTGCAGGTCGATGCGCCCTGCCTTCCAGAGGCGAAGCCAGTCCTTGCCGCTCTTGACCCAGTCGACCTGGGCCTTGGCTCCGTGGCTTTGCAGGATGAGACAGAGGAAGAGAGCGAAGAGGAAGGTGGACCTGCGCAACACGATACGACTACTTCTTGGCGGGAGTCAGGAGGAGGGTCTCCAGGTCGGGCAGTGCCCACCATAGGGTCCGTCCGACGATGGCGAGGGACCCTGCGGAGAGATGAGCGAGGTCGTCCTCGTATTCGTGCCATTGTGGGTTGTCCTCGAACTGGATCAGGTCCAGGCAGGGAAGTCCCTTGTCCATGAGAGGGACGTGATCATCTTCGACGTTGGTCTCCCTTTGGAAGAAGAACTTCTGGTAGCCCAGATCCTGGGAGGCCCTGCGCAGTGCTGGTACCAGGCTCGCGGTCGATGCCTTGTCCAGGTCGATGGCGAGCTTCTTGCTTCCCACCATGTCGAGCAGAACCATGCCTCCATACTTGTGGCCCTTGACCAGATGCTTCTTGGCGAAGTGCCTGGACCCATGGAGGGCTCGCTTGGCGCCGTTCCATTCGACATCCAAGCTCTCTTCTCCGTCGAAGAACACGAGTTCGAGGGTGGGGCGCTGCGCCTTCCCCAGTCGCGAGAGGTCCTTGGCCAGTGCAAGGAGCAGTCCCGTGCCTGAGCCGCCATCGTTGGCGCCGTCGAAGACCTGGTTGCGCTTCGCCGGCTTCGTTCCAAGGCTGCGCTTGGTGTCGTAGTGTGTCCCCAGGATCAGGATGCGCTGGTTGCGTCCAGGGATGGGGCAGCGGATGTTCTCGAACCGGATCTTCTCGACATCGGTGACGAAGGCCTCGCGCACCGGCTTGAACCCCAGCGCGGTCAGGGTCTTCTGGATGTGGTCGGCGGCCTTCTTCCGTGCCGCGCTCCCCGGGATC
>JAJRTL010000339.1 GCA_024278315.1 Planctomycetota bacterium | reverse complement strand
GGCATCTCCTCATCGGGACCCGAAGGGTGGAGGGAACTCAGATCCCAGGTCGCCGCGCGCGGAAAGCGGTCATTCGTGAAGGTCACCCCTGCGCCGCACATGACACCATCCTCGATGGTCACCCTGTGGCAGACGTAGACGAAGGCGTTGATCTTGCAGCGAGAGCCCACTTTGACTTCGTAGGCAAGGTAGGTCTTCTCTCCGATGATGCAGTCTTCACCGATCTCGGAATTCTCGCGGACGTGCACCTCACTCCAGACGTGGGTGCCCTTCCCGATCTTGACCCCATCCTCGATGATGGCGGTCGGGTGGATAGTTGGTTCCATCAGACGCTCTATTTCCTCTCTCCGGCTGGCCAGAAGAGGATAGCGAGGAGGGGCCCTGGAAGCCATCCTTCGTCAGTAAGACCTGGCCCGAACGAGTCACGACCTCGATGCATCTGACGGGGATCTCAGGAATCATCCGGGCTAGCGGGGATCTCCACGCGTTGGCCTCGATGCAGGCTCGCGTAGGCCGCTTCGACGACCTGGATCGAAGCCAGAAGGTCGGCCTGGGCCAGGAGGGCGCTCTCTTCTCCGGCTGCCAGGCGCCCGAAGTGGGCCAGTTGCCGTCCCAGGGCCTGGATCTTCTTGTAGCCCGTTCCGAAGTCCTGCCGCGTCCCGTCGCTGCGCTCGAAATGCGATCCGCCCCAACCCAGCCGCAAGCTGCCCTGATCCCCGTGCACGGCCACATACCAGTCATCGAAGGTCGAGAAGGACCAGCTCAGATCGATGCCGGCCACGAGCCCATCGGCAAAACCCAGCCGGAGGCGTACGTTGTCCTCGACCGCCAGGCCCTGGAGACGCGGGCCTTCCACGGCGTCGACCCAGAGCACGGGGCCGAAGAGATAGCGCAACAGGTCGACGCTGTGCGTGCCGTTGTCCATGAGCACTCCCCCACCGCCGATCGAGGGATCACTGTTCCAACGATCCGCCATGGAGACGGGCGAGGCGAAGACGTTGTCCGCGAAGGCCAACCGGCCCAGCTGCCCCGATTCGATCCTGGCTTTGGCCTCGAGGAGATCCGGCACATGGCGAAACTTCGCCGACATGGTCAGAACCCGGCCCGCCTCGGCTGCAGCAGCGAGCATGCGACGGCCGGACGCAAGATCCAGAGCCAGCGGCTTCTCGCAGAGCACATGGGCTCCGCGGGACAGACAGTCCATCGAGAGCGATTCGTGCAGGGCCGGTGGCGCAGCCACGAGAACGGTCTCCACGCTGCACTTCTCGAAGAGCTCGTCGGGCTCGGTGAAGGCCTGGACCTCCCACCGCTCGCCCAGGGCCGTCACGACCTCCTGGCGCGGATCGCAGAGCCCGACGAGTTCGAGCTCGGGCACGGTCTCCAATGCGGTCAGGTAGTCGCTGGCGATCCGACCCGTGCCGAGAATGGCAAAGCGCAAGGCACTCATGCGCGCAGACCCTCCGCCGCCACATGCAAGGCCTGCCCCATCTTGCGCGCGAGCTCCATGCCGATGCCCTCGTTCCAGGGCAGGACCAGCACCCGCTCGAGACCACGGTGGATCCCCGGGTAGTCCGCGAGATCCTCGGCTGCGCCCAGATCCCGGAAGGCGCGCAGCGCGAAGGCCGGCTTGCCGACGTAGTGCGGAGCACAGGGGATCCCGAGCTCGCGCAAGGCCTGCGCGAGGCCATCCGCGCCGCCTCGGACCCGCTCACCATCCACCTCCAGGGCAATGCGCCAGAAGGAGTGTCGATCGCCGTCGTCCAGGCCTGGATGGGCCACTCCCACTGTGGGGTCGATCTCCTCCAGGAAGCGCGCCGCCGTGGCGATCCGCCGCTCCACGAGGCCAGGTAGCTTGGCGAGTTGCCCACGGAGCACCGCCCCCTGCAGCTCCGTCATCCGCCCGTTGGGAGCCACGAAGAGATGGTCGGGGTTGGGTTCGCCATAGGGCCAGGCCTTGTTCACGAAAAGACGCACGCGCCGCGCCAAGGCCTCGTCATCGCAGAGGATGGCTCCACCTTCCCCGCAGGTGATGTGCTTGCCCTGTTGGAAGGAGAAGGTCGAGATCTGGCCGAAGCTCCCGATGCGCCGACCACCGCGCAAGGTCTCCAGGGACTGCGCCGCATCCTCGATGAGAGGCAGTCCACGCTCCGCGCAGAGCGCTGCTACGCGCTCGGCTTCGCTGGGTCGCCCGAACAGCGACGTGAGGATCACCGCCGAGACCGGCTCGGTCCCGAGCGAGCCCTGGGCAGGCTCGTCCAGAGCGCGCGCGATCGTCGCAGCGGTCGGTTGCAGGGTCAGCGGGTCCACATCGCAGAAGCGAGGTTGGAGGCCCTCGTAGAGCAGTGCCGTGAGGGCGCCGAAGTCGGTCACCGCCGTCGTCACCACGCTGCTGCCGCGCGGGAGCTCCAGGGCCGCCAAAGCGGCCTGCACAGCGAAAGATCCCGAGTTGCAAGCTACGCAGGAAGCCATGCCCTGGTGCTCCGCAAACTCCGTCTCGAAGCTCCGGACCATCGGCCCGCTGTTGGAGTTGAGCGACCCACTCTGGATCACCGCCGCCAGCCAGGCCAACTCCTCTTCTCCGAGGGAGCGCCCGGAAGCGTCACGGTCGGTGGGAATCTGGAATCGACTCATGCTCGGAACTCCATGCGACCCAGGCTGGCCTGCCCCAGCAGCCCCAGGTGACGGTAGACGGTGGGCAGGACCTTGAGCCCGCTGCTGCCGGCCACGCGCCCACGCAGGCAGGCGGGAACTTCGACAATGCGAGCCTGGCGCTCCACCGCCCGCACGAGAGACTCGACAACCCCCAGATGCCCTTCCCGCTCCGGAAGGCAAGCGGCCAGGAGTGGACGCCGCCAGGCCCGGACCATGGAGGACCAGGTGTGGACCTGTTGGCTGTAGAGCAGCCGGTAGGATCGGCTCAGGCCACGCGAAAGAAGCAGGCGGAGTGGCGGCACACCCTCGGTGCTGCCGCCAGGGGCATAGGGGGAGGCCAGGGCCAGTTCCGCCCCTTCGCCCAAGACCTGGAGCAGCCTCGGCAGGACAGCGGCCTCGTAGGACAGGTCGGCATCCAACCAGCAGACAGCCTCACCCCGGCCCGACGCGAATGCTGTCCGTAAAGCCTGACTGAGTCCAAAGTTACGACGATGCCTCAGCACTTTCCAGGACCCGGCTACCCTCTGCTGGCACTGCGATTCGGCGAGATCGGCACTGCCGTCCTGCGACCCATCATCTACGAGAAGGAGGGTCGAAGAGGGAATCTGCTCCAGGATGGGAGCCAGAGCCTCGATGAGCGCAGCCACACCTTCGGCCTCCTCGTAGAGCGGCACGACGATATCCGTGCTCCGGGGCCAGCCCGGGGACGGCCTGGAAGAGTTCATAGGCTCGTACGAGACAAAGGGGTTCGGGGGCGAAGATCGGGGCGGAACACTATAGCATTTCAGCGCCCGGCGTCGCCAGGAAGCCCAGCGAAGACGCCCTTTCATTGCCCATCGGGGCCCTTCCCACAGGAGAGATCGTGAAGCTCTACCACACCATGATTCGTGTTCGGGACCTCCAGAAGAGCCTGGACTTCTACTGCGGGTTCCTCGGTCTGGAGGAGGTCCGACGCCACGAAATCGGCGATGAGGCGACCCTCGTCTTCCTCAGTGACAGCGACCGCAACTACTATCTGGAG
Source organism: Planctomycetota bacterium (assembly GCA_024278315.1). Classification (GTDB taxonomy): domain Bacteria; phylum Planctomycetota; class UBA1135; order UBA1135; genus JAJRTL01. The sequence goes on along the minus strand of JAJRTL010000339.1, from coordinate 8,075 downwards.
CTGACACACAACAAGGATGGCAGAGACTACGAGCTCGGGACCCAATTCGGGCATCTGGCTCTCCTGACCGATGACCTGGACCGGATCCAGACCGAGGTCGAAGCTAAAGGATGGTGGTATCGAATGTCGAAACCGGAGATGAAGAGCCGCTATATCTTCGTCCACGACCCCGACGGGTACGACGTCGAGATCCTCCAGGGTAGCTGAGGGTTGGGAATGGCAAGGACTTGGAGGATATTAGGGTCCACGATCCGAAACTCCCGTCCGCAACGCCGAACCGACCATCATGAAGTTGGGAGTTCTTGAGGTTCTGTCGAAGTCGTTACGTAGAGAGACGCACTGCCTAGGAGGCATGTGCAGAGGGAAGACTGAGCGCCGCGATGCTTGGCATTCTTGGGCGAGAGCCTGACCTCACAAACCCTGGCGTAGCCAAGTCACCGGGACCTGATCCACCAGCCACTGACCATGAAGCTCCTGAACAAACCATCCCACTACCTGGCACTGCTGCTGACCCTGACGGGTGGGCTCCTGGTGGTCCAGGGAGACAAGGTCCTCCCCAAGGAAGGCCCCAAGAAGCAGCGTTGGCTGACGCAGCAGGAGAGATGGGAGAAACTGCGCAACCTGGCCAAGACCCATGAGGCGGGCCAGAACGACATGCTCCCTGTTCAACACGGTATTGCGACGACGAGCAAGGTAGTGGAAGAGGGCAGTTCCCCCTTGCTAGCGCTGCTCGTGACTCTCGAGGGCAGCGTCTCCCCTGAGCTCTACTACCCCGACAGCGAAGAGAAGGTGGCGCCGAGGACAGAGGCCTATCCGGTCAATCTCGAACTCATCCGCATGGACGACGGGGTCACCGCCGAGGGCGGTGTGCGCAGCAGTCGCACGGACAACAAGGGCAACTTCGACTTCAAGAATCTCAAACCCGGCCTCTATCGCTTGCGCGCCATTCCAGAGGACAAGGACGCCTTGCATCTGCCGATCGCCATCGATGTCAACGTCCCCGATCTCGAAGAGCAAAGTCCCGGAGAACAACCACGCTATCCGGTCAGCGATCTGATGCTGCCACTCCCTCGACAGATGCGAGGCAACGTGGCCTGGGAGCAGAGGGCTGCTCCAGACACAGACACCAACGTCGAGATTCACAAGGTTCCCCTGGAGGGGATCAAGATCTCCGTGACCGAGGTGGGCATTTTCCGCGGCCTGGCGACCGCAGATGCCGAGGGCAAGTTCAAGATCAAAGGTGTCGGTGACGGTCCCTACACGATCCGGATCCGCGACATGGACGGAAAGGACATCCAGGTCCTGGACCAGAAGGCTGCCCCCCAGGTCAAGGGCGTCGTCCCCATGCTTGTCATGGCACGTCAGCCCTGATTCCGGACTGGGTTTCCGGGCTGGGTTTCCTGACTGGGGTTCCTGACTGGGGTTCCTGACTGGGGTTCCTGACTGGGGTTCCTGACTGGGGTTCCGTCCTCGACTCAGCTCTGGAATGTAGGTTTGGCGAACAACTGACCCGCCCTGGTTACGCGCCAGCCTGGTCCGACTGCGTCGCGAGTGGGTTCCTGGCTTCAACGATCCGGTCGGCACTGAGACCCCAATGGGCTCGAATGCTCTCGGCAACATCGCGACTCGCCAACAACACATACAGAGGCATGTGCTTGGGAAGGAAGCAATCTTCGAGAGTCCCGACCGCTGAGAGATCAGCCCCGCTGTCGAGGATGATCCCGAAGCGGGTCAGGTAGGAAACGAGATCCAAGAGGTGTTTGCCCTGGTCCTGGTAGTCGGCCATGAGATCCAACTCCAGGAAGTAGAGGCACAGACCGCCGCGAGCTGCCCTCTCGAGTTCGAAGCTCGTCGTCCAGAACTCGAACCCCAGATCCCCTCCCATAGCCTTCTCCGTTACCGAGAGCCGCGTCTCCACGCAGCGGATTCTCGCGTCCGAGATCTTGCCATCCGAGAGCAGGTGCAGGAACTCGACCTGATTGAGGATATCGAGATCATCGGCCCGCTCGAGGTCGTCCAGCAGCCTCTCCAAGACCTCTGCCGCCTCGATGAGTCCGTCGATCAGGGTCAGGGAGCCCGCGATCTCACCGTTGGCGAGCAGCGACACGACCCCTTCGATGCTCGAAGCGAGCCGCTCGACGTTGAGATATCCGAGGAAATTCGCGGATCCACAAATGCGATGCAAGGCCCGCTGGAGTGGTCCGAGATCGTGACTTCCCAGGTCTTGCGGGTGCCTGCGTGCCTCGTTCAGCAACTCCAGCACCTGCGCCACCAAGGGGCTCGTCTCATTCAGGAATACCGTACTCGGAGATGCCGTCTCTACTCTCATGGCTCGACTCGATGCAGGGGGAACAGAAGTGTGCCACAAGCATCATCGACTGGATCCCCAAGGAGCCTTGAATGCGGGGACAAGCATCAACACGACCCTGGGTCCACTCGAGCCACGGATGACTACTTCTGCAACAATCCGAACCGGATCAAGCGCTCCCGATAGGTCGTCCGAGGCAGCCCGAACAGCATGGCCGCCTTGGTCAGGTTTCCCCCAGACTGATCCAAGGTGCGCTTCAGCGCCTCCTTCTCCTGCGCCTCGAGTCGCTCCTTCCAGCTGCCTTCCTCCATGGAGGGCTCGACATGAGCCTCACTGCTCAGGCTCCTCCGGAGATCCAGATGCTCGGGGCGCAGCTCGGATCCGCCTGCACGCAGCAGCGCCGTGCGCATGGTATGCCGCAGCTCGCGGATGTTCCCCCCCCACTCATGTTCCAGCAGCGCACGGACACTCTCCGCGTGCAACCTCGGACTACCCTCGAAGGGCAGATCCTTGACCGCCTCGGCCAGGAATCCCTCGGAGAGCTCCAAGATGTCCTCGGGGCGTTCACGCAGAGCAGGGATCCGGATCTCGAGCTCGCGCAGTCGGTAGTAGAGATCCTCCCGGAAACGACCTTCGCGCACCATCTGCTCTAGATCCTGGTGGGTCGCCGCCAGGATACGCACGTTCACAGGTTGTGAACGCGTGCCTCCAACGGGTGTCACCTCCCGCGTTTCGAGCACGCGCAGGATCTTGGCCTGCAGCTCAAGTTCCATGTCGCCGATCTCGTCCAGGAAAAGTGTCCCACCGTCGGCTGCAACAAAGAACCCGTCCCGGTCTGTCGTCGCCCCGGTGAAGCTCCCCTTGATATGCCCAAAGAGCTCGCTCTCCATGAGCTGGGCCGGAATCGCCGCACTGTTGACGGCGATAAAAGGACCTTTGCTCCGCGTGCTGATCTCATGCAGGGCACGGGCAAGCACCTCCTTGCCGGTGCCGGTTTCACCGCGTATCAGGATCGTGTAGGCGGTAGCCGCGAAGACCCTGGCCTTCTCGATCATGTCTGTACAGGCTGGGCTCCTGCTCTGGAGAGCCATCGGAAGCTCGGGCTGCCCCTGCAACACGGATCGCACGAGGACCCTGCTGCCAATGGCGCCAGCCAACATCCTGCCCAGCAAGGCCGCCTTCTGGAAATCGGCCGGCCCCAGGCTGCGCTCGGCCGCGACGCAGTCCGCATAGAGGACCCCTACACCCCGACCGAGAGCCCGCAAGGGCACGACGAGCGAGGAGTGGATCCCCTCACGGCGAACCGAACTGAGACCAGAGACAGCGGGATCCATGGACGATTCCGGCACGAACACGAAGCCCTTCTGACCTCGGACCTTGGCCACGAGGGAGCGACTGACACCGAAGGGCTCCTCGCCTCCGACTCTCGAGAGAAACCACTCCCTGGGCTCCTCTCCTTCGACCTCGACCATCAGGAAGACGCGGTCGGCCTGGGTCGTATCCAAGATGCCACGCATGCTGACTCGCGACATCTCTTCGAGATCGATGACTCCCTCCAGCTGATCTGCCAGGGACATGGCCGACTCGAACCAACCCTCGAGGTCGGCTCCCTGCACGCGTGGACCCTCTTCCTGATCCTCCAGCCACCGGATCTCCAGAGCATGATCCAAGAGCCGTAGCAGTTCACCCTCGATGAGGGGGGAGAAGTGGGTGCTGAGCTCTCCCGAGTTCGTCCTGGCGGGCTCGGGCAGACCCGGCTCGGCCCGCACCTCGATCCCCCGCTGCCCCCATCGCACCTGGACCAGGCCACCCCGGAGGTCCGGCACATCGAGTGAGATTTCCCAGTCGCCTGCGCCGGAGCCGATCCAGAATCCCTCTACCGCGAGATTGAGCATCTCCTCGGCACCATCGGGCCCTTGGATTCGAATCTGGAAGGACATGGAAAACCAATCGATAGAAGAAACGATGACGCCAGTGTGGCGGCAGGGGCGGGATGCGACGGAATTCGGACGATTCAAGGCAATCAGGCACAATCAAGTCTATCCGGGTGACGGAAACCCGTCATCTGCAATGCATCAAGTTCCGGGCCTTCAGGGGGTATGATTTCCTGAGCCCCTTCTCTTCAAGCCCACGGGCCCACATCTCTGGCCCCCCCCCCTCGCTGCGCCTTCTCGCAGACTCCTCTCGCCAACCAAGCGCCTTTTCTTGACCGTGTCCGACTCTTCGCCCGATAGCTTTGCTGCCCCTCCCCGGCGGCACTTGGAACGTGAGCTCGACGAGTCGGGCCGAGAATGCCTGCGCAAGAGCTTCCCCAGCGAAGACCGGCCACTGAGGGACCAGGAAGCTCGCAGCCTGGAACTCGCCCGAGGAGAGGGCGTGCCCAAGCTCTTGAGCCAGGGAGAAAACCCGGAGAGCGGCGAAGTCTGGCTCACCGTCGAGCGTGTGGGTCACCTGGACCTCAGGCGGCTCGTGGGCCGCGACGGCCCGATCCAGAGCGACAAGCTCCTGGGCCTGGCAAGACAAGCCGCTGCCATCCTCGACAGGCTCCACGGTTTGAGCATCTCCCATGGAGACATCAAACCGGCCAACTTCGTCTTGGACAAAGAGGACTGCGTCAGCCTGGTGGACTTCGAGAAGGCCAGCACCGCCGAAGAGACCCGTGGAGAGCTGAAGGAGGGGTTCTCTGGCGGCACGCACGGCTTCGCACCACCGGAGGCCTACCTGGGCGCGGCGGTGGGGCCCGCTTTCGATCTCTACGGGTTGGGAGCCACGCTTCACTTCCTCGCAACGGGGTTTCCACCGCGGTTGATCCAAGGTGGTCACTTCGATGCTGCCCTTCTCTACAGACTCCGTCCCGGAATCTGCGATTCCTTGCTGATTCTCCTGCGCGCCCTTCTCGATCCCGATCCCTCCATGCGGCCCAGTGCCGCGGAAACCCTCTCCGAACTCGAGGCCTGCGAAGAGCCCACTCCTCTCGACTTGCAGGTCGAACGTATCCTGCTCGGGGCGGAGGCCCCGAGCGACAAGATCTGGGGTGTCGACGACAACACGAAGATCCGCTTCACCCAGGCCGCGCACTGGAAACGACGCCTGGATCGAGTCATGAAGGAGCTACCGCACACCCCTCCCGAGCTTCCCCCCCGGGAACTCGTCGAAGGTGCATTGGCCTTTGGTCGCGCGGTTCGGCTCTGCATGGAACATCTCCCCCTGCTACCCTCGATGATCCACCGCAAGGAGCGGGCGCAGCAACGTCTCCCCACCTTGCTTCGCCGATTGCCAGGAGAAGTGGTTCAACACTGGAAGCGTCAGGAGATCCACGAGGCGCGCAGACTGGCGAGTCTCTCCTTGGACCTCTGCCAGATCCTGGGCAGCCTCAATCTGAGCGGAGACGAAGCTCCACAGCTGATCGTGCGGACCGCAGAAGCACTGCAAGCCACGCTACGGCATCTCCAGTCCGAAGAGAGCCGACCGCGCCAGGCCATGGGGCGTATCGAGGAAGCCGAATCCCACTTGGACCTCCAGACCGCGACTGAAGAGCTCTTCCGTCTCCAGGAAGAGCTGTCCGGAGCCAATCGAACGACCGCAAGGATCCGGGATCGACTGCATCGTCTGCGCTGGCTCATGGCCCGCCTTCTGGCAGGGCGGACAGGGATCAACCGAGCCATCCCACTCCTCCCAGAGGACGAAGAGAGTCAGAAGGCCGCCAGCTTGCTCCTCGGTTTCTTCCAGAACATAGAGATCGAACTGGGCAAGGTCGGCGAAGAGAACGAGAGCGAACAGGTCTACTCCAACCTCAGCATCACGGCGAGGCTCCTCACGGCCCTGGCGGAAGGTTACCCCAAGCTGGATGCATCCGAGGCACGCGAGGCCCTGCGCCGACTGCGTCAAAAACTGAGCCTGCAACTCCAAGCCCTCGTCTCGGCAATGCAGGAGAAACTCTCACTCGATCCCATCCCCCTCCGCATCCTTTTGCGTGATCTGGATGAGTGCGAGACCCTTCTGGAACTTAATGTCCTCGTCGATACGCCCAAGAAGAGGCGAACGGAAGTCCTCGACGAACTCGAAGAGATCCGCCTCAAGGTCGAGGAGGTGCAACACCACAACGAGAAACTGCGCACGAGGGCAGTCGAGAAAGCCGAACAGGGCAAGCTCACAACGGTCCTCTACGACCTGGAGCGATTGCTGCACGGCCTCCCCGAAGACAAGAGCATGGCGGAGTTCCTGGACTGGGACCTCAACAAGGAACTCGAGAAGGTCAAGCAGCTCCGTGACAGCATCGTAGACGCAGCCAGACGGAATCTCGAACTGGGCCAGACGTGGATCCACCTTCAGGATGACGAAAAAAGCAGCCATGAGGATCGAATGGCCTGCCTCGATCAACGTGAGGAGATCCTGCTCTTCCTGCTCGAAAAGGGCCCCCGGGAGAGTCAGGAGCGCTATGCGAGAGATCTCTCGAATCTAAGGTGGGAACGCCTCAAGCATTGTTCAGAGGAGGATGAGAATACACTACTGGACCTGGCCGACTCCCAAGCCAGGCTCAAACTCGTCCTGAAACGCCTGGAGGCGATCCGGCGAGAAAGCCCACACCTCCCACAGGGGCAGCGCCTACAACGCCTGCTGACGCTCTGGGAAGCCCATCTTCGGGAGGCCCGTGCCAAGATCGACGCAGCGGAGGAACAGAGGGAGAACCAGGTCAGACGAACCCGCCGTGCAAGGCGAACCAGCACGGCAGCTCTGCTCCTGATCCTTCTGGGCGCAGGCTTCTGGTTCCTTCCTGACCTGCTCGAGCGGGAGAGCCTCAGCAAGACCTGGATCGAGACAGTGGAGAGTCAGGGCCTCTCCCGGGACATCCTGAGCCTTGCCGAGCGCGATGGGCTCAGCCCGGACCTGAGACAATCCCTCCGATCCTTGGCCAACTGTCTCGAGCTGGACCTTTCCTACAAGGCCAGCAAGGAGGGCACCGACCTGCGCAGAACACGCAAGGAGGCGCTCCTGCACGCCTTGAATCTCCTCGAGAGCCACCTGGCCAGACTCCCTGATGGTGAAGCCAAGAAGGCCTTGGAAACGCGTCGGCAGAAGCTCCTGGAGCAGCTCTAGACTGCATTTCTGACCAGAGCAGGACTGCACTCTTGTGAGGAACGGAGGCTAGGAACGGAAATCTTCGGCAGCGAGTTCGAGAAGACGATCCGCTTCGTCCAGGGCCGCATCATCGAGCGCGTCTTCGCCGCGGGACATGCTGGCCAGCTCGTGACGACGATCGCTGTCAGCCAGGGCGCGGAGCTCGGAGACCGTCCGCTCACCTGAATCGTCGGTGACGATTCTCTTTTGGACCAGGCAGTGAAGATCGGCGAAAGCTGCGATCTGCGGCAGATGCGTAATGCACAAGACCTGATGGTTCTTGGCCACGGCGCGGAGCTTGCGGCCCACCGCGAGACCCAGGCGTCCCCCGATCTCGGCGTCGGCCTCATCGAAGACGAGGACGGGAACGCAGTCCGCGTCCGCCAGGATCTTCTTCAGGACGAGCATCACCCGCGCCACCTCGCCCCCTGAGGCCGTATCGCGCAAGGGCGTCAGATCCTCGCCAGGGTTGGGAGCCAGGTAGACTTCCACCTCGGAGGTGCCGAGCTTGGTCGCACGCTCGAGGACCCCCTTGCCCTCATGCGGGAGGATCCGGACTTCGGCCCGAGCCTTGTCCATCCCCAGGCTCGCGAGCTCTTGGACCAGGGTGCGCGACAAGGTGATCGCTGCCTTGCGGCGCTTGCGAGTG
>JAJRTL010000338.1 GCA_024278315.1 Planctomycetota bacterium | reverse complement strand
GCCGAGGTCACCACGCTTTTGTCCCGGCCCGGTTGGGGAGGGAAGAAGACTCCGTCTCGAGGGCTGCATTCTCTCGACGGGGTCTCCTAAGCTGTATTTCTGGGTTGGGTTTGGGTTTGGGTTTGGGCTTGGGTTCTGGTTCTGGTTCTGGTTCTGGTTTGGGTTCTGGTTTGGGTTCTGGTTCTGGTTTGGGTTCTGGTTTGGGTTCTGGTTTGGGATCTGGCTTGGGTTTTTGCTTGGGCTGCTGGGAGATGAGGTTCGTGAGTTCTGGTTCGAGGTAGTGTTCCTCTGCTGTGCCGTTTCCTGCGGGTGTGACTTGTGACGCCTGGATTCTGGCTGGGAGCGCACATCGTCAGAAAAGAGGAAGGCTTGCTGAAGGCCGTTGCTGTCAGTCATACGAAGCTTCTCGCTTCTACTCTTCGCTTGAACCTGTGTGGCACTCAAGGCTTGTGCCCGATGGCCAACCCTGTCAGCGCTTTTCTGTGCAGCGTTTTGCCTGAGATTCTGTTCGGGCTTCTTGGTGGTCTTATGGATGGTGCTGTTCGACATGTGGGATGCCTTGTGCTTGAGTTCAGGCTTTGTAAGGTAGGGATAGGTTTAGGATCGCGCAAGTGTCTGTTCGGGTTTTGTTGGTTTTTTTCTTCCGATGGTGCCGCGTCTGGCTTGGGTGTGGAAAGGCGTCTGATCCCAACGCTGGGCCTGTTAGGCTCTCCCCATGGCCTCTCAACTGGCTCCTGCCATCGAGTTTCGAACCGCTCCCGGTTCTCGGTATCTGCTTGCCTTCGAGCCGGGACATCTACCTGTGCTGCGGTGGCCGGTTCTCGTCGTTGGGGGTGGTGCTGCTGGAGCAGGGGCCGCTTTGGAGGCTGCTGCGGCGGGTGCCGAGGTCCTCATCTTGCAGAAGGATGTGGACGAGACTTCCAATACCTATCGAGCACAGGGTGGGATTGCGGCCGCTGTGGATCGCGAGGACAATTTCGAGCACCACGCTGGGGATACGCTGGGAGTGGGGTGCGGTCTTGCGGACGAATCCGTGGTGCAGAGCATCATCGAACAGGGGCCGGATATCGTGGCCTGGTTGGAGCGTATGGGGGTGGTCTTCGATTCGAGTGGGAATTCGATCGGGAAGGGGCTGAGTCTGGAAGGCGGCCACAGTTTTCCTCGAGTGCTGAGCGCGGAGGGAGATGCAACCGGCAAGGCGATCCAATTGGCGCTCACCGCCCAGTTGGATCGCCAGACATTGATCCACCGACGTGCCGATCTGATCGTCGTGGACCTGTTGACCGCAGGTGATCGCTGTATTGGGGTTGTGGCACTCAACGCTTCACGGCAGCTCGTTTTGATTCTGGCGGGGACGACTATCTTGGCCACCGGTGCTTCGGGTCAGCTCTATCGGGAGACGACCAACCCCAGTATTGCGACGGGAGATGGCGTGGCCATGGCCTGGCGTGCAGGTGCCTGCATCGAGGATCTGGAGTTTGTTCAGTTCCATCCTACGACCCTCTACATCGCAGGCGCGGCCCGCGTCTTGATCTCGGAGGCCGTGCGTGGTGCTGGGGCTCGCCTGGTCGATCGTCATGGCCAACGCGTGATGGACGGCCTGCACCCAGACCTGGACCTTGCGCCGCGTGATGTCGTGTCTCGTGCCATTCTCGATCGGATGGTGGCTACGGGAGATACCAACGTCTTTCTGGATGCGAGCGGTATCTCGGCCATACAGCGCTTTCCGGGTATCGCCCGGATGTGTGCCGCGTTCGGTATCGATATCGACAGGGATCCGATTCCTGTTCGGCCTGGTGCACACTACCAGATCGGTGGTGTACGCACGGACAAGTGCGCGAGCACTGGGGTCGAGGGGTTGCTGGCGTGCGGCGAAGTGGCCGCAACAGGTTTGTACGGCGCCAACCGTCTCGCCAGCAACTCGCTCCTCGAGGCGCTCGTCATGGGGCGCATCGCTGGTCGAGAGGCCGCCAAGGTCGGTCACCTTCCCGGCTTCGTGGATCTCCAGGATCTAGTGCCTTGTCACCCCAGGCATGACCATCTCGATCCAGGACGGAGCGCCGACCTCAATCTGGACGACATGCTCTACTCGTTGAAGAGCCTCATGTGGAGGCAGGCGGGTCTCATCCGGGATGCGCGTGCGCTGCAAGATGCGATCGAGAAGATCGTCTTCTGGGCCAAGGTCCTGCATTCGCGCCCCATGCAGGAGCGCCGCTGGGTGGAGCTATCCAACATGCTCTGCGTGTCGCGGCTTCTCTGCGCCTCGGCCTTGCGACGCGAGGAAAGCCGAGGCACGCACTTCCGGTCCGATTATCCGGATCGCGATGATCAAGAATGGAACCGTCACACCCGCACTCGCCGCGAAGAGCAGAAGTCGTAGCATGTGCCCGCGTCGCCAAAAGGAAGATACACCCGTGGGGAAACCCGAAGAGCAGAACGAGGAGGCTCCTCGCCAGCAGCGATCGGAGCTCATCGAGACCGGCCTCGACACGCCCCGTGCTGTCCTGGTCTTCGTCTCGCGCAAGAAGCCAGATCATGATCTCTTCGCGGAGTTGGCCAGCCTCTGCGATACGGCCGGCATCCAGGTCGTCGAAGAGCTTGTGCAGGTAAGAACCAGCCCGTCTCCTTCGCACTATCTGGGCAAGGGCAAGACCGAGGAGCTCGCCGAACTCGTGAGCGAAGTCAAGGCCGACCTCGTGGTAGTGGACGAGGAGCTGAGCCCAACGCAGGCGCGCAACCTGGAGAAGGCCTTGGAGGGGATTCGCGTGGTGGATCGCAGCGAACTCATCCTCTCTATCTTCGAGAGCAACGCCAAGAGCAACCAGGCCAGGCTCCAGGTCGAGCTGGCGCGTCGACGCTATGAGCTCCCCCGGTTGAGAAGGCTCTGGACCCACCTGCATCGCGAACGCGGCGGTATCGGCGCGATGGGGGGCATGGGAGAGAAGCAGATCGAGGTCGATCGCCGTCTTCTGCGCAGTCGGATCAAGAAACTCCAGAACAAGCTCACCGAGATCGAAGCGCGCAAGCAGCGCGAGATCGAGGCGCGCAGCCGCGAGTTCCTGGTGTCGCTCGTCGGCTACACCAATGCGGGCAAGTCCACGATCATGAACCACCTGACCGGGGCGGGCGTGCTGGAGGAGAACCGGCTTTTCTCCACCCTCGACACACGCACCAAGCGCTGGGACATGGGAGAGGGACGTTTCGCTCTGTTGTCCGATACGGTCGGCTTCATCCGGAGTATTCCTCACCACCTCGTGGCAAGCTTCCACGCCACGCTCGCCGAGGCGCTCGATGCGCACCTGCTTCTCCTCGTCGTGGATGCTTCGGATCCCGAGGCACTCGATCAAGCGGATACCGTCCTCGAAGTCCTGGAGGACATCGGTGCAGGCGGCAAGGAGACGCAGGTCATCCTCAACAAGATCGATCGCTTACCCGATGCGGAGCACATCCTGGTCATCCAGAGGCGATTTCCCGACAGCCTTGCCGTCTCGGCTCGCACAGGCGAGGGCATGGACGAACTTCGTGTCGCCGTCCTGGCGCACCTGGACAGATTCTCCAGCGAGTACTGGCTGTCGATGCCACACGCCCGCGGAGACTTGCAGGGTCAGTTGCGCAAGCTCGCTACCGTCATCGAGACGCACTTCAGTTCCGAGCGGGCCTGCTTCAAGGTCCGGATCACTCCCGAGGTCCTCGCCGCTCTCGAAGCCAAGGGTGTGGAGCGCATGGAGACGAGTCCGATCTAGCCCGGATGATTCATGAGATCGTTGTGAACAAATGCGAGAGCGGCGCAGCCGATATCGCATTTGTGGTCTGACGAGCGCATTTCGAGTTCAGGACGGCTGCGCGAGATATGAGGCGACTCAAGAGGGGCGTCGAATCGAAGCCATGCCGAGCGAACCGATAGGTTCGCGGTCCTGGACTGAAAGGCGCGGTCAGGCGCATCGAGGTCATGAATCGTTCGGGCTAGCCTGATGGGCCCCGTCTACTCGCGGTTGGCGGGGCGCGCATAGCCGCGCTTGCTCTCGATGATGAACTCGAGGAAACGTCTGCCTGGAGCTGTTTGGCCGAACTCTCCATTCTCAAGAGCCATCTTGGCTAGCTTGTGGGGAGAGCCTGCCTGGGATTGGAAGATGCGAAACAGGCAGTCCTTGAGGTCGCGGATCTCCTCTCGCGAGTAATCCCGTCGCCGGAGTCCGACGAGATTGAGGCCGTAGAGCCGATTGTAACGGGCGACCAGTGTGAATGGGGGGATGTCCGACATGATGGACGTGTTGCCTCCGATCATGACACCCTCGCCGATGCGGCAGAACTGATGGATGGCGGCCCCGCCGCCAACGAAGGTGTGTGTGCCGATGCTGACATGTCCAGCCAGCAGGGCGTGGTTGGCAAGTGTGACATGATCCTCCACTCTGCAGTCATGACCAATATGGCTTTGGCCCATCAGAAAGCAGTGGGCCCCGACGCGGGTCACTCCCTGTTCGTCCTTGGACCGGTGCACCGTGACCCCTTCTCGGAGAATCGTGCCATTGCCAATCTCCACGTGGGAGCGGGTGATGGGATCGAACCCGGCCATCTGGGGCTCACCTCCGACGACGGCGAAGCTGTCGAGCTTGACCCCTTCGCCGAGCACGGAGTTCGCTCGGACGATTGCGTAGGAGGCCAGCTGGCAAGCCCGACCGATGCGCGCGCCCTCTTCGATGATGGCGTGGGGGCCGACCTCGACATCGGCACCCAGCTCCACGCCCTCGGCGATCATGGAAGTTGGATGGACTTTCATGGTGGCCAGGATAAGGGAGGGGCGGGCGGTCCGAAGCAATGAGTTGTGGAAACTCTCACCTGCTCCCTCTCCATGACCGATCGATCCGCTCGTCCGGATACCGTGCTCGCGAGTGGCCAGAGTCGAGACTCGCGCTTGGAGAAGATGGCGACCCACCTGCGAGATTCCCGTTCAACGTCGTCTGGATGCAGGGCGAGATGCAGGGCGGGATGCAGGGCGGGAAGTCAGGCGGGATGCGGGACGGATCGCGAGAAGTTTCTGCAGCCGCTTCACGAAGGGAGCGGCGCTCTCGAATCCGCGGAGACGGTCAGCGATCCTGCCGGTTCGGTCGACGAAGAGGAGGTCCGGAATGCTCGTCACCCTGTAGGCCTTTGCCAGTTCCGGGTATGTATCGGTATCGACGAAGATCAGTTCTACGGACTCCAGGATCTTCTCCACCTTGGGGTCCTTCAGCGTCAGCAGCTTGAGCTTCTTGCAGGGCGCGCACCAGGTCGCCCAGAAGTCGATGACAATTGGCCGTCCGCTCTTCTGCGCCCGCGCGAAGGCCTCGCGGAAGAAGTCGGGTGCTTTCGTCGGTATCGGGGCCAGGTTTCCGATGGCGAGGCTTGGCGGGACCACCTTGCGGCTGACCGTTTTCTTCGAGTCCGCAGGTTTCACGGTCTCGACCTTGTAGCCCAGCTTGCGGATGATCGCCGCCAACTTCTCCGGAGAGCTCTTCTGGGGATCGTACTCGATCCTGATGAGATCCTTCTCGTAGTCCCATGTGACCTTCTTGCTTTGGTGAGACCCATCCAGGGCCTCGGTGACCGCATCCGGTCAGCCCATTCAGGTCGCGCCCGACTTGGCCTTCTTCATGCCAAGGACGCGGAAAACGATGACGGAGTCCATTGCCTTGGCCTTCGCGAGATCCTTGGCTTGGATCTTGCCGCCATAGCCGGCCTTCGTGAGGACTGCAATGATCTTGGCCGGATCGAAACGAGTCTTCTCGACTTCGACCTTGGCGGTCTTGCTTTCGAAATCTACTTGGACTTTCCCTACCCACGGTAGGGACTGCAGGGCCTTCTGCACCTGCGGCGCTCAGCCCATCCCTCAGGTCATACCGGTGATGTCGACGGTCATGATGCGGGACTTCCCCTCGGTTGCCGCTTTCTTCGACGTGGCCTGGGCATCCAGGCCGGTCGGGAGAAGTGCTGCCAGCGAGAGCAGCGTTGCGGCGGCTGTCATGGACTGGTTCTTCATGGTTTGCTGCTCCTGTTCAGGATGACTGTGCGCCTGCGTTCTACGAGGCACAACAACTGAGTTCCTTGATGTCCTTCTCGAAGGTGATGGCCGCCAGCTTGACCGCCTCCGAGAGAGTGAGATAGGCGTGGAAGCTTCGGGCCAGCTCCCGCACGGGAATCTGGTAGCGGATGGCCATTGCGATCTCCATGAGAAGTTCCGAGCCCTCGGCCGCGAGCACCCGGCCACCGACCAGGACATCCCGCTCAGGATCGCGGATCAGTTGGACGAATCCGCGGGTGTCGCGAGCTGCCAGGCTGCGCGGCACCTGGTCCAGCGGGAGGGTCCGGCTGTCGACCACGAGCCCCAGATCGGCGGCCTGCTTCTCGTCGAGCCCCACGCCGGCCACCTGTGGATCGGTGAAGACGACCCAGGGCAGCGCTGTGTAGTCGCGCTTCTCCAGAGCACCGTCGACGCCATTGCGCACCGCAAGCGCGCCCTCGAAGGCAGCGGTATAGACGAAGCTCGGGTCATCGATGACGTCGCCTGCGGCGAAGATCCCAGGCTGGGAAGTCTGCAAGGTCTCGTCGATCGCCACGAAGTCTCTGTCGGTCAGCGCGACGCCGATCTCCTCCAACCCCAGGCCCTCGGTGTTGGGCGCGCGGCCGAGCGCGCTCAGAAGCCTGGCGGCGCGGTATTCCCTGGGCTCGCCATTCTGTGTCGCCCGGATCAGGATCTGCCCTCCCTCCTCCTCGATTTGCTCGATGCGCACGGAGGTCTGGATGTCGAGTCCCTCCTGGGTCAGGTAGCCAGCAAGCGCGCTCGTCAGCGCTTCGCTCTCGGTCGGCAGGATGCTGGCCGAGCGCTGCAGGACCGTGATCTTCGTGCCGAAGCGCGCGAACATCTGCGCCATCTCCAGCGCGATGTAGCGACCGCCCAGGACGATCATTGACTCGGGGAGTTCACAGAGCTCGAAGGCCGACTCGTTGTCCAGGCAGGGCACCTCGTCGAGCCCGGGGATCGCCGGTGAAGCTGGCCGAGTTCCGGTCGCGATCAAAAAGAGATCTCCCTGGATCTCGCGCGTGCCTTCCTGCGTCTCCACGGACACCCGATCCTTGGCCACGAATCGTCCGCGTCCTTCGACGCGTCGGATCTTGTTCTTGCCGGAGATGACGTCCAGATACTTGACCTGACGCAGCCCTTCGACCAGGGATTGCTTCTGCGCCATGACGGCTGCGAAGTCGGTGACCTCTCCACTCGCACCGATCCCATCGAAGGGTGTGTGTTGCGCGCGGTGCAGACTCTCGGCTGCGCGCAGCAGGGCCTTCGACGGCACGCAACCCACATTGACGCAGGTGCCGCCGATGGGCAGGCCCTCGTTGATCAGCGTGACCTCGAGACCGAGCCCTTCGGCCGTGAGGGCCGCGGAGAAGGCGGCCGAGCCGCCTCCGACGATGACGAGGTGGGAGGGACGTTCCGATGACTTCTTCTCGTTCATGATTACGTTCCGGGTCCTGCTCAACGGCCAGGGCGACTTGTGGGACGCTTGGTGGGTTGGCCCGCGGGCGGACTCGTGGGGCGGCCCTCCAGTCTTGCTGAATAGCCGCCACCCTCGATGGCAGCCAGGAGTGAGCCGGTTACAGCGACACGACCGAGCTTTTCTTCCTTCTGCACGCTGTCCATGATCGCTTCTCCTCCCTGTGTTCCGCTCTGGAGAGCTCCGGTGTCTCAGAGCTTGAGCGCCGTCGAGACGGCCTTCATGAGCCGCTCCGAGACCTGCAGCCGATCGCCTTCCATGCAGTTGTGGACGCAGTCCCTCAGGTGGGCCTCCAGCATCTTGGCCAGGAACTGGCCCAGAGCCCCCCTTGCCGCCGCGCCTTGAACCAGGATGTCGTCTGCACAGCGCTCCTCCTCCACCATGGCCTTGAGTGCCCGGATCTGCCCCTCGATACGGGACAGTCGGTTGAGGAGTCGCTTCTTGGCATCGAGATCGAGATATCCGGTCGCAGTCTTCATGACGCCAGTATACCCATGGGGGGTATGATGGGTTCCTGGAATGTCCCGTGATTCCGATCCGTCGTGTCTCGCTCTTGGCTCAGGGGCTTTGCTCCCAGGTTGTGGAGTGGGTCCCTCTTCTGCATGCGTGTGGAGATGAAGCTGTTGGCATTGGGAGATCTCGCGCCATTCCTGTCGAGGCAAGGCACGTTGCGAGGCCTTGAGTCGTTCGGGCTCATGCGTATGTGGGGGGGCTACGAGTCGCGACGATTCTGCCTTCGTGTCGTGCGACTACCGATCGAGGATCTCAAACGATATGAGAAATGGAAAGATGTGGCTCGAGTGTCGGGGCCTACCGGCTTGTGGTTGATCAAGGGGTTTCACGACGAGGCTCTTCGCGGGGCTGCCAGTGGGAGTGGCCCACGTACTGGCCTGGTCCAAAGGACATATGTTGGGTCTGGAAGAGTGGACCGTGGGGCAGCCCGGCTTGCTGCGCCTCATCTTGCCTGAGGAGAGATCCTATGGGCTTGGGTTCAGATTCGCTGACCAAGACAGGTTGGATGGACCACGACCAAGAGATCTGGACCTGAAGATCCAGCTCGAGGATGAGAATCTCACTCTGCCACTGCCGAGTCCGATCGGTCGGATCCGGATTCCCTGAGCTCTCCCCGAGTGAACCATGGCCCAAGTCCTACGGTTCTCTGTCGAGTGGGTGGGTCTTGTCGTGCTCTGATCTTCGATGGCACTTCGAGGGCAGTGCGCGTGAGTTGGCCTTCCTGCGACTCGCAGAGCGCGAGTCCGCTCGGAGGAGTTGAAGGGCTGTTATGGTCATGAGCCAGTAGGGTCCGATGCCGGCGCGTCGTTGTGCGCAAGCCACGAAGCCCCAACTGTCCGAAGATCTCTTGAGTCTGGACCAGGGTACGGGCTGTAGGATCTGCGCCCATGATTGATGAGACTCGATTCTCCCGCAGGCTTCTTGGAGCCTGTTTTCTGCTCGCGGCGGCTCTCCTTCCTGCTTGCGCGAACGGCGTGTCCGTTCCTGAAGCCCGCGTCAGCGAGCAGGGTGGGACCCAGGAGATCGATCCCGAGAGCCGAGAGGGCCAGCTGATCCAGCTGGGCCTGCTCTACGATGACACGATCGTGACCCAGTCCGCGCGCACTGTGGACTTCAATGGCCAGGCGGTCGTTCCGCGCTATGTCTACACGGACAAGGACAAGGGCGCGCAAGAGCTCTCGGTGCATGCAGCTTTGCTGAAACTCGTCTTCGGGATCAACGAGAAGATGACGATCTCGGCGACGATTCCCTGGCTGGACAAGAGCATGACCCGGATCAATGCCGGGAGCGGGCAGAAGGAGACCCTGCGCAGCCAGGGCATCGGTGACGTGCCGGTCGTGGGCAAGGCACGCATCTACCAGGATGCCGGGCTCGGAGAGACCACGGAGGCGGCGGCGATCTTCGGGCTCGAACTGCCGGTGGGGCGCACGGATCTCGAGGATGGGGGTATGCGTCTGCCGCAGCCGATGCAGAGCGGGTCGGGTGGCATGGACGCGATCCTGGGTGTGGCTTTCACGCGTGTGGATGGACGCTGGCAGGTCAACAGCGACCTGATTGCCAAGATCAACAGTGAGGCCAACGACTTCCGCTTCGGCAACAGCTACCGCTTCGACATCGGAGGCGTTTTCCGGCTCATCCCCGCCAAGTACGTGAGCTTCACGCAGACGACGGTCAACCTCGTCCTGGAGCTCAACACGATCTATGCGGAGAAGGACAGCGCTGGCGGCGTTACCGTCTATGATTCCGGCGGCACCAAGATCTTCCTGACGCCTGGCATCCAGGTCCTGGTCAGCGAAAACCTGCTCTTCGAGAGCGCCGTGCAGCTCCCGATCCTCCTGGAACTTCCGGGTTCCCAGTTCGAAGAGAACTACCGTTTCATCCTGGGCATGCGCGCCCGTTTCTGAACCCGGCCCCAGGCCGCAAGAGAGCCTCTCATGAAGAAGGAAACCAGTGTCCTCCTCTCCCTCCTCGCCCTCGCCTGCGCGAGCCCTACCGGTGCTTCCACCGACCAGGCGCTCGCAGAGGGCCCGGTCGTCATCACGATTGCGGTGGGCGGCGTCACCTGATCCATGTGAGGCGGGGCCCTGCAAAGGGCCTTGGTGCGCCGGTCTGGCGTACGCAACTTCTCTTTCGATATCGAAAAGGGACTGGGCACTTTCCTACCAGCCGAGGGCAAGCCCCTCGACTTCGCCTCCATCCAGGAGGCGGTCAAGATGTCAGGCTTCCCCTTGCTCTGGTCCGAAGCGGCTGTCGAAGGGCAGCTTGACAAGGTCACGAGTGCCGATGGTCAGGCACGTCTCTCGTTGACGACGGAGATGCCGATCCAGGTCTTCTATCTGAAGAAGAGCCTGGAGCCGGCTGAGGCTTCTGTCTATTCGGACCTTGAGCGTCAAGTGGGCAAGTCACTCCGCCTGCGAGGTCGGCTCCAGGCCTCGGCCGACGGTCAGGTGGACATCCTGGTCAAGACCGTGCAGAAGGTCGAGTCGCCCACTCCTCGGATGCACCCATGAACGAATGGGTCGTGGCGAGCGAGGTGAAGTCGATCAGGCGATCGCCCTCGTAATCTCAGGGCTTGCCGAGACCGGCCTTGCCGAGTTCGTCCTTGTCGGGGCCCGTGCCGGCGCAGCAGGACACGAGTTTGCCGTCGATGACGACCGCGGGGACGCGGGCCACGCCAAGTTGTTTGGCGCGCTCGGCGACCTCGGCCTTCCTCATGTCGAGGATCTCGACCGCGCAGGAGGGACAGGCCATGTTCCGGACGAGTTCTACCGTCTCGTCACAGAGACAGCATCCTGCAGAAAACACCTCTATCTTCTTCTGGTTCATTTCCTTGCTCCTTTCTTCTTCTTGCTCATGGCAGGCTTCCTGCCTGCCTTCTGTATCCCTGTCTTCCGGGTTCCGGTCTGCATGGCTTCGAGGATGGGGCATTCCGACAGCGGACCGCTCCCTGCACAGGCCCCTTCGAGTCGGGTCAGACTCCTCTTCATGGCCCGCAGGCTTGCGATCTTGGCTTCGATCTCCTGGATCTTGTCCCGGGCCCGCTGGCAGATTTCGGCGCAGTCCCCATCCTTCTGCTGGCCCAGCTCGAGTAGCTCCCGGATTTCGACAAGCGTGAAGCCCAGCTCCTGCGCCCGTTTGATGAAGCGCACGCGTAGCACCGCATCCTCGGGATAGAGCCGGTAGTTGGAGAGCGTCCTCGGCGGCAGGGGCAGCAGCCCCTTGCGCTCGTAGTAGCGCAGCGTCTCGATGTGAACCTCTGCGGCTTCTGCGACCTGCCCGATCCTGAGGCTGCCTCTCTCCCGTCTTGCATGCATGCGATTCTCTCCCGGTCTCGGTGATGGGGAGATTGTAGACCCTGTGCCTGGGTACGGGGTCAAGGGCGGATCGCACGATTCCTGAGCAGGCGAATCCTCTTCTGCCCTCGCAGGCCCGCACTAGCCCGAACGATTCATGACCTCGATGCGTCTGACGCTGATCTTTCGGTCCAGGGCCGCAAGCCTGGCGGTTGGCTCTGCATGGTTGCGATCCGAGGCCTTCTTACCGGGGTCGGCGACCTGCCAAGGGCATGAAGAGTCCGAAGGCTACCTGGCTCCGACCTTCTTGGGTGGGATCAACGACCGCAACTCGCGGTCGATGGGCTTCTGCAACTCGACGAAGGCGCGCTTGGCTGCAGCTGAGAATGCGCTCTGGATCATGCTCTCTGTCAGCGCAGTGTCGTTCTCTTCGTCGGCTTTCTTGGTGAGTGGTAGCTTCTGGCTCTTGTCATCGCGCGAAGTCGAGGACGACCCCGTTGCCTTGCTCTCTCCCACGATGAGTTGAGGGGCGTCGACGCGGACTTTGCTCAACTGGACGTCCAGCTTGCAGGAAACCCCGTAGAGCGTCGCCCGGATCTGGGTGATCTCCTTGGGCTTGCTCTTTGCGAGCTTGTCCTCAGCGGACTGGTCCTTGGAGGGTTGGCTGTCCGCAGACTTGCCGTCGGCAGAGCCTGTCTCGAGGGGATTGCTCTCCGCTGTCTTCTCCTTGGAGTTGTCCTGTGGGGCCTCGTCCTTGACCTTCACCTTGGTGGTCTTCACCCTCCGGTCCGGAGTGCAGGACAGTGCGCTGACCGTCATGATGTAGTCGGGCCACTTTTGCCCCTTGCCGTACTGATCCGCCGGGATGGCGTAGAAGCGCAGCCCGATATTCGCCAGGGGATGGACTGCCTCCTGCAGGAGCGCTTGGACTCCCTTCTTGTCGATCGCATCGGTGAAGGGGGAGAAGAAGCTCTCCTCCACACGATAGACCACCGCGACTTCGATGCGCGGGCTGCCCTTGGGGGCGGTCTGGATGGACTCGCAGGAGCTGAAACCCAGCAGGGCGAGGAGAAGTGTGGACAGAAGGGGGGTGCGCGGACTCATGACATCACCTGTGTGGGCTGTAGGAAGAGCCCGGGAGTCTAACCACAGGCGTCGAGGATGCACGGCTCGGACCCGAGTACATAGGGTCAGGCCCTTTTTCTCCGGGTGTTTCACCCGGAGAAAAAGGGCCTGACCCTATGTACTCGGGTGCAGCGTCGGATGAGTTGATTGGGGGTCAGCTGCGTAGCAGGCGGATGCCGTTGAGGACGACGAGGAGGGAGGCTCCCATGTCGGCGGCGATGGCGCTCCAGAGGCTGGCTTCGCCGAAGAGGGCCAGGACGACGAAGATTGCCTTGATGCTGAGCGCGAAGATGATGTTGGCGCGGATCGTGCCCGTCGTGCGCTTGGAATGTTCGATGAGCCAGGGGATGCGCTCGATTTCGTCGGCCATGAGCGCGATGTCGGCGGTCTCGATGGCCGCATCGCTGCCGGCGGCGCCGATGGCGATGCCGAGGCTCGCGCGCGCCAGGGCGGGGGCGTCGTTGACACCGTCACCGACCATGGCCGCGTGACCGTGCTTCGTCACCAGCTGCTCGATGGCGTCAACCTTGTCGGATGGCAGAAGCTCGCCGCGCACCTCGTCGGCGCCGACGACCTTGCCGACCGCCTCGACCGTGCCTTGGTTGTCCCCGGACAGGATCACGATCTCCTGGATGCCGCTGGCCCTGAGCCGATCGAATGTGGCCTTCGCCTCGGGGCGCACCCGGTCGGCAATCGTGATGATTCCACAGACATGGCTCTCGTTGCCCAGCACGACAGAGGTCTTGCCGTCGGACGAAATGTCTTCCAGGAGCTGGTGCACTTCTGCCGTCTCCTGATCCCGCTCCTCGAGGTAGCGGTGGGAGCCTAGCCAGAACTCGCGGTCATCGATCCTGCCGTGCACGCCCTTGCCACCCAGAGCCTGGCCCTCCGTTGCGGGCTCGAACCCGATGCCCCGCTCGTTGGCCTCATCGAGGATGGCCTTGGCCAGTGGATGTTCGCTGCGCGACTCCAATGCGGCTGCGCTTGCGAGCACCCAGGCCTCGTCATGCTCGTCGAAAGGGATGACGTCGACGACCGCGGGCTTGCCCTCGGTGATCGTGCCGGTCTTGTCGAAGGCGATGGCCTTGACCTTGGAGGGTTCCTCCATGTAGAGGCCGCCCTTGACCAGGACGCCCATCTGCGCGGCGCGCGCGAGCGCGGCGACGATGCTGACCGGCGTCGAGATGACCAGCGCGCAAGGACAGCCGATGACCAGGAGCACGAGTGCGTTGTAGGCCCAGTCGTCCCAGGCGCCGCCGAAGAGCAGAGGCGGCAAGAGGAAGACCAGGAGGGCCATGACGAAGATGGCCGGCGTGTAGACACGTGCGAAACGCTCGACCCACTGCTCAGACGGCGCGCGGTTGCTCTCGGCTTCGCGGACCTCGCGGATGATGTGTGCCAGGACCGTGCCCTGCGCCGGTTTGGTGCTCTCGATCTCCAGCGCCCCTTCGCCGTTGACCGTGCCCGCGAACACCTCGTCGCCGGGCTCCTTCAACACCGGGATGCTCTCGCCGGTGATCGGGGCCTGATCGATGTGGCTCGTTCCCATCGCGATGCGCCCGTCCAGCGGCAGTCGCTCACCGGGGAAGACGAGGAAATTCGTGCCCACCTCCACGGTCTCGGGTTCGGCCTCGATTTCCTGGCCGGCTTCGTTGCGGATGCGTGCGGTGGGGGATCCCAGATCCAGCAGAGCATCCACAGCACGTCGCGCACGGCCGATCGACCAGGCCTCGAGCCAGAGCGAAACCGCGAAGAGAAAGCTCACGACCGCTCCCTCGAACCACTCGCCGATCAGGACCGCGCCGATCACGGCAATGACCATCAGCAGGTTCATGTCGGCGCGCAGGCTCTTGAGCGCAAACCAGGCCTTGGGCAGGATGAACCAGGCGCCGAAGGCGATGGCTAGCGCATAGAGCGCGATGGCGAAGGGGGGCACGGGCGGTGGATTCTCACCCACACCGAGGGCCCCTTCGAGTCCGCCACCCAGCGAGAGGTGCGTCAGGAAACCAAGCAGCACGAAGACTCCGCTCAGGATCATCGTCCAGAAGCGCGCCTGGTTGCGTCCTTTAGCGCTGGCCCCGTCCTTGGTCCAGGCCTCGGCTTTCATGCCGGTAGAGGCGACCTTGGTGACGATCTGGTCCTGGGTGAGTGGCTCTTTGGGAGCCAAGACCACCATCTTGCCTGAGAGCACATCGAAGGCGAGTTGATCCTCGCCGCCGACGATCGGCCCGACGCTGCGCTTGAGGATGGTGACCTCCTCAGCGCAGTCGAGGCCTTCGACCTTGAACTCCCAGCGTTCCGTCACTTGGCTGCTTCCTTCGTTTTGGCTTTTCCGGCCAGCCAACTATAGAGCGCGGGCACGACAAGCAAGGTCAACAGCGTAGAAGTCACGAGCCCACCGATGACCACTGTGGCTAGTGGACGCTGCACCTCGGCTCCGGCGCTGGTGGCCATGGCCATGGGAACGAAGCCGAAGCTCGCCACCATGGCGGTCATGAGCACCGGGCGGAGACGGACGAGGGCGGCATGCCTGGCTGCGACCTTGGGACTCTCTCCGCGACCTCTCAGGTCCACGATGTAGGAAATGAGGACCACGCCGTTCAGCACCGCGATGCCGAAGAGGGCGATGAAGCCCACGGCAGCCGAGATCGAGAAGGGGTAGCCCCGGATCGCCAAGGCGAAGATGCCCCCGGTGACGGCCAGCGGCACGTTGAGGAAGATCAGAGCCGCCAAGGGCAGCGAGTTGAAGGTCGTGTAGAGGAGGACGAAGATCAAGAACAGCGCGAGGGGCACCAGGATGGTGAGTCGCTCCGCCGCCTCTGCCAGGTTCTCGAACTGTCCGCCCCAGGTCATCGTCCAGCCTGGGGGGAGCTTGATCTCCGCGTCCACGAGCTTCTGTGCTTCGGTGACGGCCGAGGCCAGGTCACGGCCCCGGACGTTGGCTTCGATCGAGATCCTGCGACCGATCTTCTCGCGACTGATCTGGGCGGGTCCATTCTCGATCCTGAGCTCGGCTACTTGTGATAGCGGTACCAGGATCCTGTCTCCATCTTTCCCGAGCTGCGTCGATGCGACCTTGAGATCACCGATGCGTTGCAGGTTCGAGCGGACGGAGGGATCGAAGCGAGCCTGGACGAAGAAGCGCTTTTGCCCTTCGAAGATCGTGCCCAATCCGCGTCCACCGACGGTTTCGACGACATCCAGGACATCCCGGGCGTTGATGCCCAGTCGGGCGATGGCCTCGCGATCCAGGATGACTCGCAGGGTCGGAAGTCCCACGGTCTGCTCGACCTTGACTTCCTCGAGGCCACGCACTCGGCGGACGACGGCTGCCACCTCATCCGCGACGTCCTTCATCTGCTGGAGGTCACCGCCCGATGCGAAGATCTTGACGGCGATGTCGGATCGGACACCGCTGATGAGTTCGGAAACCCGCAACTCGATGGGCTGCGAGTAGCTGAACATCACACCGGGTACCTCTTCCTTGAGCTCCTTGTCCAAGGCTGCGATGAGTTCGGCCTTCGTCTCGAAACGCCAGTCCTTCTTGGGATTGAGGATGATGTACGTGTCGCTGATCTCCACACCCATGGGGTCCGTGGCGATCTCCGCACGTCCCGTTCGCGAGACGACCGTCTTGACCTCCGGGAACTTCATCACGATCCGCTCGGCCATCAGGGAGATCTCGTTGGACTTCTCAAGCGAGATGCTCGGGATGCGCCAGATCTGCATGGCGATGGATCCCTCATCCAACTTGGGAACGAAGACCGCCCCCAGGAAGGGCGCGATGACGACACTTGCCACGAAGAGGACGATGGCTCCCAAGGAGGCCACAACGGGTCTTGCCAGCACTCGATCCAGGATGGGCGTGTAGAGCCTCTTGGCCTGGCTGAACAGCCAGGCTTCTTTTTCCTTGGCGTTGACCAAGAAGAGACTCGCGAGGACCGGCATCAGGGTCAGGGCGCAGATCAGGGAGAAACCAAGCGCGAAGACCACGGTCAGCGCCATGGGGCGGAACATCTTCCCTTCGACTCCCGTCAGGGCGAGGATGGGGAGGTAGACGATGATGATGATGCCCACCGCGAAGACGACGGGGCGAGCTACCTGATGGCAGGCTGCGCGCACCTTCTCCACCGGTGTCAGTTCCTTGTCCTCCTTGTGGTCGTGCAAGTAGCGGATGATGTTTTCGATCATGACGACCGAGCCATCCACGATGAGTCCAAAGTCGATGGCCCCCAGCGACATCAGGTTGCCAGAGAGGCCCATGGCATTCATCGCGATGAACGCGGTGATCATGGAGAGTGGAATAGCTGCCGCCACGATGAGTCCGCCCCGGAGGCTTCCCAGAAGCAGGAGGAGGACGATGATGACCAGTGCTCCACCTTCCAGGAGGTTCATGGCCACGGTCTTGATCGTGCGATCGACGAGCTCCGTCCGGTTGTAGTAGGTGTCGATGCTGATGCCCTCGGGGAGGGTCTTCTCGATCTCGAGGATCTTCTCGTGTACCTCTTCAGAGACAGTCCGGGAGTTGGCGCCCATGAGCATCATGACGATGCCCACCACGGCTTCGCCCTTGCCATCGCGCGTCACCGCACCCTGACGGATCATGGGGGCGAACTCGACGTTTCCGATGTTCTTGACGTAGATGGGCGTGCCTTCGCTGTCACGTCCCACGACCACGTTGCCCAGGTCATCCAGGCCGCTGATGAGTCCCTCACCTCGGACCAGATACTGTTCGCCCGCATGTTCGATGTATCCACCGCCCACGTTGCGGTTGTTGCTCTCGATGGCTTCGAAGACGTCGGCTGCCGAAAGGCCATGCGCCGTCAGACGCTCCGCTGCAAGCGTGATCTGGTAGGTCTTGAGTTCACCTCCGAAGGCATTGACCTCGACCACGCCTGGCACGGATCGTAGCTGGAACGCCACGTTCCAATCGAGGATCGTGCGCAGTTCCATCGGCGAGTGGCCGGGGCCCTTGACCTCGAACTGGTAGATCTCACCCAGGCCCGTGGAGATCGGACCCATCTCTGGTTCGCCGTAGCCTTGCGGGATGAGGTCCCGGGCAGCCGTGAGTCGTTCGGCGACCAGCTGGCGTGCCCAGTAGATGTCCGTTCCTTCCAGGAAAACCACTGTCACGAGTGAGAGGCCGAACTTGGAGACCGAACGGATCTCCTCGATCCCCGGGAGCCCACTCATGGCGGTCTCCACGGGGAAGGTCACGAAGCGTTCGATCTCCTGTGGGGCCAGCCCCGGTGAGTTCGTGAGAACCTGCACCTGGACATTGGTGACGTCGGGGACGGCATCGATGGGGAGCTCCTGGACCGAGCGGAGGCCCACGGCCACCGCAAGAAACCAGAAGATGATGATGAGAAGACGATTGTCCAAGGAGAAGTCGATGATGCGACTGATCATGTTTCCTGTCCTGACCTGGAGATTAGGCGGTTCGGTAGTGCGGCTGACGTGGGCTTCTGCTGTGGGAGGGAGGCATCACGATCTAGTGACTGTGTCCTTCTCCGAGCTCGCCTTGACGTGCCATGGACTTGAGCAGGAAGACGCCATCGATGGCAACCGTGTCTCCGGGGTCGACACCTTCGAGGATCTCGACCATGTCTCCTGCTCCCCTCTTCACTTTCACGCTTTTGCGGAAGAAGGAACCATCTTCCTTGGGGTTGGCCACGAAGACGAAGTTGTCCTCTCCCTCGTGGACCAACGAGCTCTCCGGGATGACGACCCGGCCCTGCCATGAGCGGATCACGACCTCGACGCTTCCGAACATGCCCGGGCGCATGGGGAACTCCTCGGGCCATTCCTTCAAGGCTGCATTGGTAAGCTCGATGCGCAGGGGTGCCGCTCGCGTGCTTTCGGAAATGCGATAGCCGATCTGGGTGACCTTTCCTGGAAGCGTCACGCCAGGCAAGGCATCCAGGTGCACCATGACCTCTTGACCCGTGCGAAGGGAACTCAGGTCCCGCTCGTAGGCGGAAGCGATGATCCAGATCGTGGACAGATCGTGGATCTTGAATAGAGTCCGATCCGTCCCCACATGCTCGTTCAGTGTGATGTCTCGATCCAGGATGATCCCTGCTCTGGGTGCCCGGATGAGTGTCTTTCCGCTCTGGACACTGGCTCCATGGTAGGCCTCGACCTCCTTGTTGCTGAACCCGAGGACGATCAAGCGATTGCGGGCCGATTCCTCCTCGATCTTGCTCTGCCTCACGAGGACTTCGAGTTCGAGGAGTTTGCTGTCCCGTTCGGCCTCGAGACCCGTGAGCTCCCTCTCCTTGGAGAGTCGGGCTCTCTGCAGCTCCTTGTCGGCTTCGAGGAAGGGGCGGATCGTGGAGATGCTCTTCTCCTGGAGTTCCTTCTCCCGGTTGAAGATCTTCTGGGCTACCGCAATCTCCCCATCCAGGACCTTCCTCAATGTCTTGAGGCGGCCTTCGAAGAGTTTCTCGGCCTGGGCCAGGGTCTCCTCAGCGGCGATCTGTCGGGAATGCGTCTCGAGGTAGGAGCTGATGGTGTTGCCCAGCTCGATACTCCAGAGTTCCACCAGGGGATCTCCGGCTTTGACCTTCTCTCCCAGGCCCTTGTAGATCTTCTGTACGATTCCCTCGACCCTTGGCGTGACGTGGACGATGGTGTCGCCGTTGCTCTCGACGCGAGCCACGAGACGGAGGGTCTCCGAGATTTGACCCTTTGCGGCTACGGTCGTCTTGATTCCCGCGGATTCGCGTTGCTTGGCATCGAGGTGGACTTCGTTGCTCGCCCCCTCTTCTTCATGGCCCTCTTCTCCATGACCTTTCTCTTTGTGCCCTTCGCCCTCGTGCTCTTCGTGGCCGTCTCCCTTGGAGGCTGCTCCCGAATCACAGGCAGTCGAAAACGAGAAGGCCAGGAGACAAAGCGCCCCTGCCGCAAAATAACGCCACTGCTTGCTGTCCTCGATCCTCATCGTCCTTCCTCCTCGGCCTTCTCCACGCCCTCGGCGTGGCTGCTTGGTTTGCGGCTGCCTGCTTCGGCGGTAAGCACGGCCCCTGTGGCCGTGTCCATCATCAAACGAGCCACGGCCTTGCGGATCCGGGCTTCCAAGTAGTTCTTCTGGGTGTCGAGCGACTGGCGCTGTGCGGTCAGGATCTCGACGAGTGTGACTTCGCGGGCCTCGAAGGCCACCTGCGTGAGCCGCAGGTTCTCCTCGATCTTGGGGATGAGATCGTTGCGGAAGGCCTCGGTCTGCTGGCGTTCGTTCTCGCACTCCATGACGGCTGCATGCACCTCGGCGCGCAGGCTGTGCACGGCTGCTTTGAGCTGGCGCGCCATGCGATCGCGCCTGGCCATGGCCGTGCGGATGGCCGGTGCGTTGAACGAAGAGAAGATTGGCAGGACGAAGGAGATCGCCGAGCCAATGGCCAGCTCGGGCCACTGGTTGGCCACCTCGAGTCGGAGCGCCTCTTCGAGCGCCTGGTAGCGCGCGAAGAGCGCCTCCAGGTCCGGCCTGTGCTCCAGTGCCTCCTTGGTCAGCGTCTCCGCATCCTTGGCTTCATCCTCGGTCCGGAAGGGGCTCTTGAGGGCTCGCATGGGGACCTTGACATCCGGGCGCAGCCCGAGGATGGCGTTCAGACTCTGTCTTGCCAGCCGGAGCTCGCCTTGGAGCCGGACACGATCTTGCAGCAGAGTCGAATACTCGATGGCAGCCAGGTTCGCTTGCAGCGCAGTGGCACCGCTGACCTTTCTGGCCTCCTGGAAGAACACAGAGATCTTCTTGGCGGTCTCGAGGACGCGGGTGTTGAGCCGCAGTCGGGACTCCGCACCCTGCACGTCGATCCAGGCTCGATGGACCGCCCTCACGAGGGTCCATTCGGCTTCGAGGATGCCCTGACGGACCTCTTCCTTCCTGGCTTCGGCCATGCCGACCCGGGAGGAGATCTCGCCGGGACGGGGTACGCGCCACATCAGACCCAAGCCTGCCACGTAGTCGGGACCCGTGGGGGTGTTTCCGGCCACGAGTTCTGCCACGACATTCATGGAGTCCCAGCCGAGCTCGGGATCAGGGAGCAGACCTGCTTCGACGAGCTCGGCTTCGGCGATGCCCATCTCCTTTCTGACGGCCAGCAACTGGGGATTGTGACTCACGGCCCAACTCGCCGCCTGTGCACTGGTCCAGCTCAGCTTCGCCTCCTCGACACCGATGGGGATGTCGTTCAGGAAGAACTCCTGAGGGAGCCCCATCTTCTGTAGATCCTCGAAGATCTCCATCCGATCCTGTGGATAGGCTTCGTAGGAGTAGCAGCCAGCGAGAAGCAAGGTGGCCAGAAAGGGGACCGCAGGGCGCTTCGAAAACGGGGAGCGCCTGCCCCGTGTGTATCTATCCATGTGATCGAGCCCGATATCGGTAGGGACCCAGGACCTCTTGCGAGGTCAGAAGATGGGGAACTCCGGACAGCTGGCGTCATCGCTCACGATGGGACCGCAGCCATCCAGTGTCTTCCACTCATGCGGGGATCTCGGGACATCTGGTCCCGAGCCCGCGAAGGGGGTATCAGATGCGCAGGGGCGTATCGCTCTGCGGATACACGGGCATGGGACGGACTCCCCTTGCTCGCGACGGGTCCGCGTGGGAACTCTCTGTGGTCTCAGGGAGTCGGAGCGCATACGTGATCTGCGCAGGCTGGGACATGGAGGGCGGGGGTAGATCTCCCAGTTCCTCGAGTCTCACCAGGGTCCGGCAGGGGTCTGCGGTGTGGTTCAGCGGATCGCCAGGGCTGCCCCCGCAAGCGGCACAGCCATGCGCGACCAGGTTGCCCATGCAGATCATGGGCAGCACCAGGAGGAGCACGCACAGCAGCAGGAGTAGGAGATTACGACGCTTCATCGAGGGGAACCCTATGGCAATCCTTGTCGCCAATCAACCACGACCTGGCTTCCGACACAAATCGAGAACCTGTTCCTGGTTTCCGGGGCTGGGGGAGACTTCACAGCTGATGGCCTCGCGCCTCCGGCGCCTGACCGGGGGGCTCGCTGGCAGCGGGCTCCCGTTCTCTGTGTGACCTCAGATTATCGGTCCACACGTGCCAGTTACTGAAACACTCCACCAAAAGTCGAGAAGAGGGTCTGCACCGGCGCGGCTTCTCGCGCATCCTCGATGGTCCGTGAGAAGTTGGCCACGATGCGCTCCACGTCTGCGATGAGAGCATCGTCGTTCAGGAGTCGACCGATCGTATTGTCCGTCTTCGTCAGCTGGATGGACACATGGTTGAAGTTGGCCACGATGCTGGCGAAGGCCTCCTTGGACGCTGCGTCGTGGAGGAGCCAGGGCACGATCCCCTCGCCCTGGTTGATCGCTGTGCTGGCCTGCTCGACGTTGACTACGATCTTGTCGAAGGACTTCTGGGTGCCCTCGTCCATGAGGATCCGCCCTGCGACTCCCCTGCCTTCACGGACTTCCTTGGTCACCGCCGCGATGTCATCCACCACGGCGGAGAACTGGTTGCCGAGTTCCTCGTCTCCAATGGCCTTGGCCAGCAGGGAGTTGCCATTGTTGAGCTTGGACATGACCTGCTGGACATCGTCGTAGAGATTGGGTTCGACGATGAACTTGCCCAGACTTCCACGCTTCTCCTCGTCTTCGATGGAGATGCGTACGGTGTGGATGACGCTCTTGACGTCGTCGAAGAGGCCGGCGTCGTTGAAGAGACGTCCGAGTGTGCCCTCTCCGCGTTCGGTCTTCGTGATGAGGGCTGCCAGGCCTGCCAGGATCCGGGCGAAGTTGCTCTTGTTCTGACCTCCGGTCAGAAACTCGCCCAGGGCGTTGAGGGGGGCAGGCGGCGACTTGCCAAAGAGCCTCTCATCGGGCCGCAACTTCTTGTTCTCGTAGTAGCCGGGTTCGATCGCGATCTTCTTGCCACCCAGGAAGGACGCCTCCTCGATGGAGATCGAGTAGCCCTCCCGGAAAGACGGCATGGAGGTGAACTCGACCGTGACACGGATGGGATGGGTCTCGAACTTGGCGACATAGACGGCTCGTTTGACGATGCCGACCTGCGTGCCCAGGACATAGACCTTGTCTCCCTCCTTGAGTCCGCGTGCATTGGGGAAGAAAACGTCTCGCGCTTCGGTTTTCAGGGAGGAGAGTCGCGAAAGACTCACCGTGGCCCAGAGGATGACTCCCAGGCCGCCAAAAAAGACCATCCCGAGCAGGGCATCGCGTTTGAGTTTCATTCGAGCTGCCTCTCTTCAATCAGTCCACATGAGGGGACAGGAATTTCATCGTGAGGGGATGCGAGGAATTGCGCATCTCCATCTGTGTTCCCTGGTCGACGATCCGTCCTCGTTCGATGACCGCGATCCGGTCGCCCACTGTGAAGGCGCAGGCACGTCTATGCGTCACGACGACACTGGTCACACCCAGCTTCTTCTGTACATCCACGATGAGGCGGTTGATCGTCTCGCTCATCACCGGGTCCAGGCCCGCATTGGGCTCATCGTAGAGGACGATCTTGGGTCCTGTCACGAGAGCTCTGGCGAGACCCGCGCGCTTTTTCATACCACCCGAAATGCTGTCCGGATACTGGTCCAGGGCATGCTCCATCTCGACGAGACTGACGACCTCGAGAACCCTGTCCCGGATGTCTGCTTCGCTGAGCTTGCTATGCTCCCTCAAGGGCAGGGCCACGTTCTCGAAGACCGTGAGCCAGTTGATGAGGGCCCCGCTCTGGAAGAGATACCCCATCTCCTTGCGCAGTTCCATGAGGGCCACGCGATCCAGGTCCGGTACCGAGTGCCCATCGACGATGATGCGCCCGCGGTCAGGGCGGAACACGCCGATGACATGTTTGAGTGTGACGCTCTTGCCTCCACCCGAGCCGCCCATGATCACGAAGGTCTCTCCCTTCTTCACGGAGAAGTCCATGCCATTCAGGATCTTGCGATTACCGAGCCGCGTATGGAGATCCTGAACGCAGATGAGACAGTCGTCGGGGACGACTCGGGTGACCTCCTCGGTCATGGGGGCGGTTGCTCCGCTTGGGGTGGTTCGACTCATCTCACAGGCTCACAGGTTGGGCACGAGGAAGTAGAAGAACCAGGTGATGATGTAGCCGAGGATGATGATCAGCAGAAAGGACTGGATCACTGCCAGCTGCACGGCTCGTCCTACTCCCAAGGCTCCACCCGTGGCTCTCAGTCCTGCGGCGCAACTCACGACGGCGATCACGGCTCCAAAGACCCAACCCTTGAAGAGCCCGGTCCAGATGTCCTTGGGCAGGAGCGCAGTGGGATCCAGGAGGGACTCGCGCACACGATCGAAGTAATTGGACATTTCGACTCCGAGCTGGGCACTGGCCACGAAGGCTCCACCTATGATGCCGAGCACGTCCGCCAGAGCGACGAGGATGGGCACCATGAGGGACAGGGCCACGACCCGCGGCATGACGAGAAAGCGGACCGGGTCGATGGACATGACCTCGAGGGCCAGGATCTCCTCGGAGACCGACATGGTTCCGATCTCGGCCGCAATGGCCGATCCCACCGTGGCCGCGATGATCAAGGCTGTGATGAAGGGGCCCATCTCGCGCGTCATGGAGATGGCTACCAGACTGCCGATGATGCCTTCCGAACCGATGCGCTTGAGCTCGATCCCGGTCTGAAGAGCCAGGATCATGCCTGCGAACACCGCGACAATGGTCACGACCGGAATGGTCTTGACCCCCGCTGCGAACATCATGTCCAACATCGGACGCAGCTTCCGGGGCAGGAAGGCCAGTTGCACGAGTGACCGGAGCAGCAGGTCTACGGAGTAGCCCGCGCCTTCGATGCTCGTTCGCAGGTATCGGCCAGTGTCGTTGAGGACGCCCATCGGTGGGGGGGAAGGGGGAAGCGGGAGGGCTCGAACCTACCTGTGACCACCCCAGGAGATGGGGATGAACTGAAACAGTCTCAGAGTCGTGCCTCCCTTTGCGTCCGACTCCAGGTTGAACAATAGCGGCACGGAGCACTGATATCGCTTGCCGGCAAAATTCCTGCTCGTGAAAAGGTTCATCGAGGTGCGTGTTCTTGTGTTGCCCAGGCCGTCTCCGCGCACATCCCACAGGGTCCAGGCCCAGTCGTAGGCTTCCCGCATCCCCGTCGCAGCCGATCCATCCCAGGGCACGATGGACAAGCCGCGGGACCACCAGGCACCCTTCTGGCTCTGCTTGTAGCGCATGATGGGCCAATAGACCGTGCTCTGGGCCTCTCCCGGGTACCACTCCACTCTTGCTTCGCCTGTGTCGGCGTCCTTCTTGTCGAGGTCGACCCGCGGCGCCAGGAAAGGCCCGCGTTTCGCGGGCTTGCGATACTTCGTCCGGGAATCCCAGAAGAAGGGGAGGAAGTAGCGATCCCAGCGGTCCCGGTGGTGGTTGAAGTAGTGCCGAAACCAGAGGAAGGGCAACATGTAGGTCCGGATGTGCCGGTCTTCGCGCTTGGTGTCGTAGTAGAACGGGGAGATCCAGAGATGCTCACGCTGGATGTTGCCGAGCGTGTTCCGCTGGTAGCGGAAGAGCGGCCAGGGCAGATCCCAGTAGACGAACTCCCCCTCGGCTTCGGTGCCTTCGGGGTAGCCCATGGCCTGTGCCGCCTTGCCCTCCTTCAGGTGGGAGTGGCGGATCAATGGCCAGGCGAAATCCCAGCTCGTAAAGGCCCCTCCGAAGGTCATGCCCAGGAGCGGCCAGAACCTGGCATAGGAGACCGGATGGGGCGTCTGTAGCTGACGCCAGCCCCACCAGAAGAAGGGGAAGAGAGCAGTGTAATGCTCTGAACGACCAGGGTTTATGTTCTTGCCGAAGAAGGGCAGGATGCGCCACCAGTAGGTCCCACCCTGCCTGCGCTGTGTACCCCAACCGGTCAGAGGCCAGAGGATGTGGCGACCATAGTCGCGCTCCCGCTCGGTCCAGAGATAGAGGGGGAAGAGGAAGAATCCGAGTTCATCGTATGTGAGGAAGTTGCGGAGCTTCCCATAGAAGGGGATGAAGGCGAAGTAGTTCTCCCTGTCGTCGTGCGACGCGCCACCCCAGAGCGGGATCAAGGCCATCCAGTCCACATCCCAGGCCTGCTTGATGCCCTCGTTCCAGTGCTCCTTGTAGTAGAAGAGAGGCCAGAGGTGGGCGTTGAACTTCTCCGGGGAGGTGCGGATGCCACCCAAGGGCGCCAGGAACTGGTGGGCGACGCGCTTGCGATCGGGGTCCGTCACCGTGCGCCAGACAGGGCGGATGCGGAAGTCCGTCAGGGCCTGGTCTGGTTCCTTCTCCCAGTGGAAGATCGGCCAG
This sequence comes from Planctomycetota bacterium, assembly GCA_024278315.1. Taxonomy (GTDB): domain Bacteria; phylum Planctomycetota; class UBA1135; order UBA1135; genus JAJRTL01. The sequence continues at coordinate 30,697 of JAJRTL010000338.1, read as the reverse complement.
AGCAGGTCCAGCTCGACCATCTCTCCGCTGGGTGCCACCCGATGCCGGTAGAGCGGCGACAGGTTGAACTCGTTGGGCAGGAGTTGGCAGGACCCGAGCAGGAGTAGCAGCGGGAGCAGGAATGCCCGGGTCATGGCTCCATGCCGCATCCCTCGCCTGCTGGTCCCACTCCATGCGGAATCCATCCGAGGCCGCTCTTGCGGGCCGGGTCTTCGTACCGGGTCTGGGAGGGAACGGGCCTGCATCCGCACTGGAAGATAGCATCCTTGGACCTTGGATTCACCAAGCCTCGATCTGGGGCGTGACTTGCTCGCAGGCAAGGGACAAGATGGCGCGCTCGAATCGGCCCCTTCCTGATCGATCTCAACACCAAGATCCACGCGTGTCCCGAATCCTCTCAGGCATCCAGCCCACCGGCAGCTTTCATCTCGGCAACCTCCTCGGCGCCATCCAGAACTGGGTGAAATTGCAGGACGAACATGAGGCCTTCTACAGCATTGTGGACCTCCACGCCCTGACGACACGGCCTGACGCAGATGAGCTTCGTGCCAGCACACACGCTCTGGCCGTCGCCGTCCTCGCCTCGGGGGTCGACCCGGACAAGGCCGTGCTTTTCGTCCAATCTGCCGTTCCCGAGCACAGCGAACTGGCCTGGGTCTTCCAGTGCCTGACCCAGCTGGGCGATCTCAATCGCATGACGCAGTTCAAGGACAAGTCCGAGCAGATGCAGGGCAACACCAATGCGGGTCTGTTCACCTATCCTGTCCTACAGGCGGCGGACATCGCCATCTACAGGGCCACGCACGTGCCGGTGGGGGAGGATCAGGTCCAGCATCTCGAGCTGACGCGCGAGATCATCCGGCGGTTCAGCCACATCTACGGTGAGCTCTTCCCGGAACCCAAGGTCATCATCTCCAAAGCACCCCGCGTCATGGGGCTGGATGGCAAGAGCAAGATGTCCAAGTCCAAGAACAACTACATCGGCGTGTTCGAGGAGCCGGACGCGATTCGCAAGAAGCTCCGCGGGGCCGTGACCGACCCGCAGCGTGTGCGCCGCGATGATCCTGGACGCCCCGAGGTCTGCAATGTCTGGTCGCTCCACCAGTTCTTCACTTCGGAGGAGAAGCGCGCGGAGATCCATGAAGGTTGCACGAAGGCGACCATGGGATGTGTGGATTGCAAGGGCATCCTCGCGGATGGCATCTGCAGGGTCACCGAGCCGATCCGGGAGCGGGCGGCTGCGCTCGAGAGTGATCCCGACAGGGTCAGGGATGTCCTGAAAGAAGGCCAGAAGAAGGCCTCTGCCGAGGCGCAGAAGACCATGGAACTGGTGAGAGAGAGGAGCGGACTATGGCGCGGATAGTGCGATGCCTGTTGGGGCTGACATGGATCCTGGGGAGCCTCTGCTCTTGCGAAACGCAGAAGGTGGATCCCTTGGAGACAACGCAGCCCAGGGACTTCCAGACACTGACCGAGGTCATGCGCCCCTTGCGTGAGCCCAAGAGTGGTTCCGTCAGCGTTCTCTGCGATGAACTCGTCGTGGATCTGAGCCGGGAGATCTACGTCACGGATGTCATGAAGAAGTTCTCCAACAACTATCATTTGCAGACACGCGATGAGCGGACCAAGCCGGTCGTGGAGACTTTCAGGAACACCACGGGTGGACTCCGAAACCCTCTGGAATTCTGGTTCCACCAGGTGCGATTCGTTGTGCTCAAGTCCGCGGAGTTCCGACTTCACTATAGCGGCAAGGCTCGATTCGACTTGATTGGGCAAGGCCATGTCGAAATATTCGAGGACGGTGCCAAGGCAGCCAGGAAAGTGACGACCCTCGAGATCAGCGATGGTGTCTGTAAGGAGAAGTAGCGCCCTGTCCTCCCGGCCTTACTTCGTTCGAATGGTGGGTCGCCTTGCCTGTGCCGGGCTCTACCTCGCCTTGTGGATGGCCTGTCAGGGTGCCCCTGTCGCGGAAAAGCCTGCAGGGGATCTCGAGGCCTGCAAGACCGAAGAGGCTCAGACCCAACACCAGGCCGCTGCCAGGCTTCTGGCTTCGGGTCTGGCCGAGCCCGCTCTCAACGATCTGACCCGCCTCGCGCGGGCCAACCCGGTTTGCGCTCGTCTGAACGTCCAGGAGAACCGCGCCCTCAACTTGCTCCCCGAAGAGGTCAGGACTGAGCGGGAGCTGGCGCTCGGCGTCTACTACGGGGAGCGGTCCGAGCTCGAGGCTGCCAAGGGAGCCAAAGCCGACCCGGCCGTTCATGCCAACCTTCTGTTCGCCTGGGCTCTCCACTAGGACCGGCTCCCGAAGCGACGAGAGATCCTGGAGCGGGCTTTGGAACTACGTGCGGATCACTACTACGCACGGACCCTGCTGGGCGACACGCTCTGGAACCTGGGGCGGATCGAGGATGCGCGCAAGCAGCTGATCCGGGCTCTCAAAGACTCGCCGTTCATGGCGGAGGCCTGGTTGATCCTGGCGCAGATCGCCGAGGACAACGGGCGAAACAAGAGTGCCGACCGCAACTACTCCAACTATCTTCGCTTGCGTCCCTGGGACCTTCGCGTCAAGAACAACTATGCACGTTTGCTTCTGCACGGTCGCAGGGATGGAGTGCGCGCGGAGAAGGTCGTCCGCGAGCTCCTCGATGTCGATCCCCAGAACGTCGAATACCAGCTCCACCTGGCTGCCTGCTACTGGTATCAGGGACGCTTCGCGGAAGCCCTGAAGACCTACAGACACCTGGCCCGGCTCTATCCCGAGGACGCTCGTGTCTTCCTGATGCTCGGGGAGCTCTACGAAGAGCCGCTGAACCAGCCAGCCAAGGCCTTGCAGGTCTATCGATGGCTGGTGAAGCTCCCGCCCTCCTCGGACCCCTTTGCCCTCATCTATCAGTCCTTGCCGGTCTACATCCGGATCCAGCGTCTCGAGGCCGCCTTGGGCGATCAGGCACCCAGCCCGCCGAAGTCTGCCGAGGACCTCTAGCATGATCGCCTTGATCCAACGCGTAGGCCGGGCCTCGGTCGAGGTGGACAGTGACTGCGTGGGGAGGATCGGCCCTGGGCTCCTCGTTTTTCTGGGGGTGGAGCGCGGAGACGGCGAAGCCCAGGTGCGCCGCCTGGCCGAGCGCGTAGCGCGCTACCGCTGCTTCCCGGACGAGACCGGCCGGAAGCCCATGGACCGTTCGATCCTGGACCTGGGGCTAGGGGCACTCGTCGTGAGCCAGTTCACCTTGTGCGCCCAGACGGGCAAGGGGCTGCGGCCGGGGTTCGATCGGGCGGCGGATCCGGAATTGGCCCAGCGGCTCTATGAGGCCTTTGCGGCCGAGCTATCAGATCTGGGGGTTGTTTTGGTCGAGACCGGAACCTTTCGCGCCCAGATGGAAGTCCACCTGGTCAACGATGGGCCAGTCACCTTCTGGCTCGAGCAGCGATAGACCGGGTCGTTCCGGGTGTTCTTGCGATCCTCAGATTCACGAATGGATCGGGTCGGGCAGGGGGGGGATCCTGCGCTTGGGGCGGGGCCCCGGGAACCACTGCAGGACCAGGAGCCGTCGGCGTTGCCAGGCGGGCATGCCCAGCCGCGCCAGATCCACGATGAGCGTCTCCAGATCCCGGCATCGCTGTCTGTCGAAGCGGCTCCCGGGTGGGCGCCACCAGGAGGAGCTGGCATCGATCTTGGCCCAGGTAGGGCCCTGGGGGGCCAGGAGGAGGTTCCGGGCCTTGAGATCCGGGTCCCTCAGCCCAGATTCGTGGAGGCCACGGACGAATCTGGCCAGAGAGTCGAGTTCGCGTCGGTGGAGCGGGCCCTGCGCCAGATGCTGGGCCAGATCGGTGCTCCCGAAGGAGCGGGTCAGGATCTCAGCCCGGAGCAGGAAGCCCAGACGCCTGGATTCGCCCTTGGCGACGAGGAGATCTGGCTGCAGGCCCGCCCTTGCCAGACCGGTCAGCGCCCGCGCCTCACGCTCGACCCGGGAGGCCGCCAGGAAGGTGTTCCGGAAGAGTCCGCGGAGCGGTCCGAAGGGGAGCGGGTAGACGTAGGTCTTCCAGAAACAGGTCCCTTCTGTCAGTTCCAGGCGCTCCACCCAGGAGCTCCGGGAGCCCGCGACCCGCTCTTGGCTGAGAGGGGGGGGGATTGATAAAATACTGTCTTTCATTAGGTTGGAGCGTTCCATACATTGGGGGAGCACGGTTTTCCCCACCATCCGAACCTATCTACAGCCCGCCGAGGAGTCGTCACCGATGGAGACGATCACCAAGAAGGACTTGGTCAATTACATCACCGACAGCCTGACCCGCAAAGAGGCCAGAAGTACCGAAGGGCTTCATCTCAGCGAGGACCAGCGAGCCACCAAGGTCCGTGTGACCAAGGTGCTCGTCAAGGAAGTCATCCAATCGTTCCTGGACAAGATCACCGAGGAGCTCGCACACGGGAACCGCTTGGAGTTTCGTGAGTTCGGTGTTTTCGAGGTCAAGGATCGTGCACCCCGACGCGCCCAGAATCCAAGGACGCTCGAAAAGGTGCAGGTTCCTGCCAAGCGCGTCGTCAAGTTCAAGGTAGGACGGAAGATGCGCGAGATGGTGGAGAACAGCAAGGAGTCCGGCGAGGCTTCCACGACCGTCTGAGGGAGCGGTCCCCTCTCCCATGGGGAGAGCCGGAGGGCCTCTGTCGAACATGGTCGTCAGACGGTGTCGAGGGCTTGCTCCAGATCGGCGAGCAGGTCGTCGTAGGATTCGATCCCTACGGACAGGCGAACGAGGCCATCCTCGAGGCCAGCGGCGATGCGCTCCTCGCGAGGAATCGCAGCGTGGGTCATCGAGGCCGGGTGATCCAGCAGGGACTCCACTCCTCCGAGGCTCTCGGCGAGGGCGAAGAGCCTGGTGTTCATCGCAAAGGCTTTACCAGCCTCGATGCCGCCTTCGAGTTCGAGGGAGATCATGCCTCCGGCGCGACGCATCTGCTTGCGACAGAGTTCGTTCTGTGGGTTGGAGGCGAGACCAGGATAGTGGACCTTCGCTACCTTGGGATGTTCTTCGAGCCAGGATGCGATCTTCTCGGCGCTCTCGCAGTGACGGTCCATGCGCACATGCAGCGTCTTGATGCCGCGAAGCACGAGGAAGCAGTCCATGGGGCCGGGGGTCGACCCCACCGTGTTCTGGTAGTGACGCAGGTCCTGGCAGAAGTCATCGTCGTCCAGGATCAGGGCGCCGCCGACGACATCCGAATGGCCGCCGAGATACTTGGTCGTCGAGGGGATGACGATGTCCGCTCCCAGTGCCAGGGGCGTCTGCAGGTAGGGAGTCGCAAAGGTGTTGTCCACGGCGACACGGACGCCCGAGCGCGAGTGGCTCATGTCGGCAATGGCCTGAAGATCGCTCAGACGCAACAGCGGGTTGGTCGGGCTTTCGAGATAGACGAGACGCGTGTTGCTCTGGAAGGCTGCTTCGACCTGGGCGAGGTCGGTCGTGTCCACGAAGCTGAACTCGATCCCGAACTTCTCGAACAGGGTAGTGAAGAGTCGGTAGCTCCCGCCATAGAGGTCGTTGCAGGTGATGACATGGTGGCCTGGTTCGAGCGTGCTCATGAGGCAATGGATCGCGCCCATGCCCGAGGAGAAGGCAAGCCCATGAAGGCCACCCTCGATTCCCGCGAGGTTTCCCTCCAAGGCCGTGCGTGTGGGATTGCAGGTGCGTGAGTAGTCGTATCCCTTGGTCTTGGCCGGCTCCTCCTGCACATAGGTGCTGGTCATGAACACCGGCGTCATGATGGCTCCGGTCGTGGGATCCGGACGCTGTCCTGCGTGGATGGCCCTGGTCCCGAAACCGCTTCTCTTCTTCTCGATGCTCATCCTGTGTTCTCTCCCTGGCGGGTTCTCCCGCAACTCTTGCTGTCGGAAGCCCGTGGCGCAGGCTCCTGGGGCGGGAGATTACGGGATCGAGCCTTGCGAGGCAGGCCTATTCTCGGGGCTCTTCGAGGGAATTGGAGGGACGAGGCTGTCCGGGGAACGAAGTGCCCAGGCAATCGAGAGGACGACGCGCCCGTCTTCGTGTTCATCTCGACCTGCAAACCTCGGTTGGTCTGAGGGGCTGTTTCGCTAGAGTCTGGCCTCTCACGATTCCATTGCCGATGACTGCATCCCGCTATCCCCTGGAGGTCCTGGAGTTCGCCAAGGTGCGCGATCTGCTGGGCCGCTTCCTGATCTCGCCCTTGGGCGTGGCCCATCTGGCTGGCCTTGTGCCCTTCGAGACCCCGGAGAAGATGGCCCGTGCCCTCGCACAGGCCAAGGACATGCACGCTTGGCTTGCGGGCGGGGGGAGGCTGCCGCTCGGGCCACTCTCGGATCTGCGACCGCGCCTGGAGGCCTTGGCCGCGGGCCGTCGTCGACTCCAGGCGGGGGACCTCGCCGACCTCCTCAAACTCCTACGTTCCACCGGGCGCATGCGGCGGGTGATGACCGAACTCCCTGAATATCCTGCCCTCCAGGACCTGGGAGAGAAGCTCCCGGACCTCGCAGCACTCTACCAGCGGCTCGAGGCCATGGTGGATGAGAGGGGTGAGCTGCAGAACTCGGCATCCCCCAAACTCGCGACGCTACGTTCCGACATCCAGAGCCTGCGCCAGTCCATCGAGGCCTTGATGCAGAGGCTCCTGGAAGAGCCCCATATCCGCCGGAGCTTGCAGAGCCCCCAGGTCTCCTGGAGGCACGGGCGTCCTGTCCTGCAGGTCAAACCGGAGGGGCAGCGCTCGGTCAAGGGCATCTTCCATGATCGCAGTCAGTCGGGGCAGACCGTCTTCGTCGAGCCGCAGGCGGCTGTAGAACCTGTCAACCGTCTCGCATCATTGCAGGCCGATGAGTCAGCGGAGATTCAACGGCTCCTGGCTGAGCTGCTTCGGGAGATCCTGGCGCAACTACCGCAGGTCTACCGATCCCTGTCTGGACTCGCCTGGGTCGACTACACGCAGGCGCGCGCGCGACTCGTCAGCGAACTTGGTTTCAGTTTTCCTGAGCAATCCGAGCCCGGCCGGTTCTGTCTGCGAGAGGCCAGACACCCCTTGCTCCTCAAGGATCTCTGGGAGGGCAAGCGCGAGGTCGCAGAGGTTCTCCCCGAGGTCGTTCCCCTGGATCTCGTGCTGGGCATGCCCTTCACGATGGTCGTGGTGACGGGCCCCAACACCGGTGGCAAGACCGTTGCGCTCAAGACCATCGGCCTGCTCTGCCTCATGGCGCAGGCAGGTATGCCCGTGCCGGCTGCAGAAGGCACGGCCTTGCCCTGGGTGGATGGAATCTTCGCGGACATCGGCGATGAGCAGGCCATCGAGCAGAGTCTCTCGACCTTCAGTTCTCATTTGACGAGGATCCAGAATGCGTTGAGCCTCGCTGGCCCCCAGAGTCTCGTGCTGCTCGACGAACTCGGCGCGGGCACCGATCCCGAAGAGGGGGGGGCGCTCGGCTACGCCATCCTGGAGGCGTTGCACAAGAAGCTCGTGCCCTGTCTGGCATCGACGCACCTGGGGCGGCTCAAGGACTTCGCCTACCAGCACGAAGGCGTCGAGAACGGAGCCATGGGCTTCGATGCCGAGACCTTGGCTCCTCTGTATCGATTGGAGCTTGGCTTGCCTGGGCACAGCAATGCGCTGCACATCGCGGCCAGGGTGGGCATTCCCGCCAGTCTCGTAGAAAGGGCGCGAGAGATCCTGGGGCATCGGGACCAGAGCCTCGAGGAGATGATCGGCCGTGTGCAATCGACGCGTCAGGCGGCCGAGAAGCAGCGGCGCGAGGCCGAGCAGACGCGGCTCAAGGTGAAGACCGAAGAGCGGGAGCTCGAGGGCCGGAAAGAAGAGGTGGAGCGCAAGGAGGGTTGGCTCCGTGAAGAAGCGGAGCACTTCGTCGACGAGGAACTCCGCGCCGCTCGCGACCTGTTGAAGGAGCCTCTCGGTCAGTTCCGCAATGCTCCAAGGCCCTATGGCGAGAGGGCTTCTGGCATGCTCAAGCTGCTCGATGAGCTGCTCCGGACCTCCTCCCTCGGCCGACGTCGGGATCTGTACCTGGAGACGGTCAAGAAGGGCCACATGGTCTACCTCCCGCGCTACCGGCGTCGCTGCAAGGTGCTCAAGGTGGACCGCAAGCGGCGACAACTGGCCCTGGAGATGGGTGGGCTACGCGTCGAGGTCCCCTTCGAGGATGTTTCCTGGCTGCAGCCCCTGGACAGCTAGGCAGGGTGGGGGGATGCTGTCCGGCCTCGTACCACTCCCCATTCAGCCGGGATCTCCGGCAGGATCTCTCAGCAGGATCCATCGCACATGACCGAGTCTTTCGCCGAGACGGGCAAGCCGAGTCGGGTTCTCCTCGTGGACAACGATCCGGATGTCTCGGATCTCGTGCAGGCCTTCTTGTCCCAGACCGGACACGAGGTCTTGGCCGTCCATTCCGCCGAAGAGGCCCTGGCGATCATCCAGGCCGAGGGTCTCGGGACCATCGGCTCGATCGTCCTGGACCTCAGGATGCCGGGCATGGGGGGCGTGGAGTTCCTCGAAGCCCTGGATGGCCTGCAGCAGGAAAAGCCTCCGGTCGTCGTCGTTTCCGGGTTCATCAGCGAGGAGGACCGGGAGCTTCTCGAGGAAAGGGATGAAGTGCGCGCGCTCTTCCACAAACCCTTCGATCTGCTGGAGCTCGGCCAGGCCCTGCAGAATCTGCTGAGCGAGACGCCGTAGGGCGAAGGAGGGCGGAGGGTGAGCTTGAGATTCCACACCGGCGGCGAATCCCATGGCCGAGGCGGTCTGGCCATCCTGGAAGGGCTGCCCAAAGGGCTCGCGCTGGATCTCGACTTCATCAACGTGCAGCTGGCTCGACGTCAGAGAGGCTATGGCCGAAGCGGGCGCCAGGGCATCGAGCAGGATCGGGTCGAGGTTCTCGGTGGCAGCCGCGGGGGGCACAGCCTCGAGGCGCCCTTGCTCCTGTGGATTCCCAATCGCGACTCCACGATCGAGGACCGCGAGCAGCTGGCCAGCCCCCGCCCGGGACATGCCGACCTGGCGGGCTGTCTACGCCATGGGGATCGGGACATCCGAGCCAACCTGGAGCGGGCCTCGGCCCGGGAGACTGCGGCGCGCGTCGCCGCGGGCGCGGTGGCGCAGCTGCTGCTGCGGAGGCTTGGCTGCGAGGTGCTGGGCCATGTCGTGGGGATCGGTGGTGTTGCTGTTCCAGGTGAGCCGGGGGAGGGCCTGGACTCTGGCGAGGCTCTGGCGGAGGCGCGCGGCCGCGTCGAGGCCTCGGACTTCGGCGTCCGCGACCCGGCGGTCGAGGCCGCGATGCGGGCGCGGATCGATGAAGCGCGGGGCCTGGGGGACAGCGTCGGGGGGCAGATCGAGGTGGTCGCCACCGGCCTCCCGGCCGGGCTCGGCAGCTTCGCCCAGTGGGATGCCAGGCTGGACGGACGCCTCGCGCAGGCGCTCCTCTCCATCCCGGCCATCAAGAGCTTCGAGATTGGCCTGGGCAAGGAGGTGGGGGAGCGTCTGGGCTCCGAGATCCACGATCCGATCCTGCCGGCCAGCGCTCCCGCCGACCCTGCCATGGAACCGGGCTTAGCCGGGACCCTACCACAGCGCTCCAGCAACCGGGCCGGGGGCCTGGAAGCCGGGATCAGCAACGGTCAGCCACTCGTCCTGCGCTGCTCGATGAAGCCCATCGCCACGATCCGCAGGGGACTGCCTTCGGTGGATCTCGAGACCGGAGAGGCCGTGGAAGCCGCCTACGAACGCTCGGATGTCTGCGCTGTACCGGCCGCCGCCCTCGTCGCAGAGGCCATGACCGCGCTGGTTCTGGCCCAGGCGGCCCTCGAAATCTTCGGGGGTGCGAGCCTGGAGGCCTTCCTCCAAACCGCGCAGGCTCATGGTGATAGGATGGCGCGGATCTTGGGTCGAGGCGGGGAAAGGGCTTGACCACCGGAGATCGCTGCGTACCTTGTCTCCCCCTTCAATCCGAGGGAATCGGCTAGCGTAGCTCAATTGGTAGAGCTCCGGTTTTGTAAACCGGAGGTTATGGGTTCAAGTCCCATCGCTAGCTCCACCTCGAGCGTCTCTCCCAGCAGTGTCTGGCGGATGCGTTCCGGGCAGGCCGGTCGGTTCCAACGTGTTGCAGGGACAGTGCCTTTACGGCGCAGTGTCTTCACGGCGCAGTGTCTTCACGACGCAGTGCCTTCACGGCGCAGCGTCACGAATGTGGGCGGATACCTAAGCGGCCAACAGGGTCAGACTGTAAATCTGATGGCTCAGCCTTCGCTGGTTCGAATCCAGCTCCGCCCACCAACGACTGTTCCCGCCTGACGCCAGATGCCTAGAGCCAAGCGCTCCAGGGGTCGGGGGTAGGGGCGGGTTTGTTCTATATCAGCCGAGTTCATGGGCGGGCGTAGCTCAATGGTAGAGCCCCAGCCTTCCAAGCTGGTTGTGAGGGTTCGATCCCCTTCGCCCGCTCCACTCGCTCCCGCGAGGCCTCACCGCCTCGCGTGGGGGAGGCGATCCCGGTTCCGTTCTTTTCAATGAGGTTTCCCACGCCTTCGTGAGACCGTCTCCTCGGAGACGACCGCAGCATGCTGCTGTAGCTCAGGGGTAGAGCACTTCCTTGGTAAGGAAGAGGTCCTGGGTTCAAATCCCAGCAGCAGCTCCACAACCCTGCCCTCTGGCCATTCCTCGTAGGGATGGTCGGGTAGGTCCTCCGGTAGCTCTCTCGATGCCCAGGCAGCGATGTCTGGATGGGCCTGTTCGCAGGTCGAGGCTGGTGGAAACGTTCATAGGTCAATGTGATTCGCGACGCCCATGAGGGCGGGACGGTCACGCTGAGTATCCTCGAAGGTCGGGTGACCGATCGGTTAGAGACAGGGCGAGAGCCCACATGACAATGGTCCGCTGGGGCCTAGGAGATCCAGACATGGCAAAGGAAGTATTCGAGCGCAACAAGCCGCATGTCAATGTCGGCACCATCGGCCACGTGGCCCACGGCAAGACGACGCTGACCGCAGCAATCACCAAGACGATGGCGGCCGTTGGCCTCGCCAAGGTCAAGGCATATGCCGACATCGCCAAGGGCGGCACGGTTCGTGATGACACCCGCGTCGTCACGATCTCCTCGGCTCACGTCGAGTATGAAAGTGACAACCGTCACTACGCTCACGTGGATTGCCCCGGTCACGCTGACTACGTCAAGAACATGATCACGGGTGCCGCCCAGATGGACGGCGCGATCCTGGTCGTGGCTGCCGATGACGGACCCATGCCCCAGACCAAGGAGCACGTGCTTCTCGGCCGTCAGGTGGGTGTGCCCTACATCGTCGTCTTCCTCAACAAGTGTGACGAGGTCGACGACGAAGAGCTCCTCGACCTGGTCGAGATGGAAGTCCGCGAGCTCCTCAGCAAGTACGACTACCCCGGTGACGACGTTCCCGTCGTCCGTGGCTCGGCCTATCAGGCTCTCCACACCGAGAACCCTGGCCGTGACAACCCGGACAGCAAGTGTGTCTTCGAGCTCATGGACGCCCTGGACAACAGCGTCCCCGAGCCGACCCGCGATGTCGACAAGCCCTTCCTGATGCCCGTCGAGGACGTGTTCTCGATCGAAGGCCGTGGAACAGTCGGCACCGGACGTATCGAGGCTGGCGTCGTCCACATCAACGACAAGGTCGAAATCGTCGGTATCAAGGACACGATCGAGACGGTCTGTACCGGCGTCGAGATGTTCAACAAGCTGCTCAACGATGGTCAGGCGGGCGACAACGTCGGCCTCCTCCTTCGCGGCATCAAGAAGAAGGACCTCGTCCGTGGACAGGTCATCTGCAAGCCCAAGTCGGTCACGCCTCACACCAAGTTCGAGGCCGAGATCTACGCACTCAGTAAGGAAGAGGGTGGCCGTCACAAGCCCTTCTTCTCGGGCTACAGGCCTCAGTTCTACTTCCGGACCACGGACGTGACCGGCTCCCTCAATCTCGTGGGATCCGAGATGTGCATGCCCGGTGACAACGTCGCCATCACGGTCGAGCTCCACACGCCGATCGCCATGAGCGAGCACCTCCGCTTCGCCATCCGCGAAGGTGGCCGCACGGTCGCCTCGGGACGTATCTCCAAGGTCATCGAGTAGTCGAGAACCACGGAACTTCGCGAGCCCTGCAAGGGGCTCGCAACGGGTGCGGACCCCGGCTGGGACTTCCCGGCATGTCCGCAGCTAAGGGCAGTGGCGCAACTGGTAGCGCATCCGATTCCAAATCGGACGGTTGTGGGTTCAAGTCCTACCTGCCCTGCCACAAACCAAGAGTGTCCGATCCTCCGAGTGCGAGAGAGCACTGGGGTTCGGGCCGATCCAGCCATCGGAGAAGGATGCGATCGTGAAGTACAAACCGGAACAGGGCCGCGCTGCGAGATTGGTCGCCTTCTGGGTGATCTGGTTGCTGTTGGTCTACGGTTATGTGGAGTTCAAGATTTTCTTGGACAACCGGGCCTTCCTCCCCGTCGTGATGCAGAAGAGCTTCGGTGTGCTGCCTGGCATCGCCGATCTTACGCCCAACGCGATCATCGCCTATTTCGTCCTGCCTGCACTGACGGCTTTCCTGCTGATCCAGCAGTTGAACCGTCCCAAGATCGCCGACTTCCTGATCGAGATGGAAGGTGAGCTGCGCAAGGTCCACTGGCCTACCGGCAAAGAGACGCGCACCGCCGCGCTGGTCGTCATGACCTGCGTCCTCGTTCTCGGCGTCTACCTCTATGGAGTGGACAAGGCCCTCGGCGTCGTCGTCGCCGGGATCCTCGATCTCTCGCCCAAGTAGGAGAAATCATGGCTAGCGAGTGGTACATCATCCGCGTGCAGGTCGGTCGCGAGGAACGGATCCGTCAGAACCTCCTGCAGAAGATCAAGCAGGCCGGTCTCGAGGATCGGGTTCCGGAGATCCTGCTTCCCGTAGAGTCGGTTTCGGACATCAAGGGTGGCAAGAAGCGCGTCAGCAAGCGCAAGCTCTTCCCGGGCTATCTGATGCTGCACGCCGACCTCAACGAAGACGTCTGGTTCGTGTTGCGTGAGACCAATGGCTTCGGCGACTTCGTCGGAGGTAGCGGTGAGCCCACGCCCATGAGCACCGACGAGATCGACCGCATCCTCGGCAAGATGGCCGAGAGCAAGGAGAAGCCCAAGCTCTCCGTCGCCTTCAAGAAGGGCGACCGCGTGAAGATCAAGTCGGGCCACTTCGAGAACTTCGACGGCCTCGTCGAGAACGTGGATCCGGAGAAGGGGCGTGTGAAGGTGGTGGTTACGATCTTCGGCCGCGCCACACCCGTGGATCTCGAATACTGGGAGCTCGAGTCGGTCTAGTCGGTTTCTGATGGCTGGCTGATGGCTGGTTGCTGATGGCTGGTTGCTGTGCTGGTTGGTTGGGTGCGCTGTGGTGCATCCGTGGGATCGCAAGGTCCCCCTTTGCTCCGGCCCTCGCCTGGGTGGGCGGTTGTTGAGACCAGGAACGGGTTCTTCGGCTCGAGAAGTCGCTGCAGGGGGACCTTGCGATCCCACGGATGGTGGCCGATGCACGCGCTCCGAGGGGGGCGGGTGTGGGGGGCTGACTGCGCCGAGCGCCGCCGAGCTACACTGGGCGCCGCTGGGCCGAGTCGCCCACGCATGGTTGGTGCCAGGTTCCGCGCGGCGTCGCGTCGCGGAGATCGGCTAGTTCGCCGTGCGCCCCGCCCCCCACCGACAAGCCGCCCCCCTTCCCCACCCGCGGGGGGCCCGGCCCACACGGGTCCGGAGGCAAAGGGGATCCCCCGCAGCGACTTCCCGAGCCGAAAAAACCCGTTCCTGGTCTGAACAACCACACCCGTGGAATCTCAATCCTCGGAGCTTGGGTTCGTGTTGTTGAATGGGGGTTGGAGTGTTGGCCGATGGCATGTTGGGGTGCTGGGGTGGTTGGTGCTGGGGTTGTGTCTGTGGTGTTTGCTGGGTGCATCCGTGAGATCGCAAGGTCCCCCTTTGCTCCGGCCCTCGCCTGGGTGGGCGGTTGTTGCGATTAGGGATGGGGTGGGACGGCTCGAGAAGTCGCTGCAGGGGGACCTTGCGATCCCACGGATGGTGGTGGGTGCGTGTGCTCTGAGGGGGGCGGGTGTGGGGGACTGACTGCGCCGAGCGCCGCCGAGCTACACCGGGAGCCGTAGGGCCGAGTCGCCCACGCATACTCACCCCCAGGCTCCGCGCAGCATCGCGTCGCGGAGATCGGCTAGTTCGCCGTGCGCCCCTCCCCCCACCGACAAGCCGCCCCCCTTCCCCACCCGCGGGGGGCCCGGCCCACACGGGTCCGGAGGCAAAGGGGATCCCCCGCAGCGACTTCCCGAGCCGAAAAAACCCGTTCCTAGTCTGAACAACTGCCCACCCAGGCGAGGTACGGAGCAAGGGGGATCCCCTTTGCCTCCGGATCCGAGGCCACCCCACACCCACACAGACATCCCACCCCCAACACCCACTCCCCACACCCCACCCGCGAGAAATGAAACCCCAGGCTTGACGGACACCATCGCACGGGTGAGAATCTTCGCCCTTTAACGCCACAGAAGGCCCTCATTCGAGGGGACCCCTGAGATGGGGGAGTGGACCTCTACAAGCGGGAGGGCGGCCCTGGGTCGTCCGCTTGGACCGCGGGAGAACAAGAATGGCAGCGAAGAAGAAAGAGGTGACTTCGGTCATCAAGTTGCAGTGCGCCGGTGGTCAAGCGACCCCCGCACCGCCTGTGGGCACGGCCTTGGGCCCCCACGGTGTGAACATTGGCGATTTCGTCAAGCAGTTCAATGATGCCACCCGCGACAAGGGTGGAATGATCATTCCGGTCGAGATCTCGATCTACAAGGACCGGACCTTCTCCTTCATCCTGAAGTCGCCACCGGCCTCCGTCCTTCTCAAGAAGGCTGCCGGGCTCGATAAGGCCGCCAACAACCCTGGGCACGAGATCGTGGCTTCGGTGAAGAGGGCGGATCTCGAGGAGATCGTCAAGATCAAGGAAGCAGACCTCAACGCAGCCAGTCTCGATGCCGCTTGCCGGATGATCGAGGGGACCGGACGGTCCATGGGCATCAAGGTGGAGGGTTAGATCCATGGCAGAAGAACAAAAGGCTGCCGACGAGTCCGTTGAGAACCAGGCCGAAGGTCAGGCTCCCGAGGCCGTCGTGGCACCCAAGGAAGACAAGAAGCGCTGGTACAAGGGTCGCTACCGCAACAGCAAGCGGCACGTCCAGAACAAGGGCAAGGTCGAGAAGGAGACGAACTATGAGGCTCAGGCAGGCATCGACCTGCTGAAGTCCCTGGCTTCGACCAAGTTCGACGAGACGGTCGCCGTCTGCGTGCGCCTCGGCATCGACCCCAAGAAGACGGACCAGTTGATCCGCGGCGCGGTCAGCCTGCCTCACGGCATCGGCAAGAGCGTTCGCGTCATCTGCTTCGCCGAGGGCGAGAAGGCAGAGGCCGCCAAGGCCGCGGGCGCCATCGAGGTGGGTTCGGCCGACCTGGCCAAGAAGATCGAGGGCGGCTGGACCGACTTCGATGTGGCCATCGCCTCCCCGGACATGATGAAGTTCGTCGGCCGTCTTGGTCGCGTCCTGGGCCCACAGGGCAAGATGCCTTCGCCCAAGGCGGGCACCGTGACCCCCGACGTGGCGACGGCTGTCGCGGAGTTCGCGGCCGGCAAGGTCGAGTTCCGGACGGACTCGGGAGCCAACATCCACGCCCCTGTCGGCAAACGCAGCTTCTCGACGCAGCAGCTGGCGGAGAATGTCGGCGCCTTCGTCGATCACATTCGTCACCTCAAGCCATCCCAGGCCAAGGGAGCCTTCGTGACTCGCGTCACGGTGGTTTCGACCATGAGCCCGGCGGTTCGGCTGGATCTCGCTGATAGAGGACATCATGCCTAACATCGTCGTTCGTCATGCGTTTGCCGAGTACGGCAAAGACATCGAGGGCATGGGATCCTGCGTGGTCCTGACCTTCGACAAGCTCACCGTGGCCCAGGTCTCGCAACTGCGCAATCAGTTCCGCGAGGAGGGCATCTCGATGCGCGTCGTGCGCAACCGGATCGCCAAGAAGGCCTTGAAAGAGGCTGGCTACGAGGTCGAGGACATCCGCGGCAAGTGTGGGATCGCCTTTGCTCCCGAAGAGAAGGCCATCACGGCTGCCAAGCTGGTGCGGGACTTCGCCAAGGCCAACAAGAGTGCGACCCTCGAGGTTCTGGGTGGGATCGTCGAAGGGGAGGTCATCCCCACGACAGCGGCCGCCACGATCGCGGACATGCCCGACAAGGACACTGTGCGTGCGCAGATTGCGATCGCCATCAGCGCCCCCGCGCGTGGACTCGCGATGGTGCTCTCGGGTGTGCAGAGTGGTCTCGCTCGTTGCCTCGACCAGCATGCTGACGGTGCGGAAGCTCCGGATGCAGGCGGCGCTGAAAGCGCTGAGGCTGCCGCAAGTGCGCCAGAGGCGGAAAGCTCCGAAGCTGCTGCTGCGGGCACTGAAGAGGCGCCCTCCACGGAAGGCACAGGAGGGGGGGAGTAGCTCTCGCTTCTCCCGCAAGAAACTACAAGGAACACGGCAGGGACCGGGAACCACTGAGGAATCCGCTCCTGCCCGTATTTAACCATCACCAGGAATTCGAAACTACTAGGCCGTGGAGGTCATTACCATGTCTGAAGAGACCACTGTTACGCTGGACGCCGACCTCGAGAAGATCTTCGAGCAGCTCGACGCCCTCTCTCTGGGCAAGGCTGCCCAGCTCGTCAAGGCAATCGAGGAGCGCTGGAACGTTTCTGCTGCCGCTCCTGCTGCTGTCGCTGTCGCTGCTGGTCCTGCTGCCGAAGAGGTAGAGGAGCAGACCGAGTTCGACGTCATCCTGAAGGCCCCCGGCGGCCAGAAGATCCAGGTCATCAAGGCCGTCCGCGAGATCACCTCGCTGGGTCTGAAGGAAGCCAAGGGTCTCGTCGACGAGGCCCCCAAGGCCGTCAAGGAAGGCGTGAGCAAGGAAGAGGCCGAAGAGATCCAGAAGAAGCTGGTGGACGCCGGCGCCGAAGTCGAGCTCAAGTAGTTCGACCCGGGGCCCCCCGGGGTCCGATCTTACCGGATATCGGTGCTGGTTCTGGCCAGCATCGGGAATCGGATGGGCCCAGCAATGCTTATGCCAGCCTGTGAAGATTCCATGTACTGTAGGTTTCATTGCCTGCGGCATCGGTTAGGATCTCCTGGCTAATTCGGGGGTGGAGGCAGGCAGCCGTGGAGCAATCCTGGGCGAGCATCCACCCTTCTGGACCTTCTCACCATTCCTCTCGAGGCTGCACCGCTCTTGTTCGAAGAGCTCTCCTCCACGAACAGTTGCAGTAATCCGGGATCCTCGCTTCCGAGTGATGGGAACCCGGTGCGCACTCGAACTATGCCCACCGCCAGAATGAGCCGCGCTGTTGTCGCGGCTCCCCTGTTCCCGGTTCTGGACCTCGAGTCCTCCGGTCGCAGGTCCCTGCATCACAGGTCTCCGCCACTTGGTCTCCCTTGCGGGAGTCGCGTCTGATCCTCGAGGATCCAGTATGGAAACTGTCCGGTACGGTCGGAACAAGCCCGTCATCGATGTCCCCAACCTCGTTGAGCTACAGACGAAATCCTACGAGGATTTCCTGCAGCTCGACTTGCCACCGCAGAAGCGGGCCGACATCGGCCTGCAGGCCTTGCTCGCAGAGATCTTCCCGATCGAGTCGTACGACAAGAGCATGCGGCTCGAGTTCGTCGACTATGAGCTGAGTCAGCCGCGCTACGATCCGGATGAATGCCGGAAGCTGCGTCTGACCTTCGGTTTCCCCTTCAAGATCCGTGTTCGCTTCGTGGGCGGGCATACGGTCGAAGAAGAGGTCTACCTGGGAGAGATCCCGGTCATGATCGGTGGCGGTGAATTCATCGTCAACGGCTCGGAGCGCGTCATCGTCTCCCAGCTGCACCGTTCGCCGGGCGTCGACTTCTCGGTCGAGGTCATCACCGGCGACCGCAAGCTGCACAGCTGCTGGATCATTCCCGAGCGTGGAAGCTGGATCGAAGTCTCCGTGGGCAAGAAGGAGACCGTCCAGGTCCGCATCGACCAGTCGGGAAAGTTCTCGGCCATGACGCTCCTGCGGGCCATGGGGCCGGAGTTCTCGACCGATCGGGATATCCTCCGCCTCTTCTACCCCAAGCACGTCGAGGTCGTGAAGCGCCGCAAGTCGGAGCCGGCCGGACGCTTTGCCCAGCGGCTCGAGGGCTGCTATGCGGTGGGGGACATTGTCAACCTCTCGACTGGCGAGGCACTCGTCGCCTCGGGCGACATCATCACCGAGGAGGCTGCGGCCCACATCGCCGATGAGGAAATCGCACAGGTCGAGGTCATCCGCGAGCCCGAGGATCTGCTGATCTTGAACTCGCTGCGCGAAGACATGACGACTTCGCACGAGGAGGCTCTCCTCAAGATCTACCAGCGCCTGCGTCCTGGCAACCCGCCGAACCAGGAGAAGGCGAGCGCACTCTTCAACGAGAAGTTCTTCGACTCGAGTCGCTACCGTTTGGGCCGCGTCGGCCGTTTCCGTCTGAACCGCAAGTTCGGGCAGAAGATCGACGAGGACCAGATGACCCTGCAGCCCACGGACTTCGTCAATGCGACGCAGTACCTGCTGACGCTCAGGGCCGGAGAGGGTGGACTCGATGACATCGACCATCTTGGCAACCGCCGTGTGCGCACCATCATGGAGCTGGCCGGCGAGGAGTTTCGCAAGGGCCTGCTCAAGCTGCGCCGGACGGCACAGGAGCGGATGAGCCTGGACAACAGTGAGGGCGGCGAGGGCATCACCCCGCGCAACCTGATCAACGCCAAGACCTTCTCCTCCGCCATCGACTACTTCTTTGCTCGTGGTGAGCTGAGTCAGGTCGTCGACCAGACCAATCCGCTTTCGCAGTTGGCGCACGAGCGTCGTCTGTCGGCTCTTGGCCCAGGCGGGCTCAACCGGAAGCGCGCAGGCTTCGAAGTCCGCGACGTCCACACCTCCCACTACGGAAGACTCTGTCCGATCGAGACGCCGGAAGGCACCAACATCGGTCTGATCAGTAGCCTTGCGATCTTCGGCACCGTCGACGAGTACGGCTTCCTCCGCGCACCCTACCGAAAGGTCAAGGCTGGCCGGGTGACCGATGAGGTAGCCTGGCTCCGAGCCGATCAGGAGGACGCGGCTACGCTGATACCTGCCGATGTCGAATGCGACGCCAAGGGCGTCATCATCCATGACAAGGTACTCGGTCGCATCGGCGGAGAGCCCTACGAGGTCCTCAAGAAGGATGTCCAGTACATGGACGTGTCTCCGATGGAGATCGTGGGTGTCTCGGCAAGCCTCATCCCCTTCCTGGAGCATGACGACGCCAACCGTGCGCTCATGGGCTCCAACATGCAGCGCCAGGCCGTGCCCCTGCTGGAGTCGGAGCTTCCGCTCGTCGGCACTGGCATGGAGGATCTCGTCGCCCAGAATTCGGGCATGGTCGTTCGCGCCAAGCGCGACGGCGTGGTCAAGTTCGCCGACGCCACCAAGATTGTCGTCGGAGACGAGATCTACGAGCTGCGCAAGTATCGTCGCCTGAACGAGAAGACCTGTCTCAACCAGGTCCCGATCGTCAAGGAAGGAGACAAGGTCCTGGCCAAGCAGGTCATCGCCGACGGTCCTTCCACGGACAACGGCGTCCTGTCACTGGGCAAGAACCTTCTCGTCGCCTTCATGACCTGGGATGGCTACAACTTCGAGGACGCCATCCTGCTCAGCGAGCGCCTGGTCAAGGATGATGTCTACACATCGATCCACATCGACGAGTTCGAGATCGAGATCCGGGAAACCAAGCTGGGGCGCGAGGAGTTCACTCGCGACATCCCCAACGTCTCTGAGAAGGCCCTGGCCCATCTCGACGATAGCGGCATCGTCCACGTCGGCACACGGGTGCATGCGGGGGATATCCTTGTCGGGAAGGTGGCGCCCAAGAGCAAGAGCGAGCTGACTCCCGAGGAGAAACTGCTGCACGCCATCTTCGGCCGTGCGGGCGAAGATGTGAAGAACTCCTCGCTCGAGGTCGGAACCGGTGTCGAAGGCATCGTCATCGACGCGCAGAAGTTCTCCCGCAAGGTCAATCTCACAGAGGCGGAGCGCGACGCCAACCTCCAGGAGATCAAGCAGGCCGAGATGGACTTCATGGTCCAGTTCCGGGACTCCACACGCTCCATGCTCGAGGAGGCCAATGGCATCCTCGGGGCCGACGTCGTGGATCCGGAGAGCGGCGAAGCCGTGGCCATCCCTGAGACGGTCATGTATGCCGATCTCAAGAAGGTGCGCGACCACATCCTTCATGCGGCCAACGAGACCGGCAAGAAGAGCCTGGTCACGCGCTGCGAGGACCTGCTCAAGGAATACTCCGACCGCATCAAGTCGCGTGAAGCCGACCGCAACAAGAAGGTCAACCGGCTTTCGCGTGGTGACGAGCTGCCGACCGGGGTCCTCGAGATGGTCAAGGTCTACGTGGCCTCCAAGCGCCGGATCTCGGTGGGGGACAAGATGGCCGGCCGTCACGGCAACAAGGGTGTGATCTCGATGATCCTCCCCGAGGAGGACATGCCCTTCCTCGAAGACGGAACGCCTGTCGACATCGTCTTGAACCCGCTGGGCGTGCCCTCGCGCATGAACGTGGGGCAGATCCTCGAGACCCACCTGGGTTTCGCGGCGAAGAAGCTCGGCTTCCGGGCCGTGACGCCCGTCTTCGATGGGGCCAGCGAGGCCGAGATCGAGGATGCCTTGCGGCGTGCCAACCTGCCGACCGACGGCAAGAGCGTGTTGCACGATGGACGCACCGGTGAGCCCTTCGAGCAGAAGGTGACCGTGGGCTATCTCTACATGCTCAAGCTACATCACCTCGTCGATGACAAGGTTCACGCCCGTGCCACGGGTCCCTACTCCCTCATCACGCAGCAGCCGCTCGGCGGCAAGGCTCGCTTCGGCGGTCAGCGCTTCGGTGAGATGGAAGTCTGGGCACTTGAGGCCTACGGCGCTGCCTCCATCCTCCAGGAGCTGCTGACGGTGAAGTCCGACGACGTCGACGGACGCACCAAGATCTATGAGGCCATGGTCAAGGGCGAGAACATCCTCGAGCCCGGCACCCCGGTCTCGTTCGGAGTCCTCTGCCATGAGCTGAGAGGCCTCGGGCTCGATATCGAGCTGCACCGCAGGGGCAGCGCGCAAGAGCTTCTTGCATAAGCAAACAGTTACAACGCATTGATCTGGATCCGATTCTCCGCTTCGGCGGACAGGTTTCCCGCAGTTGCGGGCAGGTTTCCGCAGTCGCGGAATAAGGAAGGAAAAGATGGTCGAAACGATCTACGAGAAGATCAACGACTACGCTGCAGTCTCGATCAAGCTGGCTTCGCCCGAGGACGTCCGGTCCAAGTGGTCCTACGGTGAAGTCAAGAAGCCCGAGACGATCAACTATCGCACCTACCGGTCCGAGAAGGATGGGTTGTTCTGCGAACGCATCTTCGGTCCCGAGAAGGACTGGGAGTGCGCCTGCGGCAAGTACAAGGGCATCAAGCACAAGGGCATCATCTGCGACAAGTGCGGTGTGATGATCACGCACTCTCGTGTTCGTCGCGAGAGGATGGGGCACATCAATCTGGCTGCCGCTGTCGCCCACATCTGGTTCTTCAAGGCGATGCCGAGTCGGATCGGCAACCTCCTGGCCATGAAGACGACCTCTCTCGAAAAGGTCATCTACTTCCAGGACTACGTCGTCATCGATGCCGGTGACACGCCGCTCCTGCCCTACCAGCTCCTCACCGAGGAGGAGTACCGCGAGAGTCGCGAGAAGTACGGAAACACCTTCAAGGCTGGTATGGGAGCCGAGGCCATCCGCGAGATCCTGCTCAACCTGGACCTCGAGGAACTCAGCGTCGAGTTGCGTGAGGATCTCAAGCTCACGCGGTCGGTTCAGAAGATCAAGGACATCATCAAGCGGCTCAAGACTGTCGAGATGCTGCGGGATTCGCCCAACAAGCCCGAGTGGATGGTCATGGACGTGATCCCGGTCATTCCGCCGGATCTCCGTCCCCTGGTCCTGCTGGATTCGGGCAACTTCGCGACCTCGGATCTCAACGACCTCTACCGTCGCCTGATCAACCGGAACAACCGCCTGAAGAAGCTGCTCGACCTCAATGCACCGGATGTCATCATCCGCAACGAGAAGCGCATGCTGCAGCAGTCCGTCGATGCGCTCTTCGACAACGGCCGTTGCCGCAGGCCCGTGCTGGGCTCCAGCAATCGCCCGCTCAAGTCGCTGACCGACATGATCAAGGGCAAGCAGGGGCGCTTCCGCGAGAACCTGCTCGGCAAGCGCGTCGACTACTCGGCTCGTTCGGTCATCGTCGTCGGACCCGATCTCAGGCTCCACCAGTGCGGTTTGCCCAAGATCATTGCACTGGAACTCTTCCAGCCCTTCATCATCCGCAGGCTCAAGGAGCTGGGGTTGGCTGACACGATCAAGTCGGCCAAGAAGATGCTGGAGCGTCGCGATGAGCAGGTCTGGGACATCCTCGAAGAGGTCATCCAGGGGCATCCGGTTCTCCTGAACCGCGCACCGACACTGCATCGCATGGGTATCCAGGCCTTCGAGCCCGTGCTCATCGAGGGCAACGCCATCCGCGTGCACCCCTTGGTCTGCACCGGTTACAACGCCGACTTCGATGGCGACCAGATGGCCGTCCACCTCCCGTTGAGCTTCGAAGCCCAGATCGAGGCTTCGACCTTGATGTTGTCCACCAACAACATCTTCACGCCGGCTCACGGCGGACCCATCATCGCGCCTTCGCAGGACATCGTCCTGGGCTGCTTCTACATGACCTACCGGCTGCCGGAGGAGAAACTCGAGGAGAAGCCCTTCCGTGCGACTCCCCAGGAAGCCTGGATGGCCCACGCAGTGGGCAAGCTACGCACGCACCAGGCCATCCTCGTACAGTTCGAGGAGAGTCAGGAAGTGCACAGCGACATGGACGGAGTGCCCCACTTCTGCAATGGCGTCGAGTTCGTTGAAACCACACCGGGCCGCCTCATTTTCAATGACATCCTTCCCGCAGGGATGCCCTTCTACAACTTCAGCCTTACCAAGGCCGCTCTCTCCAAGATCATTGCGGACTGTCACGAGAGGCTGGGGCGCAGCCCGACGCTCATCCTGCTGGACGCCATGAAGTCCCTGGGCTTCAAGGCCAGCACCTTGGCCGGAGTCTCCTTTGGCAAGGACGACCTGACGGTTCCCTCGGCTCGCGCTGCCATCGTCAACGAGACGCAAAAGGAAGTGGACGGGATCCAGTCTGCCTACGAAAAGGGCCAGATCACGGATGGCGAACGCTACTCCAAGGTCATCGACGCCTGGACCAAGGCTCGTGACATGGTGGGTGCTGAGCTGCTCGAGGCGCTGCGCAATGACAGCGGCCAGTGCGAAGGGAACAAGATGGGTGCCCCCAACGGACGCGAGCCCCTCTACGTGAACCCTATCTACTGTATGGTCGCCTCCAAGGCTCGTGGCTCGGTCGAGCAGATTCGCCAGCTGGCCGGTATGCGTGGACTCATGGCCCGTCCTTCGGGAAAAATCATCGAGACGCCCATCCGCGCCAACTTCCGCGAAGGTCTCAAGGTTCTGGAATACTTCTCCTCGACCCACGGCGCTCGCAAGGGCCTGGCCGATACCGCCCTCAAGACGGCGGACTCGGGATACCTGACCCGCAAGCTCGCCGACGTGGCCCAGAACGTCATCGTCACGATGGACGACTGTGGGACACAGCTGGGAGTGAAGCGTGGCGTCGTCTATCAGGGCGACAAGGTTGCCATCAATCTGGCACAGGCGATTCGCGGCCGTTCGTCGCTCGTGACGATCGAGGATCCTGTCACTGCCGAGATCGTGGTCAACAAGGACGAGATCCTCACCGTCGAGATCGCCAACAAGCTCCAGGCCCAGGGATACGACAGTCTCCTGGTGCGCTCGCCTCTCTCTTGTGAGGCAGGCCATGGTTGTTGTGCCAAGTGCTACGGCATGGATCTCTCGCGTGGTGAACTGGTCGAGCTGGGACAGGCGGTGGGCATCATCGCTGCGCAGTCCATCGGTGAGCCTGGCACGCAGTTGACGATGCGGACCTTCCACATCGGCGGCACGGCCAGCAAGACCCTCGAGGAGAGTGAACTCAAGGCCAAGCGTGGGGGCAAGGTCGCCTACCACAACCTCATCGTCGTCACCAACCAGGAAGGCGAGACGGTCGCCGTCAACCGCAAGGGCGAGCTCATCATCCTGGATCCGAAGGGGCGTGAGTTGGATCGCTATGGCGTGCCCATCGGTGGCAAGGTCCACGTCGAGGAAGGTTCCAAGATCAAGGAGGGAGCGATCCTCACGGATTGGGATCCCCACCACGTGCCCATCCTGGCCGAGGTGTCCGGAACCGTCAAGTTCGAGGACATCGTCGAAAGCCGTACGATGCGTCGCGAAAAGGATCGCGGTTCCAAGCGCGAGCGCATGATGATCATGGAGCACAAGGGCGAGATGCATCCGCAGATCCTGATCGTCGACGCCGACGAGCAGGTGCTCTCGATCCACCCTCTGCCCGAACGCGCCTACATCGAGGTGACCGACGGCAAGAAGGTCAAGGCCGGTGCCCTCATCGCCAAGACCTCTCGCGAGATCGGAGGCACACAGGACATCACTGGCGGTCTTCCGCGCGTGACGGAGCTCTTCGAAGCCCGGCGTCCCAAGGAGGCCGCTGTCCTCGCCGAGATCGATGGAGTCGTGGAGCTGGGCGAGAAGAAGCGCAGCAAGCGGACCATCATCGTGCGTGGTGAAGGTGGAGTGGAGCATGAGCACCTCGTGCCTCACGGTTCGCACCTGCGTGTGCACCGTGGCGACCAGGTCGTCTCCGGTGAGCCGCTCACCGAGGGTAGCCTCGTGCCGCACGACATGTTGCGCATCAGTGGCGAGCAGACCGTGCTCAACTACCTCTTGCGCGAAATCCAGACCGTGTATCGCGCACAGGGCGTGACGGTGGACGACAAGCACATCGAGGTGATCCTTTCGCAGATGATGCGCAAGGTCCAGGTCGAGGATCCGGGCGATAGCGACTTCCTGCCGGGCGCCGTGGTGGACAAGTTCCGCTTCCGTAAGGAGAACGAGCGCCTCAAGAAGGAGAAGAAGAAGCCGGCGACAGTCATGCCCCTCCTGTTGGGTGTGACGAAGGCCAGCCTCCAGTCCGATTCCTTCATCTCGGCAGCCTCCTTCCAGGAGACGACCAAGGTCTTGACCGAGGCTGCCCTGGGTGGCCGACGCGACAAGCTCGTGGGCCTCAAGGAGAACGTGATCCTGGGACACCTGGTTCCGACCGGCACCGGTTTCCCCAAGTATCAGGGCACCCAGGTCCGCAAGAACATCGACCTCCAGGCCGCCGCGGCCGAGCTCCTCGCTCACACGAAGCCGACCGAGCTGATCGATGTGGGAGGCCCCTTGCTCACGGTCGAGCCAGAGGCCAGCTCAGAAGCTTGATACAGAAAAGCTTGATAGAGAGAAGATGGATACAGGGCCACCCGCTCCTCGGAGGGGGTCCCTGTTCGATGCCCAACTGGCCCCGAAAGGGGACGGGACGGGCTTGAAACGGGTGAGGAGTTCCTTATACTTTTCGCCCCAAACCAACGAAACCAACCCCCAGAAGGGACTTCGTGAGCTTCGGCTCATGAGTGGAGCATTCAGCCAATGCCAACGATCAATCAGCTGGTCCGCAAGGGCCGCAAGAAGGTCAAGAAGAAGAGCAAGTCTCCTGTTCTGGACCAGTGCCCCCAGAAGCAGGGGGTCTGCACCCAGGTCAAGACGATGACACCCAAGAAGCCGAACTCGGCTTTGCGGCGTGTGGCTCGTGTGCGTCTCTCCAATGGCAAGGAAGTGACCGTGTACATCCCAGGCGAAGGCCACAACCTCCAGGAGCACTCGATCGTGCTGGTCCGTGGTGGTCGTGTCCGTGACCTTCCTGGTGTGCGCTATCACGTGATCCGGGGCACGCTGGATGCCTCCGGTGTCGACGACAGGCTCCAGAGCCGGTCCAAGTACGGCGCCAAGCGCCCCAAGGGCTAGACAGCCCGCTTCTGCTGGAGTCCGCCAGGATGTGGGCTTTGGCAATCGATCCCAACCGAAAACCACGCTGATTCCCGACGTCTGGAGCTCAGATGCCCCGCAACTACAAGTCCACCGAAGTCCACCTCTCTCCTGACCCGCGCTTCGACTCGATGCTCGCGACCAAGATCATCAACAAGATCATGTGGGACGGGAAGAAGTCGACCGCCGAGCGCATCTTCTACGAGGCCGTCGATTCCTGCGCGCAGAAGCTGGGTGTCGATGGTTCCGAGATCTTCGTGCAGGCCATCGACAACATCCGCCCGCGCATCGAGGTGCGCAGCAAGCGCGTCGGTGGTGCCACCTATCAGGTGCCCATGGAGGTCAAGCCCCGCCGTCAGCAGAGCCTGGCCATCCGCTGGCTCCTGGACGCTGTGCGTGGCAAGCGCGGCAAGCCCATGGCCCTGCGCCTCGCCAACGAGATGCTGGACGCCTACAACAACCAGGGCGCCGCGGTGACCAAGAAGGAGAATGTGCACAAGATGGCCGATGCCAACAAGGCGTACAGCCACTTCGCCTGGTAGATACCAAGCGATTGGGGGCGACGGGCGTCGTTCTTCTGCTGGCTGAGGGCCAGTAGGGGGACGGCGCCTGTTTCGTTGGGGGGCGCTTGTGGGTTGTGGGTTGTGGGTTGTGTGGAGTCGTTGATGGGTAGTGGGGCCGGGGAGGATGGGGAGCCCCTTTGCTCCGTACTCCGCCTGGGTGGGCGGGTTGGGGACCTTCGGACGGTCTAGGTCGGCTGCGGAAGTCGCTTCAGGGGCTCCCCATCCTCCCCGGCCTGGGGCCGCACCGTAGTGGAAGTGGCTGGGTGGGCTGCGTGGCCGGGGGGAGGGGGTGGGGAAATGGCCGAGCGACGCTGCGCACGGCTGCGTACGGCCGCGGGCGGCGTGGACAGGGACACGCATCGATTGGCGAGCAAGGCGGTGAAGGCCCGGAAGGATGGGGATGGCATCCCTTGGATCTCGCATCTGGCCAAGTCTCGCAGGGACATTGGCTCTGCGACGTGGAGAGGGCCTATCAGTCACGCCGTGGCGGGCTCACGAAGCGGGCCGCGTCCACGCCGGACCCTCGCGCGCAGACCCTGGGTGTCAGGGGCAGGTCATTCCTGGATACGGGTTGGCCTCGTGGGCGCGAGTCAGGAGCCAGGTTTCGGCCGAGGGCTCAGGTGCCCTGGACCTCGCTCGCGTAGAGCTCCCTGCAGGTACGCACGCCGTGAAACCACTTGCGCCCTGCGGCGGCAGCTGCCTGGGCCATGTCTTCGGTTCGCGCGACCAGACGGTGGAAGAGACTGCCGTACTTCTCCACGGTCCGGACCCAGCGCTTCGTGTGGATGTCCAGATCCTGGAGGATCGGAAGGAGGGCTAGCTACACTGCAGACAACCAAGAGTTGCAGTTCGCTCGTGCCAGAAGGTGTTCACAAGAACTCGGACCTTCAGGGTCTTGGTCTCCTTGGTTCCTGTGTCCTTGCAGTCGATGATGATTGGGTTGTTTGCGTCGAAGGTCCACGTCTTCTCTTCGTTGGGTCCAATATTGGACCACTCATCCATGACCGCGCCATCCAGCTCGATCTTGGCCTGAGTCCACGAAATGCTTCCTGAGTTGGTGAGAGTGATCTGCCCCTCCCACTTGCAATCATATGCCGAACAACCTGAACTCTAGCACTGGCCGTCTGTGCCTCCTGTAAAGTTGTGACCAATCGTCCAGCCTTCACCTGTGACGAAGGCTGGAGTAGTAGTCCAAACGCCCCAGTTGATAGTCGGAGTCGTTCCAGAGACCGGGTCGCGCTTGCACTTCTGGCAAGTGACCAGCGTTGGCGGTTGCAGCCAATCAGGACGCCATGGATAGACCAGATCGAGAGCCTGTCCCGCAACAATAGCCAGAGGGATGGCGATGGCGTGCGTCGCAGGTGCGGACGTGTCTACGGGAGCGGGCGGAGCCCTGTGAAAGCCCGGCAAGAGCAGGGCCAGCATGGGAAGCGCCCATTTCATGGATACTATCATCTCTTCCTCCTGTCATTGATGAACTGTCTCCAGGCTGGGGATCTGGAAACCACGAACTTCTCGAACTCAGAAGCAATGAGCTCAGACCTTTTCCGGATCTCAACGAGCTTTGGGACGTCGGAGTAGTAGATGAAGTACTCGTAGTCGGCCCGACTGGTTGAGATACTGTACACCTCATAGGGCCCGGCATCTGACGTGCGCCTGGGCGACGCAATCTTCTGCTTATGGAGCGCCATCGCCGACTGACGCAGAACGCGACCAAACTCCAGGGCATTTGCCTTGATGGCAGCCTTTGCGGGTCGAAGCTCCTTGTCGATCTCCTGATAGAACTCGGCGACACTCGCGTTGTCGAAAGCGATGGCGGCTGGCCCCTGCATATCGACGCTACCGGCGAAGACGGTCGCGGGACCTTGCTCGTGGCCCTGGCGGGGTGGCGCCGATGGGGCCTGGGCTCCTGGAAGATCCCCACCGAGCGCACCGAAGTGATTCTGCCTCGGTTGCGTTCGGTCGTTGACCGCTTCGGTGCGCCGTGTGCTGTCATGCGTGATCTGGGCAGGGCCATGATACCGGCAGCCAATGACCTCGTCGCCGAGTTGAAGCTCTCGATCCCGGTGCTCGCCTGCCATCAGCACTTCCTGGCTGACGTCGGCAAAGATCTCCTCAAGGAGTGCCATGGCAAGCTGCGCGAGGCGTTCCGTGGTTTCAAGATCCGTCCTCGTCTTCGGACTCTGGCTCGCGATTTGGGACGCAAACTCAGCGATTCCATCGGTCAAGCACGTCAGGCAGTGCAAGATTGGCAGCAGAGTACTGATCACATCTTGCCCAAGGGACGCGATGGTCTCGCTGTTATCCGAGCGCTGACCCAGTGGGTACTCGATTTCCCTGTCGACAGCACCTACCAGTCGTTTCCCTACGATAGGCCCTATCTCGATCTATACGATCGCTGCTCCTGTGCCCATCGAGCCGCCGTCGCCTTCCTTCGCCGGCTTCCCGATGACCGGACGTTGCGCAGAAGCCTGGATCGCTTCTCTTCCATCCTCACCCCGATCCTCTCTGATGCTCCCACCGCCCAGCTGACGACTACGCTCCGAGCAAGGGCCGACCTCTTCGACGAACTGCGAGACACTCTGCGGCTCGTCCCGCGACCTACTCACTGTGAGCGAAGTGCAGAGGACGCCGCCAACCAGTTGTGTGATATCCGCAAAGACCTGCACCAATGGGTCGCCTCCTTGCGCCAACGTCGGCCGGAGCGCGGTCCGGCCGTGAACACGCGGGAGGCCATCGACCTCATCCTCGACCACATGGAACGTCACGGCGACTCTCTCTGGGGGCACGTCATCTCTTTGCCCCGCGAAGTC
Organism: Planctomycetota bacterium; assembly: GCA_024278315.1. Classification (GTDB taxonomy): domain Bacteria; phylum Planctomycetota; class UBA1135; order UBA1135; genus JAJRTL01. Next base: position 1,114 of record JAJRTL010000338.1, on the reverse strand, counting down.
GGAGGAGGCGTCAGGGTCGTGGACCGAACCAACAACATCCTGGAGAACTTCTTCCGGGACATGAAGCACGGTGAGCGTCGGCGTAGTGGTCGCAAGATCCTCACCCAGGACTTCGAGCACCTGCCTCCGGCCGCAGCCCTGATCTGTAACCTCACTTGTCCCGACTACGTCAGCATCGTCTGCGGCACTCTTGACGAACTATCAGCAGCATTCGCTGTGCTGGATGCTCAAAGAAACGAGAGACAACTCGGTCTTGTTTCACCTCAAATCGATCAGAAAGCGGTAGATGTGGATCCGGTCAGTGCATGACTGCCCACCGAAGACCGGCGAATTATCAGGACCGAGGCCATGAGCCTGCGCTTGGCCAGGGCTGCTCGCAGTCGGGCTCCAAGGGCCCCCCAGAAGGCATGCTGACCTCTCAGGCAACCGCGGATTGACGCTGTAGCCAGAAGAAGTCCAAGTCTCCGTAGGGGCTCGATTGGCTTCAGTTGCCCAAGCGAAACCAGTCTCGGCGATGCCACAGAGAGCGGAGGTGGCTGCGCGCAGAGGGTGACTGAGTTATCTGCAATCCTCCCCTCAGAGGGCGATCAAGAACGCGGCCGACGGCAAGCTCTACGACGCCGCAGTCACCTCCAAGGCGGGTAAGAAGCTCCCCGACCTCCTGAAGAGGAAGACCGACATCTGCGTCGCAGGCCGATGTTTCGCATCGCACCCTCGCGGTCGGTGGGGCTGACAGGGATGGGGAAACGGCCCAGCGAAGCCGCGCACCGCGGCGCGGCGCGCGGCGCCACGCCCGCCCCCCCGGACGCAGGCGGTCATCCCCGCCACAGCCGGAGAGGATCGGGACTCCCTGCAGCGACTTCTGCAGCCGGCCACACCGTTCAAAGGTCCCTTCCCCTCTTGACCCAGGCGAAGTTCGGAGCAAAGGGAGTCTCGACCCTCTCCGGCCCAGCCACTCCCCCCAGCCACTCCCCCTAGCCCTGCCCTTGCCCCACAACTTCTCCTGGACAACAACAGGATTCGACTGGAGTGAGGACAAGGCAGAGCCCTGGACCTTGGGCAATATCTATCAGGACTCTCTCGGCCCCAGCTTGGCCTCAAACACGGAGCTGGT
>JAJRTL010000337.1 GCA_024278315.1 Planctomycetota bacterium | reverse complement strand
GCGAGCTTGGGCTGGAGGGGGGCGTCGAGATCCTCACGGGCTTCGATCGACCCAACCTGCATTTCGAGGTCCAGCGTGTCGAGCGCAAGGCGGACAAGGCAGCACTCATTCGTGAGATGCTCCTGGCCGGAAGCGGGACGCTGCTCGTCTATGCGGCCAGCCGCAAGGCTGTCGAGGAGATGTCCAAGTCCCTCAAGCGCACGGCGCTGCGAGCGGCCTGCTACCACGCGGGTCTGCCCGACGAGGAGCGCAACAGGATCCAGGATCGGTTCATGCAGGGGCGTTTCGATGTGCTCTTCGCCACCAATGCCTTTGGCATGGGGGTGGACAAACCCGACATCCGCATGGTCATCCACCATGATATGCCCGGTTCGACCGAGGCCTACTACCAGGAGGCGGGTCGCGCTGGCCGTGATGGCGAGCCCGCGACCTGTGTGCTCCTGCACCATGGCAGTGACCTAGCCCTGCAGCGCTTCTTCCTCGATGGGGCCAACCCCTCGTACGACCTCGTCGAGCGTTGCTTCAAGATCTTCCAGACCATGGAGGTCCGCAATGATGGGGGCTACGATACCGAGGATGTGATGAGGTGGTTGGGGGAGAAGAAGGACGGTCCGGTACGCACCGCTCTCGGCCTCTTGGGTCGCACGGGCGTCGTCGATCGCGTAGATGGACTGCTGCACCCGGCCGAGGGGATCCCGGATCAATGTCCGGTCGATCCCCACAAGCTCCTCGAGAAGCGTCGGAGGGACGAGGCGCGTTTGTACAGGATGTACAGCTACTGCCGTTCGACGAGTGGCTGTCGCATGGCCAAGATCCGTGCCTACTTCCTCGGCGGCGAAGAAGAGGGCGCCTGCGGCAAGTGCGATCTCTGCCAGACGCGGCAGGATCGACAAGCGCCCGATGACGAGGACTTCCTGCGCATTCGCAAGGCCCTGTCCGCGGTGGCCCGGATGCACTTCCGCTTCGGTCCCCACCGGATTGCCCAGGTCCTCGCGGGGAGTCGCTCGTCGGATCTGCTGCAGAGGGGGTTGGATCAGGTTCCGACCTACGGCGCCCTCAAGAGCGATGGCGAAGGGACTTGTCGGGAGCTGCTCCAGTTCCTGGAAGAGCATGGTTTCCTCGAACGACAGAGCTTCACGAGCGCCGATGGCAAACGGGGTGGCAGTCTCTTGGGGTTGAGCGCTGAGGGTGCTTCCCTCATGCGCGCCGAGATCCGCCCCGCATTGCCGCCTGTGCCGCGATCCAACCGGCGGCGCGCCCCGAGTCGCAAGGCCACCACCGAGATCACTTGCGAGGATCCCGTCCTCCTGCAGCTGCTGCGCGACTTCCGCTCCGAGCTCTGCCAAGAGGATGGCAAACCCGCCTATACCGTCTACGACAACCGGACCCTCCAGGCCCTGGTGGACGATCCCCCAAGCGATGAGCGCAGTTTCCTGGCCATCGTGGGACTCGGTCCCGGCAAGTGGGACAAGTTCGGCGAACAGCTCCTTGGCCAACTCGCAGAGTACCGTGCCGGGCGCGAGTAGATCCGAGGCGATCCTCCTCTGCCTCCTCCGCCTGCTTCGCTCTCGTTCTTTCCGCTCTCGATTCCGCCTTCCCGATGTTCCATGAGACTGCCCTTCTCCCGCAAGCCGCGTGCACCTCGCCTACTCCGAGCCTGTCCCTACTGTGGCAGCACGATCCCGCAGAAGGCCTTGGCCTGCCCCGAGTGTGGTTCGGATGAGAACACCGGTTGGAAGTCCGAAGAGGAGATTCAGTTCGAAAGCCTGGACCTCGGCGACCACCGCGAACGTGCGTCTCTCTCTCCGGCCTGGCGCTTGCTGATCCTCGTCGTTGCTGTGTTGTTCGTGCTGAGCTACGTGCTGCTCTTCACGCTTTGAGGTGCACCCGCTCCCGACCGCGTCATCCGCATGTCCGGGTGGCCAATCCAGAGCCTCGGGCATGCCCCAGTCATCTCCAGGACTCTCTCGGCCCCTGCTTGGCCTCGAACGCTGGGCTGAGCTGAGCTGGCTGGGCTGGCTGGAGCTCGGCTGGCTCCTGCTCGGGATCAGGGCAACCTGCTGCCCCTCCCCATCGCGATCACCCGCCCGGAGGGTAAAAGTGAACGGGCGATCGCGACGGTGAGGGGCAGCAGGTTGCAGCTTTCTGGTGTGGGTGGCTGCGCACAGACCTCTGCTCCTTGGCGGGCTCGCGGCGGGCTCGCGGCGGGGGCCCGCTGGCTCGCTGGCCTGGAGGCTTCGGGGAGATGGGCTCAATAGATGTTCAGATATACTGAGCGACAGGCTTGATTGGGCACCCTTGCGGCCGGCATCGCCTCTCTTGCTTTTCTTCATCATTGTTCTGTTTTCACTGAACATTCATGTTACTTCATGCGTCGTGTGAGATAGCGGGATGAGTGAGGAGACGACCGTGAAGGCAGGCATGAAGGCAGGCATGAAGACAGCAACGAAGAGAAGAGTTCGACAGTTGGATCTTCCCTTCCTTCCTCGGCATTGTGGTGTAAGGAAGGGGGCAGGGCGCAAGAGGAAGGGGGATCGTGCTCGAGTCGGGCATCGTGTCAGGAAGGGCTTCTCCAAGCTGAGTGTCCTGCACGTGACTTGTCGTATTGGCGCAGGACTCCCTTCCTTGCGCGCGGCTTTGACCGTCGCGCTTCTCATGAACTACCTGGCTCAGGTGGCAGGAAAGGAAGGGTTCCGGATCGTCGAATATTCGATCCAGGGCAATCATATCCACATGATCGTCGAGGCTCAGGATGACAGTGTCCTCTCCCGTGCGATGAACGGTATCCTGAGCGGCATGGCCAGACTCCTCAATCGTCACTGGAAGCGCAGAGGCAAGGTCTTCGTGGATCGCTACGACGCCGTGCCTGTCAGTTCGCCGACGCAGTGCCGAAACACGCTCGTCTACGTTTTGGCGAACGCTCGCAAACACGGGTCAAGATCGCTGGGCCCATCTTTGCACACATCTTTGGAGGGGGAGGGAGCAGACCCTTGCAGCACGGTCCCCTGGTTTCCCTTCGACCCACCGGATGACCACCCCCTGGCCCAACCAGGCAAGCCCAAGCCAGCATCCTCCCCCAAGAGCTGGCTTCTCAGCAATGGTTGGCGCAAGGGTGGCACCATCACCGCTCGAGACCACCCCTGTCTCCCCAAGTCCCAACATCGGTCCGCCAGCGAGCCACCCCCTGCACCCTCAGCGCTAACCCGGATGATTCATGAGATCGTTGCGAGCAGATTTGCCAGTGGCGTATCTGTTGGTCTAACGGGGAGCCTTAGAGTTAGGGGGGGCTGCGCGAGATATGAGGCGACCCAGGAGGGTCGTCGAATCGAAGCCATGCCGAGCAAAACTCCGCGTTTGCGGTCCTGAACCGAAAGATCCCCGACAGACGCATCGAGGTCATGAATCGTTCGGGCTATGCGCCGAGCGACAAGGCCCCCCCCAGAGCCAGCCACGCATGGATGAAGCCACCTACCCCAAGCAGTCCCCGCGCCCTGCTGCCCTTCACCGTCGCAATGGTCCGTTCACTCTTGACCCTCCAGGGCGGATCATTGCGACGGGGAGGGGTGGCAGGATCTGCCCTGAACCCGAGCGGGAGCCAGCTGAGCTGCGCTCAGCTCAGCGCTTCACACAGGGGAGCCCTGATCATGGTCCTGCCTCATTCCCGGGGCTCTGCAATCGCCAGGCCCGGTCACTCGAGTTCGGAGTGGATGCGGTAGCGTGTGTCGAAGAGGCTTCGCCGTAGCCAGAGGGCACACACGGCACTGCCGAGTGCTGTGGAGCCCGCGAGCAGGAACATGATCATGATCTGGTAGCGCACGGCCATCAGCGGTGGCGTTCCGCTGAGGATCTGTCCGGTCATCATCCCTGGGAGACTCACGATGCCGACGATGGCCATGGCGTTCAGGATCGGCGTCATGCCTGTGCGGATCGCGTCCCGCGTGGCGCGTTGGGTGGCTTCTTGGGGCGTGGCCCCCAGGCAGAGGAGGTGTTCGATCTGTTTGCGATGTTCCAACAGGGCTTGGGTGTATCGGTCCATCGTGAGGTGGACGGCCGTCAGACTGTTGCCGAGGATCATTCCCATGAGCGGGATGAGGTAGCGGGGATCGGCCCAGTTGTCGGGACGGACGATCGCGAAGACGCCGTAGGCGACCATGAGGAAGGCCGGGAAGCTGATCGAGCCGACGGCCGTGAGCCAGCGGCCGGGAAAGCGATGCCTCGCGCGCTGTGCAATCGTGCTGCCCGCGAGGATCACCATCAGGACCATGATGCCCAGCACCAGCCAAGGCTGATCCACCTGGAAGATCTTGTTCAGGATGAGGCCCACCAAGGTCAGCTGCAGCACGGTGCGCAATCCCGAGAGGAGCAGGGTCCTGTGGATCCCCAGGCGGAAGTGGAAGGACAGGGCCACGTTGATCAACAGGCAGGCCGAGACCAGGGCTAGATCGCCCCATCCGAGCTCGACGAGTGCCTGTGGCTCCTGCAAGGCGAGCATCAGAGAGGACTCCTCTGGATGCGGTACTGCGGAGCCCCCGCGAAGAGGGTGGCGGCGCTGAGATGGCTGACCCAGAGGATGGCCATGCTCTCACCGAGCGCCCGCTCGACGAAGCTGTCCAAGCTCCCCCTGCGGCGTGGATCCAAGCCGGTCTCGGGCTCGTCCAGGAGAAGGACGCGGGGTCGGGGAATCAGGCTGGCCACGAGGGACAGCCGGCGCTTCTCACCGCCGGAGAGAAGTTCGATCTTCTTGTCCAGATGGGGAGTCAACTCGAAGAGCTCCAACCACTCGCCGGTCTCAGTCTCGGTGAGATGGGAGTCGCGATTGGCTTGATAGATCCGGATGGCGGCGAGGAGCTCTCGGCCCGTGCAGGGATGGATGGGGAGATCCTGTGGCAGCAGGGAGATCTGCTTGCGCAGCAGGGCTGGGGGCATGTCCTTGACGGGTTGGCCCGCCAGGAAGACATCTCCCTGGAGCCCCGGTTCCAGATCCACGAGGTGCCGCAGGAGCCGGGTCTTGCCCGCCCCCGACTCACCCTCCAGGAAAGCCAGCTCCCCGGGTTGGATGCGCAGCACTCCTTGGCCGAGTGGGCCCTCCAGGCCAGGGTGGCCCTGGATCTCCAGCAGTGCCGTTGTTTCCCGGACGCTCGATGCGGTGTCCGATGCTCTGTCCGATGCGCTGCCCGAGGGGCTGCCGGACACCGCGTCTGCGCTGTTCATCCGCGCGCCTCCACGGGCAGCGCGAAGCCGCTCCTTGCTGCGCCTTCGAGTGTCGAGGGCAGGCCGGTGTCGGTCCAATCGCCGCAGACCAGCAGCCCAGGCATCGGGCCCGACCCCGGCTTGGGGCGGAGCTTCTCGATGTCGGGCATCGCACGGATGGTCGCACCTTGCTCCCGGATGACGCGGGCCGATTGCGTCACGGACTCGGGCCAGGGTTCCTCGCGTCCGAGGAAGGCCGCGAGCTGATCCAGGGCGATGGTGATGATCTCCTCTGCCTTCCGTCCATCCAGGCCGAACGCAGCTCCGGCCAGCATCCCCACGGGCTCGCCCGGTCGGCCATGACCCGCTTCGTCTGCGCGCCGCACCAGGAAGTGGAAGGGCTCACCATCCACGAGCCCCATGACCGCATCGTCGAAGGGGAGCATGCCCAGGGCGAGGTCGAGGTAGACCGTGACGATGGGGGCGGCCTGGATGTCCTGACCCCAGGGCGAACCCTGCGGGGGCGCCCCCAAGGCCTCGGTGAGGAGTCGATGGCAGACGTCCCATGGAACGGCCAGCACGACGCGGTCCTGTGCATCGAGGCAGGTGCCATCGCGGAGCTTCACGACAGGGCTCTGGCCGGGGCGGCTCTCCAAGGCCTGAACCGGACTTTTGAGCGAGACCTCGATCCCTTCCCTTGCGCAGAGCGCTTGCGCCGGACGATCCAGGATCTCGGACCAGGGAGCAGAGGGGGCCCAGAGAGCGCTGTGCTTGCGACGCCCGCTGAAGGCTTCGCGGAGCGTGGACAAGAAGAGCCTGGCCGAGGCCTCTTCGGGTTCGACGTTGAGAATGGCGCGGCAAAGGGGGGTGATCAGCAGCGAGCGGGAGGTTCTGCTGACCCGTTTGCGTCGCATCCAGGCCTCGAGGCTCTCGCGACGATCGGGCAGGGGCATGAAGGGGAGCACGGCGGTGCGTAGCATGCCCAGCTTCTCGCCCAGGCGCAGGCCGCCGATTCGGAGAAGGCCGACGGTGAGGTGCAAGGGGGCTGGCAGGGATGGGGGCGAGAGCCGTTGGATCCCACCGCCTTGTGACAGGAAGGAAAGCCTGAGCGCAGGAGGTTGATGGAAGAGCCCTTCGCTCCCCAGGCTTCTGAGGATGCGGCGGAAGGAATGGTAGCAGCCCAGGATCACGTGAGGCCCGTTGTCGTAGTCGTGGGCATCGGAGTCCTTCTGCAGGGACCAGGCTCTCCCGCCGAGGCGATCCCGGGCCTCGACCACATGGACCTTCCAGCCTGCTTCGTGATGGGCCAGAGCCGCGGCGAGGCCTGCGACACCTCCGCCTACGATCACGACTTTCTTGGTCACTTGGGATTCACTTCGATGCGAGCGCGCATGCAAACGGTGCTACCAGATTGTGCGATGCGGCCCTGGCTACCAGATTTGGCATCAGGTGTCCGCAGCCGAGACAGAGTGATCAAGAAAGACTGAACAAAGCTAGATAGAGTTTGCGCCATCGAGGGCAGCGGACCTTGGGCAGGATGAGCGAGCTGGGCCCCAGCTTTTCGACCTTGTCGAGGAGGTCGCGGTAGATCCTGCCCATGATTCGGGCGGGCTTGAGGGACCTGCGATCCTGCGCGGGAAGCAGGGCAATGGCCGTCTCGAAGAGCGCATTCGCCCGCTCGATCTCGGCACGGAGGAGCCCTGCCACAGGACCGTTTTCTGCGAGCATCTCCCGGGGAGGCGAGGAGCCGAGCCAGCGCGCGTCGACGCCATGTCTGTCGAGTTCGGCTCGTGGCAGATAGATGCGCCCCTGATCGCCGTCCTCGGCGATGTCGCGCAGGATATTCGTGTACTGCAAGGCGAGACCCAGGGCGTGGGCGTAGGGCCGGGATCGCTCCTTGTCCGCGCCGAAGATCGGCAGGCATGTGATGCCCACCGCAGAGGCGACGCGCCCCATGTAGAGCGTGAGGTCTTCGAAGGTCTCGTAGCGAGGCGGTTCGAGGTCCATGCGTACGCCCTGGCATACCTCTTGGAGAGGCTCCTGCTCCAGGCCAAAGCACTCCGCTGCGCGATGCAGGGCAAAGCCTGTCGGCGTACCGGGGCAGCCATCGAAGGCCTTTTGCAGCTCGTTCTCCCAGAATTCGAGGTGCTCCTTGGCAACGCTGCGCTGGCTCGCATCCTCGGCCAGATCCACGGCGTCGTCGACGACCCGGCAGAACGCATAGACGGCCAGCAGGGCCCGTCTTCTCCCCGGAGACAGGAAGGCGAACGAGAGCAGGAAGTTGGAGCCCGACGCGCGCGCGATCTCGGCTGGGCTACGGCTGGCTTCTAGGGGAGGAGAGACCATGAGAGAGAGCATAGGCCCTTGCGCGGACGATTCACGGTCTCGATCACAGGGATCTCACCACGAGCGTCTGCGGACCGCGCGTGGGGGCCAGGATTGGAAGAGACTCCTCAAGAGGAGTTCGGGAGCGTCGCTCTTGTGGAGGCGAGGCCGACGTTCCAGAACACGGAAGCCCGTGGACTGCATGCGATCCAGGACCAGAGCTGCCCCTTGGAGGATGGCCCTGAGCTCCAGCCCGAAGCGGCCGGGGACCCTTCGCGTGAGAGGCCAACCCAGCGCGAACGATCGACTCACCTGATCGCCCCAGGTGGCGAGACATGCGCGGAGACCCTCGCTGGTCCGCTCGGCCGCGAGATCCGATTCGTTCACCCCGTGGAGGTCCATCAGATCCCGGGGGAGATAGATGCGGTCCCGTTCGAGGTAGTCCTCCTTGACGTCTTGCGCGTGGTTCAGGATCTGTAGAGCCGTGCAGATGTGATCCGATAGCAGGAGCGATTCCGCGTCTGTGTGGTCATGGAGATGCAGCAGGATGCGTCCGACGGGATCCGCGCTCTTTCGGCAGTAATCCTGTAGTGCGGCAGCATCCTCATAGCGGTTCTTCTCGAGGTCCTGTTGGAAGGCATCGAGGAGATCGAAGAAGAGCACAGCCGGTAGCTGGAACTCCTGGATGGTCGAAGCCAGGTCGGAGAGGAGTGCAGGCGGGCGTCCCCGCTGTTCGAGTGCATTCTCGAGTCCGCGACGCCAGGCCAGAAGCCCTGGGAGATCACGCGATTCGTCCGCCAGGTCATCCGCCGTCCTGGCGAAGGCGTAGATCCTGTGGACATGATGCCTGAGTCGGGCAGGCATCAGCAGAGAGCCTACGGGGAAGTTCTCGTAGTGTTCTCCGGCGACCTTGCTGGCTTCCTCCACGCTTTTACCGTCCAATGTTCCTGTATCCGATGAAGTCCGTCAGCTGATGAGACCAGCCCCTTGAAGCCTGCGCAACCCTACCTGCTCGATTGCCACGTCGATACCCTGCTTCGCGTCCTCGACGACGGAGCGGATCTCGCCCGAGGGATTCCCGAAGGACATGTCGACCTGGATCGGCTCGAAGCTGGAGGTGTGCGCATCCTCGTTTTCTCGCTTTGGCCTTCGCTGGACTATCTTCCCGATCAAGCCTTTGCGAGGACGATGGCCTTGGCCCAGGCCTTGTTGACCCAGATCGACCTGCACCCTTCACGTATGGGGCTGGCCCGCACGATGCAAGAGGCTCGGGACCTCGTGGCAGAGGGCAAGCTCGCGGCCATGATGGGAGTGGAGGGTGGTCACGCGATCGAAGAAGACCTCGGCAAGTTGCGCGCCTTGGCCGAGATCGGCATCCGCTACATGACGCTCACCTGGAACAACCATCTCAGTTGGGCCGAGTCCTGCCAGAAGGCAAGCTCGGACAGCCCCGAGGGGCTCACGGCATTCGGGCGCCAGGTCGTCGAGGAGATGTTCCGGCTGGGGGTCGTGGCCGATGGTTCCCATGTCTCGGCGCGGACGCTGCGCGATGTCCTTGAGATGGATGTGCCCCCGCCGATCTGCTCGCACTCCGCTGCGCGTGTCGTGCACGATCACTGCCGCAACCTGGCGGACGCAGAGATCGAGGCCCTCGCGGCCAAAGGCGGAGCGGTGGGACTCGTGTTGTATCCCGGTTTCCTGGGCTCGGGGGACGTTGGAGTCGACCAGACGCTCGCACACGCCGAGCACATGATCCGCATAGGGGGCAGTGGCATCCTCGGCTTGGGGAGCGACTTCGATGGAATCGAGCAGGGCCCGGAGGGGATCGAGGACTGCTCGAGGTTGGGGTCCTTGGTCGATGCGATTGCGACGAGGTGTGACCTCTCCGACTCGGCCAGGTCGGGTGTGGCCCACGCCAATCTCATGCGCGTGTTCGAGGCCTGGGAGTCAGGCTGATTCAGCGACGGCCTCTGTTGTCTCGCTGCCCTCTTCTTCGAAGATCGATGCCAGCTTGGCAGAGAGCCTGCGCTCGTGGACAGGCCAGCCGACGATCACGTCGGCGCCCGCCTTGTAGGCGAGCGCGACGGTGTACTGCGTGGCCTCCATGAGCATGATCGCGACATGGATCTCCCCGGACTCCTTGAGTCGGCGGCACCACTCGAAACGCTTCAGCTCTCCTCGCCCCACCTCGATCAACACGATCTTGCCTCGATGGGCCGAGGGATTGGGGACCTCGGTCTTGGGCCTCTTCTCGAGCTCGAGCCCGATCCTGCGACAGCTCTTCCGGATCTTCTTGAAGAGGTTGCCATCCTGGACATAGGTGGCGAGCCGCCCCTGGATCGGTGCTTGCTCGATATCCTCGATCTCATCTTCGGGACTGTTTTCCAGCCGTTTGAGGGCGCGTTTGGGACCCTCGAGTTCTCCGAAGTTCAGTGGCTCGCCGTTGATCTTCTCGGCGGCTTCCAGAGGGATCAGGATGGCACCCTCGGCCTCGGCAAACTCCGCGACCTTGCAAGAGAAGGAGTAGAGGACAAAGGGATCCTGGGTGAAGCTCTTGGGTGCCTCACCGGGAAGCTCGCAGTTCTCCTGGTCTTTCACGCGGATGTTGACAGCGCCAGGAGCCTTGCCCCTGAGGGCCTCGTCCAGGGCCGAGAAGATGATGTTGCCAACTTCTCCGAAGGTCTCCTGATTCTCCTCGCTGAAGATCTCCTCCTCCCGGTTCTTCTGGATGACCTCGTCGGGGAGCCTCATCATGTAGGAGGAGAAGGTGATGGCCTCGGTCAGGCCCAGCAGGATGTGGACGGGGCCCGCATAGTCCTTCTCCAGGTCCCCGGTGAGGAGCATGTACTTGCCTGCCCTCTGCGCGGAGAAGAGGTCCGCGTTGAGGAACTCGAGCGCTCCTGCCTGGAGGACGACAGGCTTGTCGATGAGAGTGCCGATGCTCGTGCCGATGGACTGCAGCGCGACCTCGATGAGCTCTGCGAGCGCTCCGTCGCTTCCTTTGATCAGGGTAGGTTCCGAACTCATCGCTTCTGCAAGGTCCGTCTTGCGACCGACCTTCCCCCGTCCCGGTCGATGTACTGGATCACAACGAGGAGTTCCCCATCCACGTTTCCGATGCTCGACATCTCCATACCCCCGTATCCGATGTTGGCCCTGTACGCAAAGAAAGGCAGGCGCGTCCGTGGACGCTCCTACCCTTCTTCAATCGGTCAGGCCCTGTGGGCCGCCTTAGAGCCGATCCTCAGATCGTGGCACCCTCGTTGGCAAGGGACTTCAGCTGCGTCTTGAGTCGGCCCATCACGTTGCTGTGGATCTGGCAGACGCGCGATTCCGTGAGGCTCATGATGTCCCCGATCTCGCGCATCGTGAGACCTTCGTAGTAATACATGATGATGATCAAGCGTTCCTTCTTGGTAAGGTTCGAGGTGATCACCTCCAGGACATCCTGCTGTTGCAGCGCTTGGACCGGGTCCGTTCCCTTCTTGTCCTCGATGATCTCGACCTTCTCCATGTCGCGGTTGTCATCGCTGTCGTCGAGCTTCTCGGAGAGGGAGAAGATGGTCTTGGGCGAGGCCTCGGTCTTGAGCGTCTCGAGCTCCTGGATGCTCAACTCCATCTCTTCGGCCAGTTCGTGGTCGTTGATCTCGCCGCCGGTCTGCGCTTCGAGCTTGCGGATGGCGCGGTCGAGCTTGTGGGCCTTGAGGCGGACGAGCCTGGGCACCCAGTCCTGGCTCCGGAGCTCGTCGAGGATGGAGCCGCGGATACGCGTGGAGCAGTAGGTCTTGAACTTGATGCCGCGCTTGAGGTCGAAGCCGCGGATGGCATCCAGCAGACCGAAGGTGCCGGCCGAGATGAGGTCGTCCAGCTCGATGGACTTGGGAAGCGTCTGGAGCAGGCGCTCGGCGATGTACTTGACGAGCGGGAAGTGATACTCGACGAGGATGTTGCGCAGGTTCTCGTCGTTCGTGCGCTTGAACATCTTCCAGATCGTGTCGATGCGCTCCTGCTCGTGGCGCTTGCGCTCCGTGGCCGTCATCGGCTTGGCCTGGTTCTTGGCGGCCGCCTTGGTCGACTTCTTGCCGACGGTGAGAGAGATCTTCTGTTTGGCTGCAGAGCTCTTGGTGGTCACCTTTGCAGTCGTCCGCGCCGGCTTCTTGGTTGCCACCTTCTTGGTTGCTGCTTTCTTCGTGGTGGCACGCTTGGTCGCCACCTTGGCAGGAGCTCTTGCAGCGGTCTTCTGCTTGGGCTTCCTTGCCGTTGTCTTCTTTGCGGCAGTCTTCTTTGCGGC